>JAFGQW010000286.1 GCA_016935485.1 Planctomycetota bacterium | reverse complement strand
CGGGGCCGACGTCGCCGAGGCCGGGGCCGACGTTGCTCAGGCAGGTGATCACCGAGGATGCCGCGGTCACGAGGTCCAGCCCCTGCGCGGCCAGGATCAGGGTCGCCGTGAACATCGCCATGGCGTAGAGCGCGAAGAGCCCGAGGATGCTCTGCATCACTTCCTGGGGCACGAGCTTGTAGTCGACCTTCACGTGGCGCACCGCATGGGGGTGCACGAGGCGGAAGAGCTGGACGTAGGCGTGCTTGATGAGCAGGAGCACGCGCACGCACTTGAAGCCGCCGGCGGTCGAGCCGGAGCAGCCGCCGATGAACATCAACGTGAGCAACACCACCTGGCTCCCGGTGGGCCAGAGCTCGAAGTCGTCCGTGCCGTAGCCGGTCGTGGTGCAGATGGAGACGGACTGGAAGACGGCGTGGCGCAGCTGATCGGCGAGCCCGAGGTCGCGCGCGCCGCTGTTGCAGATTGCGATGACACCGGCCGCCACGACGAGGACCAGCACGTAGAAGAGGAACTCCTCGCTCCGGAGGTAGCGGACGGCGCGGCCGCGGAGCGCGAAGTAGTGGAGCGAGAAGTTCACGCCCCCGAGGAACATGAACACGACGACCACCCACTGCACGGCGCTGCGGTAGTGGCCGAGGCTCGCGTTCTTCGGCGAGAAACCGCCGGTGGACAGGCAGGTCAGCGCATGGCAGATCGCCTCGAAGGCGGGCATGCCGAGGAGGGCGAGCGTCGCCGCGGCGGCCGCGGTCAGCAGGATGTAGACGCCCCACAGGAGCTTCGCGGTGTCCTGGATCCGGGGCAACAGCCGGTCCTTCACCGGGCCGGGCACCTCGGCGCGAAAGAGCTGCATGCCGCCCACGCCGAGGAGCGGCAGGATGGCGACCACGAGCACGAGGATGCCCATTCCGCCCAGCCACTGGGTGAGCGAGCGCCAGTAGAGCAGGCTCGGAGGGAGGCGCTCGATGTCGGCGAGAATGGTGGCGCCGGTCGTGGTGAAACCCGAGACGGACTCGAAGCAGGCGTGGATGACGCCGGGAATGGCGCCCGAGAAGAGATAGGGGAGCGCGCCGAAGAGTCCGGCCACCGTCCAGCCCAGCGCGGCGATCGCGAAGCCCTCGCGGAAGCTGAAATCGCCCGGGGCCGGGGCGCTGAGGCGGCGAGCCACGATGCCCGCGGCCATCGTGGCGGCCGCGGCGCCCACCACGGCGAGCAGCGCGCCGTCCTCGAACCCGATCGACGGCACCGCGGCGGTGGCCATCAGCACGCCGAGCAGCACCAGCAGGCTGCCCAGGCTGTGAACCATGATGCGGTAGTTCATGCGCCCTCCCCGCAGCGGCGCGGACCGGCGGTCAGAGTAGAGGCCCGACCACGGCGGGTCAAGGGGCCGGCGCCACGCGCCGGTGCGGGCCGGCGTCGGCGCGTCCCGCGCGGATTGGCAGGTTGCCGCCGGCCGCTTCCTCTTCTTCTCTTTTCCAGGAGCTGACAGCTGATCGCTGTGGGCTGCGGGCGTAGCCCGCGCTATGATGGGCGCCGCGGACCGCGGGCGGTTCCGGAGCGCCTGCGACCTTTTCGGGCCGGGATCGAACCGGCCGTCTCGCACTCTCGGGAGACCTCCGACCATGGCACGCGGGAAGCTCGGCGCGCTCGTCCTCTCGCTCGCGGCGGCGAGCGTTCTTGCCGCCCAGGAAGCACGCCGGCCGGTTCATGCCGGCACCGACTCGGACCAGCGCCTGGCGGCGCCGCCGGAGGTCGAGAGTTTCCGCATGGCGATCTTCGGCGACCGCACGCACGGTGCCGACAGCGGGCTCGAGATCCTCGCGGAGGCGGTGCGGATGGTGAACCGCCTCGCCCCCGACTTCGTGATCAACGTCGGCGACATGGTCAACGGCTACAACCGCGCCGACGACTGGGTGGCGCAGATGCAGGCCTACAAGGCGGTCATGAACAGCCTCGCCATGCCCTGGTATCCGGTGGTCGGCAACCACGACGTCTACGGCTACCGCGGGGCGGCCGGCGGCAACCTGGCGAGCTACAAGAAGCACTTCGGCCCGCTCTACTACTCGTTCGACTACCGCTTCGCCCACCTCGTGGCGCTGTTCTCGGACGAGAACCTGAGCTTCGCCGATCCGGGGGCCGACCAGAACATGAGCAAGGCGCAGATGGCCTGGCTGCACAAGGACCTTGCGGCGACGCGCGCCCGGGTGGTGCTCTGCTTCCTCCACCATCCGCGCTGGACGGCCGGTTACCGCGGGTGCAACTGGCCGCGGGTGCACGAGATGTTGAAGCAGGACGGGCGGGTGAAGGCGGTTTTCGCCGGCCATATCCACACCTACCGGGACGACGGGGTCCGGGACGGGATCCACTACTACACGCTGGCGACGACCGGGGCGAGCCTTGGCGCCTTTCGCGAGAGTGCTTCCATTCACCACATCAACCACGTGCGGGTCTGGCCGGACCGGATCGCGGTGGCGGTGGTGCCGGTGGGCGCGGTGCGGGGCGGCGACATGGTGCTCGGCGCCGAGCTGGACGAGATGGTCGCGCTCGCCCGCGGGGGCTGGCTCGAGGTGGAGGGGCGGGCCGGCATGGCGGTCGATCGGCCGCACGGCGCCACGTTCCGGGTGGCGGTCACGAACACGGCCGGACGGCCGGTGGAGCTCGAGGGCCAGATCGGCCACGGCGCGGGCTGGAAAGTGGAGGCGCCGGCGCTCCGCGCCACGCTCGCGCCGGGCGCGCGCGCGAGTTTCCCGGTGACGGCGCGCGCGCCCGCGTTCGACGGGCGCAAGCCGGTGCTGACCGTGGAGGCGCGCCTGAAGTACCCGCTGCAGAGCGGCCTCGTGCAGCCCATCGAGGTCCGCCGCGCCGTGCCCGTGGATCTGCACGGCCTCGTCGCCGTCTCCGCCGCTGCGCCGGCGGACAACAAGGTGCTGGTGCTCGACGGCGCGAGTGCGGTGCGGGTGGATCTGCCGGAGATCCCGCCGCCGCTGACGCTCGAGTGCTGGGTGCGCGCCGCCGCGCCGAGCGGCCGGGTCGGACTTGTGACGCGGACCGAGTCCGCCAACTTCGGGCTGTTCTGGACGCCGCGGCCGACGGCCCTGTGCTACGTCGAGCGCCTCGGTGCGGACGGCAAGGGGGGACGGGGCTACGTGCGCGCGGAGGCGCGGCGGGATCGCGAGCGGGACTGGAGCCGCTGGCATCACCTGGCCATGACCTACGACGGCCGGACCTGCCGGCTGTTTGTCAGCGGCGAGCTCGAGGACGAGGCGGTGGGCGAGGGGCCGATCGCGAACGCGCACGTGCCGCTCTACGTGGGCGCGGATCCGGACGCTCGCGGCGCGCCCACGAGCTTCTTTCGCGGCGCGATCGACGAGGTCCGGCTGTCGAGGGTGGTGCGCTACACCGGCGCATTCAAGCCTGCCCTTCGCTTCAGTCCCGACGAGGCCACGCACCTGCTGCTGCACTTCGACGGCGACGCGGAGGGCGTCTTTCCGGACGCCTCCGGCCGGGCCTGCCACGGCTGGGCGGTGGTCCGGCCGCGCCGGGAGCGCGAGACCATCGCGGGCCCGGAGAAGTAGGCGCGTGGCGCGCGGTGGTTTCCGCGGGGCTGCGGCGGGCCGCGGGCCGCATGCCGATAACAAGGGAGGGGAAGATCGGCTGCGGCCGGGCGGCCTATACTTCCCGTGCGAAAGGACGGCGGTATGAAGAATCGAGTGATCCTGAGCGGACTGTGGCTGCTCGCGGCAGCGCTCGGCTCCGTGGCCCAGGAGGCGGACAAAGCCAGTGCCGCCACGCCGTTCATCCGCTTCCGCGCGACCGGCGAGCGGGAGGGGGTGCTCGAGACGGCCGTGGTCCGCTACCGCAACGCCGACGGCGTGGAGGTCGATCTCGTCGCCGCCGTCCACATCGCCGACGCCGCCTACTACCGCGAGCTCAACCGGCGCTTCGAGCGCTACGACGCCGTGCTCTACGAGATGGTCAAGCCCACCGACGCCGATCCGACCCGGCGTGCCGGTGGCGCCATCAGCTTCCTGCAGCGCACGATGAAGAACGTGCTGGCGCTCGACTTCCAGCTCGACGTCGTGGACTACTCCAAGCCGAACTTCGTGCACGCCGACATGGATGCGGCCACCTTCCGCGCGGAGCAGGCGCAGCGCGGCGAAAGCCTTCTGAAGCTCCTGTTCCGGTCGGCCATGAAGCAGTGGCGGGCGGAGATGAGCGGCAAGCAGAAGTCGCTCGGGCTGCACGAGATTCTCGGGGCGCTGGTCGCGCCGGACAGCGCCCGGGCGTTGAAGTACCTGTTCGCGCGCGAGATGGAGCGGGCCGACGCGCTGCTGGGCGAGCTGGGCGGCAAGGACGGCACCGTGCTGCTGGAGGGGCGGAACAAGGTGGTCATGCGCGTGCTCGCCGAGAGAATCGGTGCGGGCAAGAAGAAGCTCGCGGTCTTCTACGGCGGCGGGCACATGCCCGATCTCGAGCGGCGCCTGCGCGTGGAGCTGGGGCTGGAGAAGGCGTGCGAGGAGTGGCTGCGCGCCTGGGACATCCGTTCGCCCGCGACGCGCGAGAAGGAAGATAAGCCGGGGACGGACGGGAGCCGGGAGCCGGAGAAGGACAAGCCAAAGGACAAGGCCGAGGACAAGGCCGAGGACGGGAGCAAGGGCGAGCCCGGCGCGACGAAGCGACACGAGCGGGAGGTCTGAGCGGAGGGCGGCCGGGGGTGACCCCCGCGAGCATCTCATGCACCGGATCCACATCGTCGGCAGGAAGAACACCGGCAAGACCACGCTGGTCGAGGCGCTGGCGGCGGCGCTTGCGCGGCGTGGCGTCCGGGTGGGGGCGATCAAGCACACCGGCCACGTCCACGAGCTCGACACGCCGGGAAAGGAAACGTCGCGCTATCGACGGGCCGGCGCCGAGCCGACGGCCGTGGTCACGTCGGAGGCGATCGGCCTGTTCGCGGCGCGCGCGAAGGGGGAGGATCCCTACGAGCGGCTTGCGCCGCTGTTTGCGGGCTGCCACGTCGTGCTGGTCGAAGGCGATCACGAGGGCCCCGGGACCAAGGTCGAGGTCTGGCGGGCGGCCACCGGGACGGAACCGCTGATCGCGTCGCGCCGCGACATCGTGGCGCTGATCACCGACGACGCGGTCGAGCTGCCAGTGGTGGTCTGGCCCCGGGCCGACATGGACGCGCTCGCGGACCGCGTCCTCGCCCTATCTGAAAAAAACGCCCCTGGGGCGTTTTTTTCAGATCGGGGGGGGTAACTGGAAAAAACGCCCCTGGGGCGTTTTCGGGAGTCCGTCATGGCGGTTCGTTTCACCGCGCCGGAGTATCGCGCGGACGGCTCCTTCGGGATCGCTGCCTATGCGCTCGAGGGCTCCGCGGGGCAGGGCTGGACGGTGTGGCGCGAGGGGCGTCGTCACGTCGAGCTCGGCCCGGGCTACCGGCGGCTCGACACGGTCTCTTGCGGGATCTGCGCGACGGATCTGGCGCGCCGCCACCTGCCCTTTCCGCTCCCGCAGGTGATCGGCCACGAGGTGCTGGCGCTGGACGAGGCGGGCGCGCGCCACGTCGTGGAGATCAACGCCTCGTGCGCGGCCCGCGGCCTCGAGCCCGGCTGCCCGTTCTGCCGCGCCGGTCTTTCGAACCACTGCCCGGACCGGCGCGTGCTCGGGATTCACGACCTCCCGGGCGGCTTCGGCCCGCATGTGCTCGCCCCGGTGAACGCGGTGCTCGCGGTGCCGGACGCGATCCCGGACGCGGCGGCCGTGCTCGTGGAGCCGCTGGCGGCGGCGCTGCACGCGGTGATGACCGTGGCGCCGCGTGCCGGCGATCGCGTGGCGGTGCTCGGGCCGAGACGGCTCGGCCTGCTCGGGGTGGCGGCGCTCCGGGCCTACCGCCGCCGCCACGATCTCGACGTCGAGATCGTGGCGCTCGCGCGCCGCGAGGCGCTGCTAGACCGGGCGACCGAGTTCGGCGCCGACACTGGATACCGGGTGGAGGGTGCGGGCGCGGAGCTTCCGGACGGGTTCGCCGACGTGGTGATCGACACCTCCGGAAACCCCGATGCGCTTACGCTCGCGCTGCGGCTCGCGCGCCGCGAGGTGCACGTCAAATCGACCCATGGCCGGCCATCCGCCGGGATCGATCACCTGACGGAGCTGGTGGTGGACGAGCTCGGGATCGGCGGATTCCGGCCGGCGGACGTGGCGGGCCGGACGGTGGCCTGGCTCGCCGAGGATCCGCCGCCCGCCGGACTGGCGGTCGCGCGCATGCTCCGCGGCGAGCCGGCGGCGCTGCTCGAGGCGCTCGAGTCCGGCGCGGCGGCGGCCGGCGGCCTTGCCCGCGCGGACGTGGCGGTCGTCGACAGCGCGGCGGGAATCGATCGGGCGATCCGGCCGCGGGCCGATCGCGAGGTGTCGCTCGTGCGGCCGCGGGGCAGGATCCTCGTGCGGTTGCGGCCGGGCGCGGCGGCGGACTCGCCGCTGGTCCGGGCCGTGGCGGAGCGCGGCCTCGCGCTCACCACTTCGCGCTGCGGCGATTTCCGGGCAGCGCTCGAGCTGATGGCGGCCGACCCGGAGCTCGTGCGGGTGAGCGAGCGGCTGATCACCCACCGGTTTCCGCCGGACCGGCTCCAGGAAGCGTTCGCGATGGCCGCCTCCCCGGAGTGCATCAAGGCGGTGGTGGAACAGGAGGCGCGGCCGTGAGTGCGCCGGACCCCACGCCGGGGGGCGGGGCGCTCAAGACCTCGCTCGGCCCCACCGCCGAGCACCACGGGGCGATCTGGACGCTCGATCTCACCGCGCTGCCGATCTTTCATGGGCTGTCGGTGCTGTCGCGCGCGCTCGGCGACATGATCATCGACCAGGCGCGGAGCGACCGGGTCGACATCAACGTCGAGCGCGCCATCCGCCCGCGCGAGAACCCCGAGCTCCTGCACGAGCTCGGGGTGACCCTGGTCAAGGTGACCGCCGAACGCGAGCTCGCGACCCGCCTCGTGCGCGACCCGGAGCAGTTCCAGGACCGCCTGCGGGCGGTGTTCGGCACGCTGCAGCGCAACCGCTACCGGCGCGCGCTCTTCCCGCCGCCGGGCGCCGACGCCTCGCGCGCGCTGGTCTTCACCTTCGGGGCGCCGGAAGGCGCGGCGGCGGCGGGCGAGCGGGGGAGCGCGAGGTTCGTGCTCGAGCGGGTCGCGTCGGGCCGGGACGACGGCCGCGGCTACCTGCGCATCACGCTCGAGGACGCCGCGCGCCCGCGACTGGCGCTCGTTGCGATTCCGCACGTCGCCGTCGAGGGGCTGGAGAACCGCACGTTCATCGCCGGCTCCACGCGGATCGCCGAGACCTGGGCCGAGGGGCTCCGCCGCGAGGCGGAGCGCGGCCGGCGCGCGTTCGTCGAGCGGCGGACCCCGCACAGCCACCTCTTCCGGCAGTTCGGCAAGGCCGGGCTCGGCACCTACGAGACGGTGGGCCTCACCTGGAACGACGCCTTCGTCGACCGCATCCTCGACAGCGACCCCGCGGAGCTGAGCCACGTCTTGAAGCGCGTGCTGCTCGCGCTGGAGGACCGCGACATCCGCAGCCTGCTCAACCGCCGCGAGGTGGTGCGCATCGTCTGCGACGACGTGGCCATCTACCTGGACGAGTCGCAGCTCGGACGCGTGCTGCAGCTCAGCCTCGGCGCGCCGCGCGAGCGGCTGGACCTCGAGGCGTTCCTCGACCGCATGCCCCGGACCCGACAGGTCGTCGGCGCCGCGCCGGCCGGCGCGCTCGCCGGCGTGCACGTCTTTCTGGTGCACCACATCACTGCCGAGGTGCTGGGCCTGATCGCTGCGCTGCGGCGGCTCGGCTGCCGCGATCTCACCACGCTGTTCGTGGCCTACGCCGGCGAGGCGCCGGCGGGCTACCTCGGCCCGCTGCTGGATCTTCCGCCCGACGAGTTTCGGTGCCTGGCGCTCGTGAACGTGCCCGACGAGGAGAGCGTCGAGGGACGCTACCGGCTCTCGACGCAGTATTCCGCGCTCGCGGAGCGGGCCGAGCTCACGGCGCGCCTGGCCGGAGGGCGGCGGCGGTTCTTCGAGGCGATGCAGACGGTGGCGGCGGCGGAGTTCCTGCGGCTGGTCAGCCGGGCGGAGCGGAGCGGCGGACGCTGTCTGATCGTGGAGGACGGCGGCTACCTCGCGCCGGCGCTGAACCGGGCGTGCCTCGAGGGCCGGCGCGTTGCGGAGTTCCTGCCACCGGCGGCAGGCGGCGCGGCGGACGAGCGGCGGCTCGCCGACGCGCTCGCGGGGCGGCTCCTCGGCTCGGTGGAGCACACGCGCAACGGCATGAACCGGCTCGAGGCGGTGGCGCGGGAGTGCGGCGGGCTGGCGTTCCCGGCGTTCAGCATCGCCGTGTCGCGCTTGAAGATCGACGTCGAGGCGCGCGAGGTGGCCGTGACCCTGCTGAACGCGGTCGAGAACGTGCTCCACGCGACGGGCCGCATCCTGAGCCGCCGGCGCTGCGTCGTATTGGGGTCGCGCGGCGCGATCGGCGGCCACCTGGTCCGCGGGCTTGGCGAGCGGCTGAACGAACCGGCAGCGCAGCTCGCGGGCGTGGACCTCCGGGTGGACGGCGCGCCGGCGACGTCGGGCGCGGAGAGCACGACCTGGGCGGGGCTCCCGGACGCGTGGCGGCTCGGCGCGGATCTCGTCCTCGGCGTGACGGGCGAGAGCGTGCTCCAGGGCGCGGACCTCGAGGCGTGGCTCTGCGGCGCCGGGCCGGCCGAGCTCGTGCTCGCCAGCGGGTCCACCAAGACCGAGGAGTTCCGCGATCTGGCGGCGTGGGTGGACGCGCGGCTCCGCGAGCCGGCGCCCGAGCTCGGCGGCCGTCCGGT
This sequence comes from Planctomycetota bacterium, assembly GCA_016935485.1. Lineage (GTDB taxonomy): Bacteria > Planctomycetota > JAFGQW01 > JAFGQW01 > JAFGQW01 > JAFGQW01. Next base: position 20,744 of record JAFGQW010000286.1, on the reverse strand, counting down.
GACGATCACGCCGCGGGAGGTGAAGGACCCGATCACCGGCCGGCTCTACGGGCACCGCTACCGCTTCGAGATCGCGGGCGCGCCCGGGCGGCGGCCGCGCGACGTCGTCTTCCTCGCGAAGATGACGCCAGTGAACTTCCTCTTCTACGGCGTGCCCACCGAGGTGATCGACGAGGTGCTGGCCGAGCTGCTCCAGAGCAGCCTCGGGCTCGTGCGGCGGGCGGCGACCGGGACGCTCGCGCGCGGCCTCGCGGCCGTCGACCGCGACATCACCGCCGACGGCGAGCCGCTCGCGTAGCGCGGGCGCTGACCCCGGGGAATCGCAGGCGCGACGGTCGGCGACCGGCGGTGCCCGAACGCCGGCGGCTACCGCAGCGAGTAGGTCTTCCTCACCCACTCGCGCCACTCCTCGTCGAAGGCGGGGATGCTCATCTTGAAGGCGGCGCGAAAGACCGCGCTCTGGTCGATCCGCTCGGCGGCGCCGAGCCGGCCCACGTAGTCGCGGAGCTCCTTCTTCTTGTGCTCCAGGATGTAGTCCACCATGCTGAAGGCGAGCCCGTGCTCGAGGTTCCCGATCGAGGAGATCTCGGTCACGTCGGCAAAGTTCGCGAAGTCGGGGGCCTTGCCGCTCTCCACCAGGCGGCGCACCCGCGGCCGCCAGTCGCCGCTGCCGAAGTTTCCGACCTCGCGGCTCTCGCTGAAGCAGAAGGTGTTGATCGCGTCGGACTCGCGCCGCTCCCACCAGTGCGCGAATCCCGCGTCCAGCCACGCCGGGCGGTTGTAGGCATTGCGCACCTGGCACTCCAGCAGCAGATGCACCCACATGTGGATGATCGTGTTGTTCCAGGTGTCGAGCCCCGGGCTCGGCGGCGGCGGGCGCACGAAGCCGACGGCGTCGTCCTGGTGCAGGATGATCTCCTGGCCGGCCCGCGCCTGGAGCCCGGTGAACCGGTCCGTGAACCGGTCGTACTCGCGCTGGCTCCCGAAGAGGTAGATCTCGTGCTTGTTCTTGCGGTTCATGATGCCGCTGTAGGAACTCGCCCGCGTCTCGAAGAGCTCCCAGAACTCGAGCTTCACGCGGTGCATGTGGAGCGCGAACAGGTGGGCGATCTGGTGGCGGTCGAGCTTGGGGAGCTTGCTCCCGCCGATCTGCGGGAAGCGCTCGCGCAGCATCGGGAGCTCGAGCGCGAGGCGCGGCGAGGTGCCCGGCGCGAAGCGGTCGCCGGGCACGGTGCTCACCAGCTTGAAGTCCTCGGTCTCGATCAAGATCAGGTGGCGCGACCCGATGAAGTCGAGCACGTCCTTGCCGTCGAACTGCATCAGCCGGATCGGCCGCTCCTTCTCCTCGGCGCCGAGCATCTTTCGCTTGAGGCACTCCGTGCAGTAGGGTTTCACGGGATAGTCGGTGAACCGCCCCTTCGGCTCCCGCTGGGCGCGCACCGCGGGCGTGAGCAGTGCGAAACCCAGGGCGAGGATGGCGGCGATTCGGCCCATCGGCGATCTGTCTCTTTCGGTCCGGTGCGATCGATACTGGAAGGTAGCGCCATGCCCACGGCCCGTCAACGCATCGCGACTGCGGCGGGCCGCTGACCGGCCGGTCATGCCGCCGGCCGGGCTCTTGTGGTTCCCGGCATGTTCGGGTATCTAGTAGATCAAGACCGATCTGGGCCTGGATCGCGCGCGTTCGCTCCCGGGTCCGACCGGTCGTCCCGGCGGGCCGTGCGCGACAGCGGCAGCTGCCGGCATCCCCGCCCCGATGGAGAGCAGTGCCATGAAAGCCACCGCCATTGTTGTGCTGTGTGCTGCCGTTCTTGCCGCGCACCTCCCGGCGCAGGTGAACGACGGCGACCTCGTCATCGGCCAGTTCCGCGACCCGACCGTGCCGAACTCCTACGGGCCGGGCTCGATCGTGTCGCTGGATCCAACGACCGGCAAGGTTTACACGATCGCGCCCTCCTTCACCATGGCGGGTACCCTCGCCATGGGGCCGAACTGGATCGAGATGGCTTCCGACAACACGAACTTCATGGTCGCCTCGTTGCCGCAGGGCACGAGCCCGACCACCAACGGCAAGGGTGTCTACTTCCACAGCGTGAGCTCGGCCGGCCACATCCTGAAGACGCTGGTGGCGGACCCCAACCCGACGAACTCGCTCGACTACATCAATGCGTTCGATCTCGACTACGACGGCACCTGGATCCTCGCCGGCGGCTACACCGTGTGGGCCTTCGATGAGCTCACGCTCGCCTACTCCACCCTCTACGCGGTGCCCTCGGCAACCGGTCAGATCAACGCCCTCGCCGTGGATCGCGCCCCCGCGGGGCCGGAATACGTGCTCGCCCTGTTCAACGCCAGTACCAGCGCGAACCCCTTCCTCGTCGGCGCGAACCGGAGCGGCATCGTCTCCACCATCGCGGCCGGCAATGGCGGGCCGGCCTACGTCTCGTCGATCGAGGTCGACCGCATGACCGGCGACTACATCACCACCGGCTTCGGCACGAACGCGGCCGGCGGCGGCGCCGAGTACATGCGCACGACCAAGCAGGGCGTGCTGCAGACGCTGAACTTCCCGGCCACCGTGACGTCGATGTACCGCGCCAACGGCATCTACATCGACAAGCAGAACCTCGCCTACATCTTGACCTACGACTGGCAGACCCAGCCCATTCCGACGCTGGCCGACAACTACGTCTGCTCGATCTACAAGATGGATCTGCAGGGCGTCTTCATCACGCAGTACATCTACAGCTCGACGCTGCTGCGGCAGTTCTGGGCCGCGGCCGGTATTACCGAGTACGGCTCGCGCCACGTGCTGTGCCAGGGCAGCGGCCAGCCCGGCACGAAGATGACGGTACGGTTCTCGAGCCGCAAGCCCTCCGACGCGGGCCGGCCCTACCAGCTCGCCGCCTCCTTCGCCTACACGAGCGGGCTGAGGATGCCGAACGGCGAGTACCTCGACCTCATGATGGACGACCTGTTCCTGCTCACCGCGCGGAACCAGGCACCGCACATCTTCCAGGGCTTCACCGGGATGCTGGATGCGGCCGGCAACGCCAGCGCGGCGGTCGTCCTCCCCGCGAGCCTGCCGCCGAAGCTCGGCATCCCGATCTTCGTGAGCGGCGTCGTGATCGACCCGAAGGCGCCCGGCGGCATCGCCACCGTGGGGAACACGCACGGATTCGTGCTCAACTGACGTCGCTCCCCCCGCGTGGGTGGGCAGCAGCCTGATCGTTTGACCTCCGAAAGGAAGATTGCATGACGATTCGAGAGATCCCGGCGGCGACGCTCGATCCCGAGGCCTTCCTCGCCGAGCAAGTGGAGGCGATCCGGCGCGAGGTCGGCGACGGCCGCGCCATCAATGCGCTCTCCGGCGGGGTGGACTCCGCCACCGTGACGATGCTCGGGCACCGCGCGCTGGGCGAGAGGCTCCGCACGGTCTTCGTCGAGAACGGCATCATGCGCGAGGGCGAGGCCGCCCGGGTGGCCGGGATCTTCAAGCCGATGGGTGTCGCCGTCGAGATCGTGGATGCCCAGGAGGAGTTCTTCGCCGCATTCAGGGGCGTGACCGATCCCGAGCACAAGCGCGAGGCCGTCACCCAGACCTTCTACCAGCGGGTCTTCGGGCGGATCGTCCGCGAGAGCGGGGCGCGCCACCTCCTCCAGGGCACGATTCTGACCGACGTGGACGAGACCGTCGCCGGCATCAAGCGCCAGCACAACGTCTTCGCGCAGCTCGGCATCGATCCCGAGACGGCGTTCGGCTACAAGATCCTCGAGCCGCTGATCCAGCTCCGGAAGGATGGCGTGCGGAAGGTCGCAAGAGCGCTCGGGCTCCCCGAGTCGGTCTGGAACCGGCCGCCGTTTCCGGGGCCGGCGCTCGCGGCCCGCGTGGTCGGCGAGGTGACGCGCGAGCGGATCGCGCTCGTGCGCCAGGCCACCACGATCGTCGAGGAGGAGCTCGCGGGCGTCGAGGCCTTCCAGTATCTCGCCGTCTTGCACGAGGACCGCGTCACCGGCATGCGCGACGGCCGGCGCGAGTTCGGCCGCCAGATCGAGGTGCGCTGCTGGGACAGCGTGGACGCCCGTGAGGCGACGCCGACCGCGCTGCCGTTCCCGACGCTCCGCCGCCTCGCCGATCGCATCACCGCCGAGGTGCCGGGCGTCGTGAGCGTCACCTACAACATCGCCACCAAGCCGCCGTCCACGATCGAGGTCGTCTGAGCCGCTGCTGACGCGGTGGGGTTGAGATGCACCTGGGTTGCTCCTGCGCCGCGGCGGCCGACCGAGGTTGCTCCGTCCCAGGCGGACCGAGGTTGCTGGGCGCCGGGGCTGACCGGGGTTGCTTGGCGTCCGTGCGGGGGCCGACCGGGGTTGCTCCGGACCGGGGTTGCTTTGCGGGGGCCGACCGGGGTTGCTCCGGACCGGGGTTGCTCGGCGTCCGTGCGGGGGCCGACCGGGGTTGCGGTTGCCCCTGCCCCGGCGGACACCGACCGAGGTTGCTGCGGTCCGGGGTTGATTCGCGCGGAGATGCACCGGGGTTGCTCCTGCGCCCGGACCGACCCGCCCGGGTCGACCGGGGTTGCTGGGCGCGCAGGGGGCGTCCGGGCCGACCGGGGTTGATGCGCGCCGGGGGCGTCCGGGTCGACCGGGGTTGATGCGCGCCGGGGCTGACCGGGGTTGCTCTGCGCGGGAGTTGCTCTGCGCGCCCCGCCGGGGCGTCCGACAATCCGGGATTCCAGACCCGGGCCCGACTGGGGTTGAGGTGCGCAGAGAGACTCGCGGTTCGGCGTATCGTGCGGAGTGGCGCCGCATCGTGGGCCACTTCTGTACCGTCTCAACGGCTGGCAAGCAGTCCTATCACGCCTCGAACTCGCTTCGCGGCAAGCCTGACTGCCGGAGGATCGAGCGCAGCGTGCCGAGCCGCAGTTCCTTGTGGTCGGGTACCGGGATCGTGGTGGTCCTGCCGGATTCCCGGCGCTGCATGACAATGTGGCTTCCGCGCCGCCGGACTTCCTGGAAGCCGTGGCGACTCAGGATCGAGCACACCTCGGAGCCGGACATCCGCCGGAGTCTAGCCACCCGAGACCTCCAGCTGGGTCACGAAGACCTCGCCCGAGAGTCGTCGGCCGACTTCCTCCTGCGAGGCGGTCTCGAAGAACAGCTCCAGGGCCTCCCGCAGGTTGTCTCGCGCCTGCTCGATCGAATCGCCCTGGCTGGCGATGTCGAGTGCCGGACAGAGCGCAACGTAGCCGTCGCCTTCACGCTCGATGATGGCCGTCAATCGATGCGCCATACCGCTCCTTCCTGCCTGACGTCCTCGGAACACTTGCTGCTTCCAGCCTGCAAGAGTCGTGTTTCCTTCAGGGATCCCCGTTCGAGGACCAGGACTGCTCCCCATTGTACCGAACGGAACGGCGGATAACTACCGACCGGCAACGCGCTCTTCCGGGACCGCCCACAGAGCGAGCGCGTAGGTCAGTGCGAGGTCCCTCCGGGGCGGTTCCGGGCGCGGCGGTCGTCTGCCCTCAGGTCAAGCCGCCCCGGTCACCGCTCCCGGGCGAGGTCCTTCAGGTAGAGGCGGAAGGCGGCGTCCATGGCATCGAGGTCCACCTTGGCGAGCATGCGGTCGACCGCGGCGGCGGTTGCGCCCTCCTTGCTGAGCTCCGCGAAGAGCTCGTCGAAGACCGAGCGGTACGGCTTCGGCGGGTGCAGCAGAAAGTGCACGAGCGCCCACGCCTCGGCGTAGGTCGCCGGCGCGCGGCGGTAGAACGCCGCCGGCGACAGGCGCACGATCTCCTTGATCGGGTGCGAACGGAGTGCGCCGTCCAGCCGCTTGAGGAGGTCGTGGCGCACCTCACCGGTCTTCCAGCGGCCGACGACATGCGTCGCCGTCTCGTAGTAGACCGCGAGCCCCTCGTTCAGCCACACGGGCGGATCGTTCAGGATACGGTCGAGATACTGGTGGAAGCCTTCGTGGCGCACCGTGCGCATCATGGACGCGCGGTCGGGCAGGTTCCAGATCAGGAGCTGCTTCAGCACGGGGCTGTAGACGCCCGCCGCGTTCACCGGCGCGCTGCCGAGCGCATCCCGGCAGTGCGCGAGAAACCCGGCCTGGCCGGAGAAGAGGTACACCCGGAAGCGTCGGTCATCCGGCTGGATGCGGCGGATGTGCGCGTTGTAGGCGCGGTAGGCGTCCTCCAGCACCTTGGCGGCCTCGGCGCAGACGGCGCGATCGATGTCGGAACAGACGAGGTAGTGGGCGGACTTGTGCACGTGGCGCTGCGGCCAGTCGGGCCCCTTGTCGGCCTTGACGACGACCGCGTGCAGCTTCTCGATCTCCGCGCTCGCCGGCACCTGTCTCCGGGCCTCGACCGCGGCCTCCAGCGCCTCGGCGACGCGCCCTTCCCGGAGCAGCAGGAGGATGCGGGTCTCGTGCAGATCCTCCGAGCCGGGGTGTCGCGCGAGCAGGCCCGCCACGGTCTCGAGGGCTTCCGCGTGCCGGCCGAGGTGATAGGTCGCGGTGGCGACGAGGGCCTGCGCGGGTGCGAAGTCGGGATCCGCCTGGCACACCGTGCGGGCGGCCTCGAGCGCTTCGTTCCACTCCTCGAGCTTCGCGAAGCAGCAGGCCAGCAAGAAGGCGCGGCGGACGGCGGCAATCGCGCCCTCCCCGGATCCCTGGAGAAAACGCTCGAGCTTGTCGAGCTCGCCCCGCTCGAGCAGGGTGGCCGCCCGTTCGAGGTAGATCCGCTCGCCGGCGGTGGGCTCGTCTCCCGGGTAGTCCCGCGCGGGAGAGGCCGGCGCGACGGCGGCGCCATCTCTCGGCGGCTCGAAGAGCCATGTCGGGAGGTAGTTCTCGGGCCGGTAGGTCCCCGCGAAGGCCCTGCGCTCGTCGGCCAGCGCCGCGTCGATCTTGCCCTGGAGCCAGGCCGGTTCGGCCTTGCCCTGCACCACGAGCTCCCGGAAGTAGTCCAGGCCCGAGAAACCGAAGTGGCCGAACAGCCCCGCCGGCTTCCGGACCCTGAGGAGCGGCTTCTCGTCGTAGAACGCGCTGATCCAGGTGCCGGTGACCTTGACGTTCAGACGGAAGGGCTTACCCGGCCTGGCCAGCGAGACCTCCCGCTCGGCGATGGCCTTGCGAGCTCGCGCCGACACGATCCGGGCGGGCATCCATCGGATGACCTCCCGCGCGCCGTCGTCCAGCTTGGGGCAACCGAACGAAACGCCGTAGCCGTCCTCTCCGTCCAGGCACACCCAGATGCAGGGCGCGCCGGCGCCGCCGAGCTTCGGATAGCAGTCGCCCTTCACCTCCACCGTGTAGTCGCCGGCGAACCGGGCGGGATGGATGCGCAGCTCGCGTTCGGTCTTGAAGTCGGCGAGGTTCTCGGTCGTGTAACGGATCTTCACGTGGCCCGAGGCGAAGTTGCAGGAGAGCACCTTGCCGGACACGACCGCGTCGGGCTCGGGGGCGTTGGTGCGCGAGTGAAAGAGCGAGCGCTGGTGCAGCTCGACGATCTCCGCGCGCCGGGCGAGCACGTAGGACCGTTCCGCATGCGCCTCGAGGAGCTTGTCGAGCGCTTCGAGCGCGCTGGGCCAGTTCCGTGCGCGCATCGCGGACTGCACGCTCGCGAGGCCGTTCACGAACTCGGGCTCGCCTTCCTGGCCGGCGGCCGAGCGGGACGATGCCACAACGAGCGCGGCCGTCAGCAGCACGAGGATGCGCCGGCGCACGAACGACAACCCGTGCTTCATGGCGAGGCTCCTCACGGCGATCGACCAGGATCCGGTGCGCCAGTATACGGGCTTGCCGCCCGGCGGCGCAACCCGGGCGCGGCGGTCGTCCGCCCTCAGGTCAGGCCGCCGCCGATCACCGCGCGCGGGCGAGGTCCGTCAGGTAGCGCCGGAAGTCCGTGTCCATCGCGTCGAGGTCCAGCCGCGTGAGCACGCGCTCGACCAGGGCGCCGCTCGCGCCCTCGTTGCTGAGCTCCGCGAAGAGCTCGTCGAGGACCGATCGATACGGCTTCGGTCCGTGGAGCATGAAATGGACGAGCGCCCACGCCTCGGCGTACGTGACCGGTGCCTGGCGGTAGAAGGCGGCAGGGGGGAGGCGCACGATCTCGTGGACCGGGCGCGGACCCCGGTTCCTGGTGAGCAGCTCCAGGAACTCGCGCCGCACGAGCCCGGTCTCCCAGCGCCCCTTGACGTACTCCGCCGTCTCGTAGTAGACCGCGAGCCCCTCGTTCAGCCACACGGGCGCGTCGCTCAGGATGCGGTCGAGATACTGGTGGAAGCCCTCGTGGCGCACCGTCTGCATCATCGTCGCGCGGTCCGGCAGGTTCCAGATGAGGAGCTGCTTCAGCACCGGGCTGTACACGCCCGCCGCGTTCACGTGGGCGTCGCCGAGCGCGTCCCGGCAGTGGCGGAGAAAGCCGGCCTGGCCGGAGAACAGGTACACCCGGAAGCGGCGGTTGTCCGGCTTGATCCGCCGGATGTGCGCGTTGTAGGCGCGGTAGGCGTCCTCGAGGAGGTTGGCGGCTTCGGTGCAGACGGCGCGATCGATGTCGGAACAGACGTGGTAGTGGGCGGACTTGTGCTCGTGGACCTGCGCCCAGTCGGGCCCCTTGTCGGCCTTGACGACGAGCACCTGCAGCTTCTCGAGCGCGCCGCTCGCCGGAACCTGGCGGCGCGCCTGGGCGACGGCATCCCGCGCCTCGGCCGTACGCCCAGCGGTCAGCAGCAGAAGGACGCGGAACTCGTGCAGCTCCTCCGAGCCGGGATGTCGCGCGAGCAGGCGTGCCAGGCTCTCCAGGGCCTCCGCCGGCCGGCCGAGACGACAGGTCGCGGTGGCGACGAGGATGTGCGCTTGCGCGAAGTCGGGATCGGCCTTGCACACCTCGCGGGCGGCCTCGAGCGCGCGGCTCCACTCCTCGAGCTCCGCGAAGGCGCACGCCCGCAGGTAGGCGCGGCGGACGGCGATGATCTCGCCATCCTCGCAGCCGTCGAGAAAACGCCCGAGTTTCTCGATCTCGCCCCTGGCGAGCAGCGCGGCCGCCCGCTCGAGATAGACGTACTCGCCGGGGGTGGGCTGGCCTCCCGGGTACTCGCGTGCGAGAACCGGTGGGCTCGCGGCAGGCTCGCTCGGTGCCGGCGCCGGCGTGAACAGCCACGCCGGAAGGTGGTGCTCGGGACGGTACGCGGCGACGAAGGCTTCGCGCTTCTTGGCGAGCACTTCGTCGATCTTGCCCTGGAGCCAGGCCGGCTCGGCCTTGCCCTGCACCACGAGCTCCTTGAAGGGGCCCAGCTCCGAGAAACCGAAGTGGCCGAACAGCCCGGCGGGCTTGCGGGTGCTGAGCAGCGGGCGGTCGTCGTAGTAGGCACTGATCATCGTCTCCGTCACCTTGACCCGCAGGCGATAGGGCTTTCCCGGCCGGGCGAGCGTGATGCTCTTCTCGGCGACGACCTTCTCGGAGCGGACCGAGACGATGCGGGCGGGCAGCCACTGGGCTGTCCTCCAGACGCCGTCGCCTTCCTGCGGGAAACCGAAGGACACGCCGAACCCGTCCTCGGTATCCCAGCACACCCAGATGCAGGGCGTCGCCCCGTCGCCGAGCTTCGGGTACGCGTCGCCCTTGACGTCTACCGTGTAGGGACCGGTGAAGCGGGCGGGATGCAGGCGGAGACGCGGAGAGCTCTCGAAGTCCTCCAGGTTGGCGCGGGTGTAGCGGATCTTCACCTGACCCGAGGCGAGGTTGCAGGCGAGCACCTCGCCGGATATCACGTCGTTCGGGTCGGGCGCTTCGGTGCGGGAGTGGAAGAGCGAGCGCTGGTGCAGCTCGACGATCTCGGCCCGCCGGGCGACCACATACGGGCGCTCGGCATGGGCTTCGAGGAGCTGGCTCAGTGCCTCGAGCGCGCGCGGCCACTTCCCGTCGCGCATCGCTGCTTGCACCTTCGCGAGACCGCGCTGGAAGTCGGCGTCCGTTTCCTGGGCGCCTGCCGGACGGACCGGCGCCGCCACGAGCCCGGCGGCCAGCAGGACGAGGACGCGCAGGCGAGTCAAGGACAACTCGTGCTTCATGACCCTGTTCCTCCCGGCGATCGACCTGACCCTGGAGCGTCAGTATACGGGTCTCCCGGGCGGCGGCGCAACCCCGAATCTCCGGCCGCGATCCGCGAGCCGTCAGTCGACCCAGCGGATGAAGCGGTCCCGCGCGAGGATCTCGAGGAACTGGGCCAGGCGGGGGTTGAAGTGCTCGCGGTCGCCCTCGAAAGCCGGCGCGACGGCGGCGGCGATCTCGGCCACGGTGCGCCGGCCGTCGATCGCCTGCCAGACCGCCGAGCCGCGCGCGTCGAGGCGCACCTGGATATCGGCGGGCCTCAGCCGCCGTCCCAGCCAGCGGCCGATCCAGGAGCGCCCGTAGCGCGGGATCAGGAGGTCCACGGTGCCCGCCTCGGTGAGGCGCCAGCGCTGCGCCTGCGCCGGCACGCGCCGGCCGAGGTCGGGCGCTGGCTTTGCCTTGCGGCCCAAGGTGCTTCTCCCCGCCGGGCTACTCGATCTTCGTGGACGGCAGTCCGCCCGACTTTCGCTTGGTGAGCGGCAGCACCACCAGCAGCAGGAACACGACGACGAAGATCGGCAGACCGAGCCAGAAGCTCTGGGCGATCTGCGGCAGGATGCGCGCGTCCTCCGGGAGGCCGGCGAGGCTGCCGCCGATCACCAGGAAGGCCAGGACCACCGCCATCAATGCCTCGCCGGCGATGAAGCCCGAGGACAGCAGCACGCCGATGTTTCCCGCGCGGGTCTTCTCCTCCTCGGTGGCGCGGCGCTTCTTCATCTGAACCTCGAGGATCCACTTGAGGACGCCGCCCACGAAGATGGCCGCCGTGGAGTAGAAGGGGAGGTACATTCCCACCGCCACGAGCATCGGCGAGGGGGCGCGGATCAGGATGAGCCCGAGCGCGAAGCACATGCCCACGATCACGAGCGGCCACGCCATCTCGCCGCCCACGATTCCCTGCGCCATGAGCGCCATCAATCCGGCCTGCGGCGCGGGCAGCGCCTGGCTGCCGATGTGGTAGACGCGGTCGAGCGCCTGGAGCGGGATGGCGAGCACGGCGGCAGACGCGATGACGCCGATGATTTCGCCCACCTGCATCCGCCACGGCGTGCCGCCCAGGATGTGCCCGACCTTCAAGTCCTGCATCATGTCGCCGGCGATGCCGGCGGCGCAGCAGATCACGCCGGCGATCACCAGCACCGCGCCCACGCCTTCGATCCCCGTGACCCCGAAGAGCACCATGAGCACCGCGGCGATCAGCAGCGTGCTCAGCGTCAGCCCGGAGATCGGGTTGTTGGAGCTGCCGATCAGGCCCACCAGGTAGCCGGCCACGGCGGCGAACAGGAACCCCAGCACGAGCATCACCAGGGTGAGCGAGAGCGCGGCGACGGTGGAGTGGGAGAAGTGGTTGTAGAGGAAGAACATCGGGATCGCGAGCAGCGCGATGACCACCAGCACGCCCTTGAGATCGAGGTCGCGCTCGGTGCGGTCGGTCCCGCCGGCAGCGCTCGTGCCGCCGAAATCCCGCAGCGCCCTGGTGATGCCGGCCACGAGCGAGCGGCGCAGGTTGAAGAGCGTGTAAAAGGCGGCGATGATCATGGTGCCCACGGCGAGCGGCCGGATCTGGTTCTTCCACACGCCGAACGCGATGTCGGTCTGGGCCGCATCGGGGGCGATCGCCGGGATCGGGGAGGGCAGCTCGAAGCCGAGCAGCGGGAGGATCACCCGCGTGCCGAGGTCCTGGATCGCCTGCGAGACGAGGAGATCCTGGGCGAGGGTAGGATTGAGGAACTGCGCGAGCGGCACGAGGAGGAGCCAGCCGATCACCGCGCCGCTGAACAGCACCGCCGACACGCGCAGTCCCACGATGTAGCCGACGCCGAGCAGCGCCGGCGAGGCGGCCGGCGTCGTGAGCAGGATGCCGCCCGAGAACGCGTAGGTGAGCTTCTCCTTGACGATCTCGACCGAGGAGTGGCCGAAGGCGAGGAACCGCTCGGTATAGTCGGCCACGATCTGCAGGCCGTTGGGGTTCTTGACGAGCTCCCACAGGCCCGCCAGCCCCATCGCGCCGAACACGTAGGCGGCGCCGGTCTGGCCGCCCTGGCCGGCCTTGACGATCTCGGCCGCCGCCACGCTCTCCGGGAACGGCAGCTCCGCCTCGACCACGAGCGTGCGGCGCAGCACGATCACGAACAGCACGCCCAGCACGCCGCCGATCATCATGATGATCGAGGTCTCGAGGTAGTGGAGCTCGGTCCACGCGCCGCTGATCACGAAGGCGGGAATCGTGAAGATGGCGCCGGCCACGAGCGCCTCGCCCACCGAGGCCGTGGTGCGCGCGACGTTCTCCTCGAGGATCGTGCCGCGGAAGAGGCGCAGCACGGCCATGGCCACCACGGCGGCCGGGAACGTGGCGGCCACCGTCAGCCCCGCCTTCATGCCGAGGTAGGCGTTGGCGGCGCCCAGCACGAACGCCATGAGCACGCCGAGCACGACGGCCTTCACGGTGAGCTCGGCCATGCTCTGGGTGGCCGGGACGTAGGGCTTGAACGGCGTGTCGCTCATGGATCCTCCCTGCACTTGCGGCCCGCACGGTGCGGCGGCGGCCCGGGGAACGGTCGGGCCCGGACGCGCTGGCGACGCGGCCGGCGATTATCGGGAACGGCGCGCGCGGCGGCAACGGTCTTCCGGAGCGCGGCCGATTTTTCGCCGGCTCCCACGGGCGCCCCGGCCGAGCCCGCGGCGGCGCGGCGCGCGGAAACCGGCGCTTTGCCTTGCCCGGTGCGCCCTCGCCGGGCTACAATCCCCCGCCTGCTGCCCCTCCGGACTCGCCCGCGCCCGGCGCCCGGCGCCGCCGCGCCGGCCGGCGCGCCGGGGGCTTCCGGCCCGCGTGGTTTCCGTCCTTCAACCGCGGAGGAACTGCATCGTGACTCGAAGACACCCCCGAGGCCTGCCGACCCTCTTCTTCACCGAGATGTGGGAGCGGCTCGGCTTCTACATCATGGTCGGCATCCTCTTCCTCTACATCACGGACACCGAGCGCGGCGGACTCGGCCTGGTGGCGGACGAGGCCGGCGAGATCTACGGCACCTACATGGCGTTCGTCTACTTCACGCCGTTTCTCGGCGGCATGATCGCCGATCGGTTCCTCGGTTTTCGCCGCGCGGTGTTTCTCGGCGGGCTGCTGATGGCCGCCGGTTACTTCCTGCTCGCGTGGCGGAGTTTTCCGACGTTCTATGGCGGGCTGGTGTGCATCTGCCTCGGCAACGGCTTCTTCAAGCCGAACATCTCGGCCATGGTCGGCAACCTCTACGAGCCGGGAGATCCCCGGCGTGACGCCGGCTTCAACATCTTCTACATGGGGATCAACATCGGGGCGTCGTTCTCGGCGCTGCTCGCGGCGCCGCTGAGAAACGTCTGGGACTTCAACATCGCGTTCGGCGCCGCGGGCGTGGGGCTCCTGATCGCCACCGCCTGGCTCGTCGCGAACTGGAAGAAGCTCGCGCCGGCCGACCGCAAGCCGGCGCCGCGCGGTGACGAGATGAGCTTCGGGCGGATCTGCGCGGTGATCCTGCTCCCGGCGGCGGTCTGCGGCGTGGGCGGCTACTTCCTCGGGGCCGCGATTCCGTTCGTCGTCGCCACGATCAAGCCCGTCACCTTCGGCTTCCTCGTCGGCATGCTGCCGATCCTCGCCTACTTCGCGCTGCTGGTGCACCGCGCGGGGCCGGAGGAGAAGCCGGGGCTGGCGGCGCTGATGCCGGTCTTCATCGCCGGCGGCACGTTCTTCATGATCCTGCACCTGAGCGCCGGCCTCATGACGCGTTTCGCGGAGGAGCGCACCCAGCGCGCGGCCGAGTGGATTCCCGAGGCGCTGTGGGTGTACAAGCAGAAGGCGATGCCCTCCTACTACGAGAACGCGCACCCCGACGTGCCCCGGCCGGACCCGCGCATGCTCGTGCGGGTTCCCGAGCGGACGGCGGCGCTCTTCGGCGCCAAGCGCATCGACGAGCGGACACTCGCGGCGCTCAAGGAGTCCCATCCCGAGGTGCGGCTCCTCGACAAGGTGAAGGACGCGCAGAGGATCCCGACGGAACGGAACGACCTCGTCTGCCGCGTGCACCGGGACGAGCAGGTCCAGGTCGAGGAGAAGACGGGCGACGACGGCAAGAAGAAGATCACGGTGAAGATCGAACCCGAGACGGCCGCCCCGCTCCACCGGGGCCTCTTCGTCAAGGACATCGACGGCGAGGAGATGCCGGTGCTGCTCGTGAGCGAGCAGGCTTTCCGGACCGTCTACGGCAGCGCCTCCACGGCCCGCACGCCGCCCGGCAAGTTCCTCGGGCTCGTGAACGCCGAGATGATCACCGCGCTGCTCAACCCGGTGTTCGTGGTGGCGCTCACCCCGCTGGTGGTGGCGTTCTTCGCGTGGCGGTTGCGGAAAAAGCGTGGGGTGACCACGGCCCGGAAGATCTTCTGGGGCATGGTGATCACCACCGTGTCGATGGGCATCATGGCGTGGGGCGCCTACGTCGGCGGCAACGGCGCGGCCAAGGTGTCGATGCTCTGGCTCGCGAGCTACTACCTGGTGATCACCGTGGGCGAGCTCTGCCTCTCGCCGATGGGGCTGTCGCTCGTGACCAAGCTCTCGCCGGCGCGGCTGGTGGGCCTGATGATGGGCGGCTGGTTCCTGTCCACGGCGATCGGCAACAAGCTCTCGGGCTTCATCAGCGGCCTCGATCCCGACTACGGCGTGTTCGTGGTGCTCGGGCTGGCGACCCTCGCCGTGGCCGGCTTCCTCTTCGTGCTGCTCCCGAAGCTCGACCGCGCCATCAAGAAGTACGGGGCGTGATGCGGCCTACAGACTCTCGAGCTCCACGTCGCCGCGCGGCGCCGGGTAGTCACGCTCCAGCGCGGCGAGATCCTCGGCGGTGAGCTCGAGGTCGAGCGCGACGGCGTTCGTGCGCACGTGGTCGGGGTTCGTGGCCTTCACGAGCGCCACCGCGTCGGGGAGCCGCAGCACCCAGGCGAGCGCGATCGCTTCGGGGCTCACGCCGTGGCGCTCCGCCACGCGGACGAGTGCGGGCCGGCGCTCCAGGCGGCCCTGGGCGAGCGGCGAGTAGGCCATCAGCACGACGCCGTGCTCGCGGCACCAGGGCAGGACCTTGCGCTCGGCGCTCCGGCGCTCCAGGTTGTAGAAGACCTGATTGGCGACCATGCCGTCGCCGCCCGGCAGGGCCGCGGCCGCCTCGAGCTCGGCGCGATCGAAGTTGCTCACGCCCCAGTCGAGGATCTTCCCGTCCTGCGCGAGCTGCTCGAAGGCGCGGAGCGTCTCCGCGAAGGGGTGCTCGCTCTCCCAGTGGAGGAGGTAAAGGTCGAGGCGGTCCGTGCTAAGCCGCGCGAGGCTCTGCTCGCAGGCCCGCCGCGTGCCCTGGCAGGAGGCGTTCACGGGCAGCACCTTGGAGACGAGGTAGACCTCGTCCCGCCGGCCGGCGATCGCTTCGCCCACCACGCGCTCCGCGCCGCCGTCGGCGTACATCTCGGCGGTGTCGATCACCGTGAGCCCGAGGTCCAGCCCGAGGCGGAGCGCGGCGACCTCGGCCGCTCTTTGCCCGGCGTCCTCGCCCATGCGCCAGGTGCCCTGGCCGAGCGGGGCGTGGTTGTCGATCTCGCGGTCTTGTTCCATACTGATGTCCTTGGCGCGCCATGCAGGGAGGCCACCAGCATGCCGATTCGCGAGTACGTTTGCAAGGAGTGCGGCCGCGCCTTCGAGGCGCTCGTGCGCGGCGCGGAGGAGCCGGTCTGCCCGGGATGCGGCTCGAGGGAGCTCGAGCGGAAGCTGTCCGTATTCGGCGTGGGGGGCGGCGGCGGCCGCGCCGCGGAGCCGCCCGCGCCGGCGAGCTGACGGAGCGGCGGCGATCCGTGCGGGCCGGGCAGTTGCCCGGTCGGATGAGCGCACCCCGTCGGCGCGGCCTCCGCGGGGAGGGCGGTCGGCGGCGGGCAGGACCCGCTGGAGGAGAGGGATTTCGAAGATGCAGACTCAACACGTCGTCCGGACGCTGCTGGTGGTCGGCCTGGTCTGGGGCTGCGGGTCGTCGGGCTCCGCCCGCCGCTTCGCGCCCATCGCCTATCCGGCGGCGGCGCGCACCGACGGGGTCGAGCGGATCCACGGCGTGGAAGTGGCGGATCCGTATCGCTGGCTCGAGGACGAGAACTCCGCCGAGACCCGCGCCTGGATCGAGGCCCAGAACCGGGTCACCGATGCGTTCCTCGCGGCCTGTCCCGCCCGCGACGAGATCCGCGCGCGCCTGACGGAGCTGTGGGATTTCGAACGCTGCAGCGTGCCGGTGCAGCGGGGCGGGCGCTACTTCTTCCGGAAGAACGACGGGCTGCAGAACCAGGACGTGCTCCACGTTGCCGACGCGCTGGAGGCCGCGCCGCGGGTGCTCATCGATCCCAACGTGCTGGCGGAGGACGGGACGGTCGCGCTGGCGGGGACCGCGGCGAGCGAGGACGGCAACTGGCTTGCCTACGCGCTTGCCGCGGCCGGCTCGGACTGGATGGAGTGGCGGATCCGGAACGTGGCGACGGGCGAGGACCTTCCCGACTTGGTGAAATGGAGCAAGTTCTCGCGCGCCTCCTGGACCCACGACGGCCGCGGTTTCTTCTACAGCCGCTACGACCCGCCGCTGCCCGGCGCGCGACCCTCGAGCGCGCTCGTCTTCCAGAAGCTCTATTTCCACCAGCGCGGCACCCCGCAGGCCGAGGACGTGCTGGTCTACCAGGACCCCGACCACGAGGACTACGGGTTCGACGGCTTCGTGACGGAGGACGGTCAGTACCTCGGGATCCACGTCTGGCAGGGCACCCTCGAGGAGAACCTGTTCTACCTCAAGCGCCTGGATGACCCGCGCGCTCCGCTCGTGAAGCTCATCGACACCTTCGAGGCTACCTACCGCTATCTCGGCAACGACGGCTCGGTCTTCTGGTTTCTCACCTCGCTCGAGGCGCCCCTGCAGCGGGTCATCGCGATCGACGTGGAGCGGCCCGAGCGTGCTGGCTGGAAGGAGGTCATCCCCGCGGGCAAGCACGTGCTCGAGAGCGTGAGTGTCGTCGGCGAGCGGCTGGTGGCCTGCTACCTCGAGGATGCCCACGCGGCGGTGAAGCTCTTCCGGCTCGACGGCACGTTCGAACGTGCGCTGGAGCTCCCCGGCATCGGCACGGTCGGGGGGTTCACCGGCCGGCGCACCGACACCGAGACGTTCTTCGCGTTCACGAGCTTCGCGCGGCCGCAGACGATCTACCGGCACGATTTCGCGCTGGGCTACTCGCTGCCGTTCCACCGGCCCACGCTCGGGTTTGAGCCGCAAGACTACGTGACGCGCCAGGTGCGCTGCACCAGCAAGGACGGGACGGCGGTGCCGCTCTTCCTGACCCACAAGCAGGACCTGGTCCCGGACGCCGAGACCCCGACGCTCCTCTACGGCTACGGCGGCTTCAACGTCTCGCTCACGCCGTCTTTCCGCGTCGGCAATCTCGTGTGGATGGAGCGCGGCGGGATCTACGCCCAGGCGTGCCTGAGGGGCGGCGGGGAGTACGGGCGCCAGTGGCATCTTGCGGGCACCCGGCTCCGCAAGCAGAACGTGTTCGACGACTTCAACGCGGCCGCCGAGTGGCTGGTTGCGAACGGCCACACCTCCCCGGCCAGGCTCGCGATCAACGGCCACTCCAACGGCGGCCTGCTCGTCGGCGCCTGCATGGTGCAGCGGCCCGAGCTCTTCGGCGCGTGCGTGCCGCAGGTCGGCGTGCTGGACATGCTCCGCTTCCACAAGTTCACGATCGGGCACGCCTGGGTGTCGGACTACGGCTCGCCCGCCGTGCGGGAGGAGTTCCTGGCGCTGCGCGCCTACTCGCCGCTCCACAATCTGCGGCCCGGGGTGAGCTATCCACCGACGCTGATCACCACCGCCGACCACGACGACCGGGTGGTGCCGGCGCACAGCTTCAAGTTCGCGGCGCAGCTGCAGGCGTGCCAGGCGGGCGACGGGCCGGTGCTCATCCGCATCGAGACGCGGGCCGGCCACGGCGGGGGCAAGCCCACCACCAAGCAGATCGAGGAGGACGCCGACGTGCTGGCGTTCCTCGCCCGCGTGCTCGCCCCGCGCTGAGGCGACCGCCGGCCGATCTGGAAAAATTGCCCCAGGGGCGTTTTTTTCAGTTAGGCCGGCCGATCTGGAAAAATCGCCCCAGGGGCGTTTTTCACTTGCCCGTCTTCCAGAACCGGATCTCCTTGTCTTCCCCGGCGGTGGCGAGCCACTTGCCGTCGGGCGTGAAACGGCAGGTGCGGACGAGCCCCTCGTGGCCCTCGTGCCGGCGGAGCATCCTGGCGCGCCGGACATCCCACACCTCGACGCCGCCGCGCATCCCCACGACGACGAGCTGCTGGCCGGTCGGATCGAACGCGAGGTCGTGGACCTGGTCGACGTCGCTGCGGAAGTCGACGAGCTTCTTCACCTTGGGGAGCTGCCAGACGAAGACGGTGCCGTCCCTGCCGCCGGTGGCCATCGAGCGGCTGCGCGGATCGACCACCAGACAGAGGATGGGATCGTCGTGGCTCTTCAGGACGGTCTTCTGCTCCTTGCCCGCCGGGAAGGACCAGCTCTTGATCTCCTGGTTCCAGCCGGCGCTCAAGAGCAGCCGGCCGTTCGCGGCGAACGCGACGCCGCCCACGCCGTGCTCGTGCGCGTCCTCGAGCGTCTTCCATTCCGCCCGGCCGGCTACGTCCCACACCTTGATGAAGGGATCGAGTCCGCACGAGACGAGGTGCTTGCCGTCCGGGCTGAAGACCACGTCGTCCGCGCGGCCGAAGTGGCCGCTGAACGTGTGGACCGGCTCGCCGGTCTCGACCTTCCAGAGGCGCACGGCCCGGTCGAACCCCGCGGAAGCCACCAGCGATCCGTCGGGGCTGAAGGCGACGCCGTTCACGCCCTGGTCGTGTGCGCGCTCGATCGCTCGGAGCAGCATGCCGTCGGCCACGTTCCAGATGCGGATGGAGTAGTCGGCGCTGCCCGACACGAGAAGCTTGCCGTCGCGGGAGAAGTCGAGCGAGGTCACGTAGTTCTGGTGGCCGGTGAGCGGGAGGCCGTCCTGGGTGGCGGCGGTGCCGGTCAGCGCGAGCAGTCCGCACAGCCAGAGCCCGGCGCCTCGCGCGCGGCGGCGGGCGGCCCGAGGCCCGAAAGCGGTGCTTGCGTCCAGGCGGGTCATCGACAGGCGTTTCATCGGCGGCTCCTCAGGTGCGGCGCGGGGGACTCGCTCGGCGCCCGGCGCCGGGGATCCGGCGGCTTCCTCAGCGTACGGCATCGCGCCGGATCTGTGAAGGCCGCCGGCGACAATTCCCGGATCCGGATCGCCCCGGCGGAGCGCGGCTTGATCGAACCCGGCGTGTGCCATACCATGGGGGACTGCGGTGCGGCCGCGCGTACGCGGTGTGCGCGCGATGCCGGGGCGGCGTTCCGCCGCGGCGTTCGGGTCCGGCGCGCGCGGGCCGCTGTGGTGCGGGAGGTGGACGAGGATCATGCCCTTCGAGACGCGCGTTCCGGTCCGCTTCCATCACGCCGACATCGCCGGGGTGATGTTCTACGGGAACCTCCTCTTTTTTGCGCACGAGGTCTTCGAGGAGTTCGTGGTGGCGGCCGGGTTCGCGTGGAGCGAGTGGTTCGAGAACCCCGGGTGGCTGGTGCCGTTCCGCCACGTGGAGGCCGACTACTTCAAGCCGAAGCGACCGGGCCGGGAACTGGTCGGGAAGCTCTGGCTGGAGCGGATCGGTCGGACCTCGCTCACCGTGCGCGTCCGCTTCTTCGACCCGGCCGGTGATCTCGCGAGCGAGCTCCGGATGGTCGTCGTCTTCACGGACAAGCGCGCCGAGCGCACGTTGCCGATCCCGCCGGAGGTGCGCGCGCGTCTCGAGCCGTTTCTCGAAACCGTGCCGCCGATCGAAACGGGTTCGGGCTGAGGACCAGCGATGCCCGCCGCGGCTCCGCCGTCCGGATCGACGCCCGCTTCGACCCGCGCCCAGCGCGCGGCGTGGTGCCTCTACGATTTCGCGAACTCGGCCTTCCCGACGGTGATCATCACGGCGGTCTACGTCGTCTACTTCAAGACGGTCGTGGTCGGCGACGCCCGGCCCGGATGGTCGGATCGGCTCTGGGGAACGGCGAATGCGCTGGCTGCCGCGCTCGTCTTCCTCACGGCGCCGCTGCTCGGTGCGGTGGCCGATCTCGCCGGCCGCAAGCGCCGGTTCCTCGCGGCCTCCGCCTGGCTGTGCATCCTCGCCACGGCGGGCCTCGCGCTGACCGGCGAGGGCACGCTCGTCCTCGCGATGGCGCTCTTCAGCGCGGCCGCGGTCGGGTTCGAGAGCTCGTGCGTCTTCTACAACGCGTTCCTGCCGGAGCTGGTGGCGGCGAGCCGGATCGAGCGCCTCTCCGGCGCCGGCTGGGCGCTCGGCTATCTTGGCGGGCTCGGCTGCCTCCTCGTCGTGCTGCCGCTTGCCACCTCGCGCCCGGTGCTGGTGCCGCTGGTCGTGGCCGGCTGGTTCGCGCTCTTCTCGATCCCGAGCCTGGCGCTGCTTCGCGACCTCCCGCGCCCCGCGCGGCCGCCCGATGCGCCGTCGGTATGGGTGCTCGGTCTGAGGCG
>JAFGQW010000285.1 GCA_016935485.1 Planctomycetota bacterium | reverse complement strand
TGCGCCCGCGGTCAATCCACGCGGAATCCCACGCAGATCGTGACCTGGTACTCCTGGACCTTGCCCCCGTCGATCGCTCCCCGCTGCTCGACGACCTCGAACCAGCTCATGTTCCTCACCGTCTCCGAGGCTTTGGCGACGGCATTGGCCGTGGCGTCGCTGAACGATAGGTCCGAGGTGCCGACGATCTCGATCTTCTTGAAGACCTTGGCGCTCATGGGCTCTCCATGCGTGGGGTGGCCCGAAGCCGTCGCGAGCCCCGTGCTCGGGAGCGATCCGGGCGGTCTGTAGTCGGTGCCAGGCGAATTATACTACCCGCTGCCGCCGTGAATACCAGCGGGAAGCTCCGCGCCCCTCGGGCCCGAGGGCGGGCCCTGCTGCCGGCCGCGCGCCGCTGTCCCGAGCGACCGCCCCGGGCCACCGGCGCGCCGAATTCCTTGAAGCGGGCGGCTTCCTGAAGTAGAAGCAACCGATCTCGAGGCCGCACGGCGGGCGGGTAGCCCCCGGATCGAGTCCGCCCTGCGCGCCGGCACGCGAGCCGAGACAACGGAGAGCGACCCATGAGCCGAGTCTGTCAGATCACGGGCAAGGGCACGGTGATCGGCCGCCAGTATAGCCGCCGCGGCCTCGCCAAGCGCAAGGGCGGCATCGGCAAGAAGACCACGGGCATCTCTCCGCGCACCTTCAAGGTGAACCTCCAGCGCAAGCGCATCTGGGTGCCCGAGCTCAACCGCACCGTGCGCGTGCGCCTGTCGACGCGCGCGCTCAAGACGATCTCGCGCAACGGCGCCTTCCGGACCCTGCTCGACGCCGGGCTGGTCCGGCCACCCAAGCCGAAGAAGTAGGTCCGCGCGGGCGCGGCTCGGCGGCGATTGCACGGGCCTCTTCGTCCCCCGTGTCCCGGGCGGCGTGCGCTCACGGCGACCGCAGTCGGAGATGCCAAGGTGAACGAGGCCAGACCCACCGAGAACGCGATCCGCCCCACCCGCCGCGAGAACTACGCGGAGTGGTACCAGCAGGTGATCCGCGCGGCCGATCTCGCCGAGGTCTCGCCGGTCCGGGGCTGCATGGTGATCAAGCCGTGGGGCTACGCGATCTGGGAGAACATGCAGCGCGTGCTCGACGGGATGTTCAAGGCGACCGGCCACCAGAACGCCTACTTCCCGCTGTTCATCCCGCTGAGCTACCTCGAGCGGGAGGCGGCGCACGTCGAGGGCTTCGCCAAGGAGTGCGCGGTGGTCACCCACCACCGCCTGGAGCCCGGCCCCGACGGCCGGCTGGTCCCGGCGGCGCCGCTCGAGGAGCCGCTGGTGGTCCGGCCGACCAGCGAGACGATCATCGGCGAGACCTACTCCCGATGGGTGCAGAGCTACCGGGATCTGCCGATCCTCATCAACCAGTGGGCCAACGTCGTGCGCTGGGAGATGCGGACGCGCCTGTTTCTCCGCACGACCGAGTTCCTCTGGCAGGAGGGCCACACCGTCCACGCGACTCGCGAGGAGGCGGTGGCCGAGACGCTGCGGATGCTGGATGTCTACGCGACGTTTGCGGAGCAGTTCCTGGCGATGCCCGTGATCCAGGGGGAGAAGACGCCCGAGGAGCGCTTCCCCGGCGCCGTCGACACCTACGCCATCGAGGCCATGATGCAGGACCACAAGGCGCTGCAGGCCGGCACCTCGCACTTCCTCGGGCAGAATTTCGCCCGCGGCTGCAACATCAAGTTCCTCGACGCGAACGGGCGGGAGACCCTGGCTTGGACCACCTCCTGGGGCGTGTCGACCCGATTGGTCGGCGCGCTCCTGATGACCCACAGCGACGACGACGGCCTGGTGCTGCCGCCGCGGATTGCTCCGGTGCAGGTGGTGATCCTGCCGATCTTTCGCACCGACGCCGAGCGGGCCGAGGTGCTCGCGTCCTGCCGGGCGCTGGTGGCGGCGCTTGCGGAGCAGCGGTTCGGCGACGGGCCGATCCAGGCGGAGATCGACGCGCGCGATGTGCGGGGCGGCGAGAAGCTCTGGCAGCATGTCAAGCGCGGCGTGCCGATCCGGCTCGAGATCGGGCCGCGCGACCTCGCGGCCGGCACCGTGGCCATGGGGCGGCGCGACCGGCCGGTGCGCGAGAAGGTGGCGGTCGCGCGCGACGAGTTCGTGGCGCACGTGCCGGAGTGGCTCGCGGAGATGCAGGCCGGACTGCTCGCGCGGGCGCGCACGTTCCGCGAGGAGCGCACCCGGCGGATCGACCGGCTCGAGGACTTCGAGGCGTTCTTCACGGCGGCCGACGAGCGCGAGATCTCCGGTGGCTTCGCGCTTTGCCACTACGCGGTCGAGCACGGGGCTGCCGCCGCGGACGCCGTGCTGAAGCGCCTCAAGGTGACGGCGCGCTGCCTCCCGCTCGGCGCCGAGCCGGAGGCGGGAACGTGCCTCTTCAGCGGCCGGCCCTCGGCGCGGCGCGTCCTCTTTGCCAGGGCGTACTGAGGGCCCGCGTCCGGGTGCCCGCCGCCGCGGCGGGCGGCCGGGACCGCGCTCGGACATCCGGAGAGCTCATGAGGGCAGTCGAACCGGGAGATCGCGTGCACGTGCACTACACGGGCCGGCTCGAGGACGGCACCGTCTTCGATCGCTCGCCCGCGGAGCGCCCTCTCGAGTTCGTCGCCGGGCCGGGCTCCGAGGTGATCGAAGGTCTGGCGCACGGCGTTCTCGGCCTGGCGGAGGGCGACCGCAAGACGATCACCGTGCCCCCCGCGCAGGCTTTCGGCGAGCGCCATCCCGATGCCACGCACCGCGTGGCCCGCAGCCGGCTGCCCGCCGACGCCGCGCTCGGCGACCCGCTCCGGGCCGAGACTCCCGGCGGGACGGCGGTCGTGTGGCTGGTCGCCATCGACGAGAGCGACGCCGTCCTCGACGTCAACCACCCGCTGGCCGGCCGCACGCTTCTCTTTGATGTCGAGATCCTGAGCATCGAGAAACGGCGGTAACGAGAGGAGAGCGCCCGATGCGCGCGTATCGATTCGCCTCGTTCGGCCTGGAGCACCTGCGTCTGGAGGACCGGCCGCGGCCCGAGCCCCGGCCGGGCGAGATTCGCGTCGCGCTCCGCGCCGTGAGCCTGAACTACCGCGACCTGATGGTCGTCACGGGCGCCTACAATCCGCGGCTGCCGCTGCCGGCGACGCCGCTGAGCGACGGCGCCGGCATGGTGAGCGCGGTGGGCGAAGGCGTGACCGACGTCGCCGTGGGCGACCGCGTCGTGTCGCACTTCGTGTCCGGCTGGATCGACGGCCCCTACCGCGCGGCCTACGTGAACACCACGCTGGGGCTGCCGGCCGCGGGGCTCGCGGCCGAGGAGGTCGTGCTGCCGGCGGCGGCGGTGCTGCCGGTTCCGGAGGGCTACGACTTCGCTGAGGCCGCCACGCTCCCCATCGCCGCGCTCACCGCCTGGAATGCGCTGGTGACCGAGGGGCACCTCGAGGCGGGTCAGACCGTGCTGACGCTGGGAACCGGCGGCGTGTCGATCTTTGCGCTCCAGATGGCCAAGGCTCTGGGGGCGCGCGTGGCGATCACCAGCGCGAGCGACGAGAAGCTCGCGCGCTGCCGCGCCCTCGGCGCCGACGCGACGGTCAACTACCGGGAGCACCCGGCCTGGGACCGGAAGGTCCGGGAGTGGACCGGCGGCGACGGCGTCGACGTGGTCGTGGAGAACGGCGGCATCGGGACGCTGGCGACCTCGCTGCGCGCGACCCGCGCCGGCGGCACCGTCGCGATGCTGGGCGCGCTGACGGGGCTGGCCGGCGAGACGAACCTCGCCCCCTTGCTGATGATGCGGATCCGGATCGCCGGGATCCTCGTCGGCTCGCGCGCCGCCTTCGCCGAGATGAACGCGTTCCTCGTGCGCCACCGGATCCGCCCGGTGATCGGCGACCGCTTTCCGTTCGAGAGGCTCACGGACGCGCTGGCCCACCTCCAGGCGCAGAAACACTTCGGCAAGATCGTCGTCGAACACCGCTGAGGGCCGCCGCGAATCGACGCGCAGCGTTGGGCGCCGCCGCGCCGCCGTTGGACGCACCGCTCCTGGGGGCCATTGGGTCGAGATCGACGTCGGCGGGCGTGGGCGCCGGCGCGCAGGGAGGCCTACTTGTACGGCAGGAGCGCCAGGAAGCGGGCGTACTTGATGTGGGCCTTCAGCTCGCGCTGCCGGTGGGCGGTCAGCCCGGTCCGCTGGCGCGAGTGGATCTTGCCGTACTGCGAGAGGAACTTCTGCAGCGTGCCGATGTCCTTGTAGTCCACCTCGATGTCGCGCCGCCGCGTCCGGCTCCGGCCGAACGTGCGGGGCTTGCGGGTCTTGCTGCTGCTGCTGCGACTGCGACTGCCTCGAAACGCCATGCAGTGGAGCCCTCCTCGGGGGAATCCGGGACCCGCTTGCCGGCCGAATCCGGGCAACGGGACACGAACGGCAATCCTCGGCCAAGGGCCGGCGGAAGTCCAGCGATTTCTGGCGCGCCGGGGGGCGCGCCCGGGGCGCGCGCGCCGTGCCGGTCCCGGCCGGTGCCCCCTACAGGCGGCGTCCGGTGCGGTCGTCGGTGCGCCAGGCCTGCGAACCGAACGCGAGGAACACGGCCGACCAGCGCTCCGCCCGTCGCTTGCCGCTGCGGGTCGGGTAGCGGAACAGCACGCCGCCGTCCTGCCAGACCCCGTCGTTGTCCTGGAACTTGTCGGCGTTGCCCTGGTTCATGTGGATCTCGTGCATGCCTCGGCTCGGCCCGAAGCCGAAGTAGCGATCCTGGCCCGGCTCCGGCCCCCAGGGCTCGCCGAAGACGTGGATCGTCGCGCCCTCGAGCTGCATCGCCTCCTTGACGAGCCGGTCGAGCACTTCCCGGAGGTCGTTCCGACGGCCCGGGGTACCGACCGGCTGGCGGCGGAGATCCTCGATCCCGAACAGGCGGCCGCGCACGTAGTCGAGCGCGCCGGTCCGTGGTCCGGGGCCGAGCCGCGTGAAGCCGGCCGGCAGCCTCCGCACGATGCGCGTCACCGGGTGCACGAAGTCCTCCGCCACGGCGAACAGAAGGTCGGAGGGCTCGCCCTTCGAGCGGAAGTTGACCGCCGCACGATGGTCGTCGCCGCCGGCCCGGATGTGCACCTGGTAGTGGCGGCTTCCGCCGACCCCGCGCCGGCAGTCCAGCACCGTTCCGTTCAGGACACCATAGCAGCCGAGCGCCATGCCGTGCTCCTCATCCTCCGCGCTGCGCGCCGCCCCGGCGACGGGGCGATCTGCCGGGGGGCACGGAACGTCGCCCGCCCGCCCACCGGTCTCCGCGCGCGCCCGGCGGTTCCGATCAGCGCTCCCCCGCCACGATCTCGATCGCCCGGTCCAGCAGCTCGTCGCGCCCCTCGAGAACGCCCTGGCGCGTGCGCGCGACGGGCACCGTGGGCGGGATGCCCACGCCGTGGTGGCGCGAGCCGTCGTGCTTCAGGACCTTCATGCCGGTCCACACGATCCGGTAGCCTCCGGGGAGTTCGAACGGGTTCACGTTGCCGTTGGTGCCGGCCGTCGCCTCGCCGACGATCGCGCCGAGCCGGTAGTGCTCCACCATCCCGAGGTACGTCTCCGCATAGCTGATCGCGCGGCCGTCCGTGAGGAAGGCCACCTTCCCGGAGAGCCGGGGCGCCTGAGGCTGGACCGGCCAGCCCGACTCGAGAAACGTCATCCCGTCCCGGTCCGGGCGGACGATCACGGGCACGAGCCAGCGCGCGCTCTGGATCGGCCGGTCGATCAGATGGGCGAGCACGATCGTCGAGAGGTTTCCCGGGTAACCGCGGAGATCGAAGACGAGGCCGCGTGCGGCGGCGAGCTTCGTCAGCGCTGCCGCGAACTCCGCCGTGTCGACGCGGCCGAGGTCCACGTAGTAGATGCCGCGGCGGACCTCGTGGATCTTCGGCGGGCGGGCCTCCTCGACGGGCGGCTGGCCGGCCTCGGCGCGGCCGGTCCACCGAAGCCGGTGGCCGTCGCGCTCGAGGTCGAGGCGCACGCGCGCGCCAGGCGGGAAGAGCGCAAGCTCCTGGGCGAGGCGGAACCGGCGGTGCTGGGGCGTGGCGGCACAGATCCGCGGCTCGAGCCGCGACCGGAGCTCGTTCACGGCCACGCCGTCGATCGCGAGGACCGCGTCGCCGGGCCGGGGCGCTGGAGCGTTCGCCGCGGCGGGATCGGCGGCTTCCGTCCCGCGGGTGACGACCAGGCGGTCCTCGATCCAGGCCCACGCGAGCGGCAGCCGCGCGACCGCACGGTCCGAACGGTGCCCCACGTACCCGTGACCGTCCTCGAGGCGCGCCACCATCCGGCGGAGCGTGGCGAGAAATGCCTCCTCGTCGGGATCCGTCGCCGCGGCCCGGAGCGCGTCCGCGAGCGCGGCGGGCCAGTCCACGTCGACCACGTCGAAGTACGGGTAGAAGTGCTGGAACACGTTCCACGCCAGTGCCACCGCCGCGAGGCGGACGGAGCGGTCCTGTGCCGAGGTTGGAACGGGCCCGCCGGTCGCGCCGCCCGCCGCCTCGGGCACCGTCTTGCCGCGAAACTGGTAGAGCGCGAGCGGGACGCGGCAGGTCACGCCGCCCGCGAGCGGTGCCACCAGCGGTTGGGCGGGATCGGGCATGCCGCCGGGTCCCGCTCGCCGGATGCGGCCGCGAAACGGCCGCTGGCGGACCGCGCTGTGGTAGATCCCGGCCTGCTCGGGCTGGCCGAACCCGTGGTGCTCCCAGTGAACGATCCGCACGCCCACCCGTCCGGGCGGCCGGAGCAGCGCTTCCGGCAGCGGCGGCGCCTCGCCCGCGGTCGGGAACACCTCCACTCCGGCCGCGACCGGGATGAAGACGGACGCGAGCGCTCGGGCGAGCTCCTCGGCGTCCGGTGCCGCTTCGACGCGGGGGACGGCCGCGATGGCGAGCGCATTCCAGTCGGCCGCGCGCGCGGCGTCCGAGGGGTGGAAGTGCCGGACGTAACCCAGCAGCCGCGTGAACGCCTTCAGGTTCTCGAGGCCCCGGTCGGTGAGCGGCCGCGGGCCTTCCGGCAGCTTTGCGTCGCCGGTGACGGCGAGCGAGAAGTCGTCGAGCCAGACCCGCTCCGCGCCGAACAGCATCAGCCCGAAGTTGAGCGTGCGGGCGTCGGCGTCGACGTCGCCCGCGATCTCGTGGTACGTCCAGGTGCGGTCAAGAGCGGGCCGGGAGCCCATGTTGTCGAAGAGACCCATCCCGCCCCCCTCGCGGTCGACCCGGAGCCACAGGCGCGCCGCTCCCTCGGCGCTCCGTGCCTCGACGCGGACGGCGGCGCGCAGCCGCACCGTTTTGCCCCGCCAGTGCTCCGCGTCGAGAACTCGCATGACGTTGCCGAACGGACCGCGGTCCCCGGCACCCTCGCCGGTGGGCTCGAGCTTCAGGCAGCGCTTGCCCTGCGCGGCACCGCCCTCCACCACCGTCGCTCGGTAGCCCGGCGTGGGCACGAACCAGCCCGCCGGCAAGGCGCCCGGCCGGTCCGCCTCGAAGTCGTACGCAACCGGCTCGACGGCCTGCGCCGCGGCGAGGGCCGCGGCGCCGAACCAGGCCAGCAGCAACCGAAAGCCGGTGGTTCTTCTCATCCGACGCCTCTCTTCGCACGCATCGCTGTGCCTCGCCATCCACCTCGAATCCCGGCCAGTCTTGCAGCCGTGCGGCTGCTCGTCAACCGCGAAGGGGAAGAAGAAGGAGAGAGGGAAGAGGAGTGCGGAGTGAGAGTGCGGGTGGGCGTACGGGTGCGGGTGCGGGTGCGGGTGCGGGTGCGCGTATCGCGCGCGGACTGCGCGCGCTCAGGTGGCGCGGGCGAACTGCGCCCGCGGTGACAACCGGGGTCTGACGCCGTGCCCGTCTGAGTTCGTCGGGTGCCCGTACGACGTGCTTCGGGCACGGGGTCTGACCCCATTTCTGCAATTCTCTGGGGTCAGGCGCCGGAAGTTGCTTGCTCCTCGCGGGTGGCGCGCGCGGCATCTCCTTCCCGCACCGCGTAACATCTCGCATGGATCGGGCGTAGTACGCGCGACGGCCAGCCGCGCGAGCCGCCGATCGATTCGCGCGGCTGGCGGCCGATCGATCGAAGCAGCGGCTTGCGCGGCCGCGACGACACCCGCCTCTCCCCGGTGGCCGAGGGGCGGCGGGCGCGCGTCGTGTTCCTGCGGCTACCACGTTTGCACTGCGGCGAAGTCCCCGAATGCAACGGCAAGAGCAGGGGTGGACAGCGATGAACTGGATCCCGCTGACCTCCGTCTGGATGTGCCTCGCAGGATTCGTAGCGCTCCTTGGCGCCCAGGATGCGTCCACAGCTTCTCCGCCGTCGCGGATCAGCACGACAGCCCTGGAGCGAGCGCAAACGTACAGTGAGTCCGCAGGGGGACAGGCGATGCTCGTGATGCTCGATGGCAAGGTCGTTTTTGAGGGCTATGGCAACGGCGGGGCGCGGGACAGAAAGCAGATGCTGGCGAGCGGCTCCAAGAGCTTCGTCGGCGTGGCGGCTGCCGCGGCGGTCGAGGACGGGCTGCTCCGGCTCGAGGATGCGGCGTGCGGGTCGCTGGCCGAATGGAAGGACGACCCGAAGAGATCCGGGATCACCTATCGCCATCTACTGACGATGACCAGCGGGTTGACTGCTGGCGAAGCGGGCGCGGCAGTGCGCGCGCCGGCGTGGAAGGAGATCATCGGCAAGCCCATGGTGGCCGCACCGGGCGCGAAGTTCGTGTATGGGGCCTATCACCTCAATGCCTTTGCGCTGGCGCTCCAGCGCAGGCTGAAGGACGAGACGTTCGAGGCGTACCTCAAGCGCCGGATCCTGGATCCACTGGGGGTGTCGGTGGAGTGGCGGTTCCGCTGCGCCGACGGCCATCCGCAGGTCGGCGGCGGCGCGTTCATGACGGCACGCGACTGGGCGAAGTTCGGCGAGTTCATGCGCCTGGAGGGACGATGGGACGGCAAGCAGATCGTGGCCAGCGAGCCGCTGGCCGCATGTCGGCGCGGGACGGAGCAGAACCCGGCCTACGGCCTGACCTGGTGGCTGCGGGAGCCGGTGCCCGACACCCTCATTCGGCAGGTGCCGATCCTCGAACGCGACATGGGCGACATCGTCAAGTCGGACTGGTTGCCCGGCGACCTGTTCCTGGCCGCGGGCGCAGGCAAGCAACGGCTCTACGTCATGCCGTCGCTCGGGCTCGTCGTGGTGCGACAAGGTGAGCTGCGCGCAAGTCGGTTCTTCCGGGACGCGGAGTTCCTGGATCGCCTGTTGCGAGCAGAGCAGGAGGCTCGACAATGAGACCCACAGCAATGGCTGCCGTTCTTCTCGCGGCGCTAGGCTACCTGCCGCTACCGGCACAGCCGACGACTCCGCCCGCTCGCGGCGCGCTGGCCGAGCGTTTCAAACGGTTTGACGGCGAAGGCGATGGGAGGCGCAGCGCTGAGGAGCATCCCCGGCCTGCTCCGAGGCAGATGGACGGCGACCGGGACGGTTTCGTGACGCAGGAGCAGGCGGCGGAGCTCTTCGGCAGCCGCTCGGAGCGGGAGGACCCGCCGGCCGATCCCGCCGGACCCGAGCCCGCAAGCCTCACGCAAACCGTCAATGCGCGCCCTCCCGTCGTTTACGAACTCCGGGTCCGGGACCTCGAGGCGGCCCAGAGATTCTACCGCGACGGGATCGGCATGCAGGTGGTCGAGGAGGACGAGAACACGCCTGGGACGTTGCTCTCCCTTTTCGGAACCGGCCTGCAGCTTCTCCCCGCCAGGGCCGCCGCTCCGCGACCCGACCAGGCGGGCAATCCGTGGGTCGAGCTGATCGCCGTCAACGGCCTGCGCTACCCCTCGCTCTGGTTCAGGGATCCGACGGCGATCTGCGAGCGGCTCGAGAAGGTCGGCTACCCGAGGCCCCAGGTGGCGCGCAACGTCTGGTTCACGCGGGATCCGGACGGCAATCCCGTGGAGCTGATGAGAGTGCCGCGTGGGGCGCCAGGCGAGGCGTTCACCGTGGGGCTCGTGGCGGCCGACGCGACGGCGACGCGGAAGTTCCTCGCCGAGGTCCTGGGATTGCCCGAAGCCGGCGTCTGGCGTCTGCCGGCGCCGGTCGGAGAGATGTACCTCTACCCGGTGGGCAACAGCCGGCTCAAGGTCGCCGCCCCGCCGGGGAAGCGCCGCAGCAGCTCGGCCGGTCGACCCGACGCGCCCGGCTGGCGCTCGATGACTCTCTTCGTCAAGAACACGGCCGCGGCGCGCAAGACGCTCGAGGAGCGCGGCGCGAGAGTGGAAGCTGACGGCGAGCGGCTGGTCGTCCGGGACCCGGACGGCAACCGCATCGTCCTGGCCCCGGCACCGCCTGGCATGGTCGGGCTCGATTTGCCGGGCCCCAGGCCCGACAGGCCGATCCCCGCCAAGGAACCTGCCTCGCCCTGGAGCGAGCAGCTCGCCGAGCCGCGGCGGCCCGGGGAGCCGCCGCTCAAGAAGATGCCGGACGGCGCCCCGGCGCGCGACGCCGCCGGGCGGGGACAGCTTTTCGAGAGCATCATCGTCCCGGGCTTCACCGGCATCCAGGAAGGGACCAACGGCCTGGCGCTCGTGGACCTCGACCGTGACGGGCTCCTGGACATCGTCGCCTGCTACTCCGCGCCGCGCGGCTCCGGCGGCAACTGGGGTCCGGGCGAGAAGCTGCGGGTTTTCATCAACGAGGGGCACTTCAAGTTCCGGGAACACGGGATCAAGCTCCTGGATTCCAGGGTGTCGCCTGAGGCGTTCGGCCGCGGCCAGGTCCCGGTGCTGGCCGACTTCAACCGGGACGGCTTCCTCGATCTCTTCGTGACCCGCCACGCGCAGATGTCGGGCGGGCAGTCCAGCCCTCGCGACCGGAAGATCGGCAACGGCCTCTACCTCTCGGAGGGCGCCTGGGACGTCTTCCGGGATGTCTCCGCGAAGATGGGCATCCAGAACGAGAAGGCCTACAACCGCCAGCCGTCCTTCGGGGACGTGAACCGCGACGGCTGGCTCGACATCGCGATCGGCTGCGACAACATCGGCAACGCCCAGGGCGGATTCCCGCACAGCCGCCTCTACGTCTTCCAGCCCGGGGGCAATCGATTCGAGGATGGGACCTTCCAGGACATCGGCGGCACCGACCTCGTGCCCGACTTCGGCGGCTTCCACCACGACTCCACGAAGGACAGGGCCGGGCCCGACATCGACCTGCGCGACCTCGACAACGATGGCGACCTCGATCTGTTCCAGTCCTGCCACGTCGACATCCGCGATCCTTCGCTCCCCTACTCCCCGGTGGAATACCGGCAGGGTGTCTTCTGCTGGAAGAACCTCCTGGCCGAGAAGGGCGAGCTCCGCTTCGAGAAGGTGGCCGGGAACGGCCTGGCCTGCGAGGCGCACCTGAAGCTGAACGAGAAGAAGAGTGCATTCGAGCCGGTGGGCAAGGCGCCAGGGCTGCCGTACATCTCGCTCGCCGACGTGGACAACGACGGCCTGCTGGATGTCCTTGCGGTCGGCCCTGCCAGCCCGGGCTGGGCGCCGCGCACGGAGTATGTGGGCGGGCGGTTCTGGAGGAACCTGGGCGGGTTCACCTTCGCCGAACGTACGGAGGCGGCGGGGCTCAAGTCCCTGACGTGGACCTATCGGCAGTGGTCCGAGTTCTTCGACGCCCCCTCCCCGGCCCGCCGCCAGGAGGGCCGACCCTATTTCGCCGACGCGATCTTCGGCGACTTCGACAACGACGGCTGGATCGACGTCGTGGTGCTGGACCGGAGCGAGCGACCCGGCGCGCGGGCGATGCTCTTCATGAACCGGGGCGACGGGACGTTCGAACTGAAGCCCACCACCTTCAGCGGCCTGGACGGCAGCGGCATCTGCGGCGAGGCGGCCGACCTGGACGGCGACGGTCTCCTCGACCTCGTCCTCGCCGCGGACCCGGACAACTCCGGCCTGGCTGCCGGCCCGTACCGCTACGAAGACAAGGTCTACTGGAACACCGGACTCCACGGCGCAAGGGCCAACCACTGGCTGCGCGTGCGCTTCAGCGGCGCGCGACAGGCGGACCTGATCGGTGCGCGCGTCACGCTGCACGAGCCCGGCACCCGGAGGCTGCTGGGGATGCGCGCAATCGCCGCCAATCAGAGCTACAAGAGCGGGAGCGCGCTCGAGGCGCATTTCGGCCTCGCTGGGTGCGACCTCGTGGACGTCTCGGTGGCCATGCCCGATGGCAGGACTCTCCAGTTCCCCGGAGTCAAGGCCGACCGTTTCCTCGAGCTCGATCTTCGAGACGGCGAGGTTGCGGAGGTGGCGGCGCGCGCATGAGACGCAACCTCGGGGCCCATGGCCCTCGTCACAGGAATGGACGGGGAGGTGATCCGGTGATTCGAGCGCTTGCCTCGATGCTCGCCATTGTGGCGCTCGGCGCGACCGTCTCCGGTCAGGCGCCGGCCGACCGGCCGCCGAGCGTCGTCCTGATCGTCGCCGACGACCTCGGCTACGCCGACCTCGGCGTGCAGGGCTGCCGCGACATTGCGACGCCCGCCATCGACTCGATCGCGACGGCGGGGATCCGGTTCACGGACGGCTACGTGTCCTGCCCGGTCTGCGCACCGACGCGGGCCGGGCTCTTGACGGGCCGCTACCAGCAGCGCTTCGGGTTCGAGCACAACCCCGGTCCCGAGCGGAACGCCTCGCCGGCGTTCGGCATCCCGACGGCCGAGCCGATCCTCGCCGAGCGGCTGAAGGCGGCCGGCTACGCCACCGGGATGGTGGGCAAGTGGCACGTCGGTTATCGCCGCGAGCTCCAGCCGCCGAGCCGAGGTTTCGACGCGTTCTTCGGATTCCTGGGCGGAGCCAACGACTACCTCAAGGCGCGCAGCCCCATCCTCCGCGGCTTCGAGCCGGTCGAGGAGAAGGACTACCTGACGGACGCCTTCGCCCGCGAGGCCGTCGCCTTCATCGACGCCCACGCCCAGGGGCCGTTCTTTCTCTACGTGCCGTTCAACGCCGTCCACAGTCCCCTCCAGGCGACTGCTCGGTATCGGAAGCGCTTCCCGGAGATCGTCGACCCGAAGCGCCTCACCTACGCCGCCATGCTCGCGGCGCTGGACGACGCCGTCGGTGCCGTCCTCGCCGCGCTGCGACGCCACGGCATCGAGGACCGGACCCTCGTGATCTTCCTGTCCGACAACGGCGGTCCGACGCGGCAGACGACCTCCCGCAACGACCCGCTGCGCGGCTTCAAGGGGCAGGTCTACGAGGGCGGCGTCCGCATCCCCTTCCTCGTCCAGTGGAAGGGGGAGCTCCCGGCCGGGAAGGTCGAGAGCCGTCCGATCATCGCGCTCGACGTTGTCCCGACGGTCCTCGCCGCGGCGGGCGTGCCGATCGGCGAGGGCCCGCCGCTCGACGGCGTGAACCTGCTGCCGCACCTCGCGGGTGCCGAGACCGGCCGGCCGCACGAGGCGCTGTTCTGGCGGATGGGGCGGCAGTCCGCGGT
This sequence comes from Planctomycetota bacterium, assembly GCA_016935485.1. GTDB lineage: Bacteria > Planctomycetota > JAFGQW01 > JAFGQW01 > JAFGQW01 > JAFGQW01. Next base: position 7,259 of record JAFGQW010000285.1, on the reverse strand, counting down.
GCGGCTCGGGGACCTGAAGCTCGTCGTGCGGGACGGCGTCGCGGAGCTCTTCGACCTCGCGGCCGACGTGGGGGAGACACGCGATCTCTCCCGGGAGCGGCCGGAGGACGTCGCCCGGCTCCGGGGAGCGCTGGCCGCATGGGAGAAAGGAACGGTACCCGCGAAATGGGTGCGGAACGACAGCGCGCGGAGCGAGACGGGATCCCGGGCGCCCCGAAGCGGGGCGGCCGGTCGGATCGAAGAGAGATTCCGCGCGCTCGACCGGGACGGCGACGGCAAGCTCTCCCGTGAGGAGGCGGCGTCTCTCGGCCCGCGCTTCGAGCGGCTCGATGCGGACCGCGACGGATTCCTGTCGCGGGAGGAGGTGCAGCGCGCGGCCGATCGGGCGCGCGGCCGGGACGAACCCCGGGCGGGTCGGTGACCCGCGCGAAGAGGGTTCGGCAACCACCACAGTGAGGACACTCGAGTGCATCAAGACAGCGGCGCGACCCGCTGCGCGGGCCCCAGGTGGCCGCGGTCTTTCCGCGGTGCCGGCCGCAAAGTGATCTGATTCCGGTCGGGGCATCCGGTCTGAAGCCCCTGCACGAGTCCGGTCTGGCCCAGTAGGAAGAGAAGGACTTCCCACCATGCCGCAGGCGTGGCGGCGACTCGGAGCGGCCGGGGCGCACGGCCTTGCCGTTGTGCTGTGGCTTGGTCTGGGCGGCTGCCGGTGCTCGTCCGATGGCGACCCGGCCGATCGCGGGGCATGTAAGCGTCCCGGGCTCGTTGCTCCGGATCTTGCGGGATCCGTCAGCTGCCGCGAGTGCCATGAGCGGTTCTACGAGCTCTGGGTATCTTCGCACCACGGACTGGCCATGCAGCCCTACACGGCCGCGTTCGCCCGGGCGAGCCTGACGCTGCAGGGCGACCGGATCCGGATCGGCGCGAGCTCGTACCGGGCGGAGATCGGTCGCGGTCAGGGCTCAATCGTCGAGTCGGATCCGAATGGCCAGACCAGGCATGCGATCGCCCACGTGATGGGTGGCAAGAACGTCTACTACTTCCTCGCGGCGTTTCCGGGGGGCCGGCTGCAGACCCTGCCGCTGGCCTACGACGTCCGGCGCAAGGAGTGGTTCGACATGGCGGGCAGCGGTGTCCGCCACGTCCCCGGGCTGCCGGCCGACGAGGCGCTGTCCTGGACCGACAGCGCCTACACGTTCAACACGTCCTGCTACCGCTGCCACGTGAGCCAGCTGTCGACCAACTACGACGGGAAGACCGACATCTACCACACGGTCTGGGCCGAGCCGGGCATCAACTGCGAGACCTGTCACGGCCCGGCCGCCGAGCACGTCCGCGTCTGCCGGGAAGCGGCGCAGGGAAGACCGCCGAGCGATCTCAGGATCGCTCGCTACCGGGACTTCACGGGCGAGCAGACCAGCACGACCTGCGCTCCTTGCCACGCCCGGATGCGGCCGCTGACGACCACGTTCCAGCCGGGGGATCGTTACTTCGACCACTACGATCTCGTCACGCTCGAAGACCCGGACTTCCACCCCGACGGGCGCGACCTCGGCGAGAACTACACCTACACCTTGTGGCGGATGAGCCCGTGCGTCCAGTCCGGCCAGCTCGACTGCGTGTATTGCCACACGTCCAGCGGGCGCTACCGGCACAGGGACGATCCGAACCGGTCTTGCCTGCCGTGTCATCAGGAACGTGTCGCGGCGATTGCCGACCACGCGCACCATCCCGCCGGCAGCGCGGGGGCGTGGTGCATCAGCTGCCACATGCCGACCACCGAGTTCGCGCGCATGCGGCGGAGCGATCACTCGATGCGGCCCCCGACGCCGGCGGCAACGGTCGCATTCCAGTCGCCCAACGCCTGCAACCTCTGCCATGCCGACAAGGACGCCGCCTGGGCGGACCGGTGGGTCCACCAATGGCATCCCGACGACTTCCAGGCTCCGGTCGTCCGCCGCGCCGGCTGGATCGCCGCGGCCCGGAAGGGAGACTGGCAGGACCTTGCCTCCATGCTGGCGTACGTCACGAGCGCCGATCGCGAGGAGATCACGGCGACCGCCCTGATCCGGCTGCTGGTCTCCTGCGCGGACGAACGGAAGTTCCCGGCGCTCCTGCAGGCGCTGAACGACGTGTCGCCGCTCGTTCGCTCGGCCGCGGCACAAGGGCTGGCGGGTCGCTTCACCCCATCGGCGGTCGAGGCACTGGCGCGGGCCGCGACGGACTCGTACCGCCTCGTGCGGACGCAAGCGGCGCACGCCCTCGCCGGGCTGCCCCCAGAATGGCTGCCGGCGGACGCGAGGGCGCACGTGGCGCGCGCGCGCGACGAGCTGCTCGCGTCGTGGTCGTCGAGACCGGATGACTGGTCGTCCCACTACAACCTGGGGAATCTGTGGCTGACGCAGGGTGAAGCGGCGCGCGCCGTGACGGCGTTCGAGACCGCCACGCGGCTCCGACCGGACGCGGTGATGCCGCTCGTAAACGCTGCGATCGCGTATTCCCGGCTGGGTCGGGAACCCGACGCCGAGCGGGCGCTGCGCCGCGCGCTGGCACTGGCTCCGGCCAGCGCCGCCGTGAACTTCAACCTGGGCCTGCTGCTCGCCGGGAGAGGCGACCGGACGGAGGCGGAGCGACGGTTGCGCGCGGCCTGCGAGGCGGATCCGAACCTCGCCCCGGCGGCGTACAATCTGGGGGTGCTCCTGGCGGGCGACGGTGCGACCGAAGGCATCGACTGGCTTCGCCAAGCGGTGCAGCTGGAACCCGACAGCCAGAAATACGCCTATACCCTGGCGTTTCACTTCGTCCAGCGCGGGGAGCTGGACGAGGCCTGTGGTCTGCTCGAGCGGCTCATCGCGCGCTCGCGAGCCTCTGTCGATGAATACACGTTGCTCGGCGCGGCGTACGAGAGGCTGGGGAACACCGCGAAAGCGGCGGCCGTCTACCTGCGGGCGGCGGCGGACGAGAGCTTGCCGCCCGAGGCCCGGCGGCAGTTCGCGGTCAAGTCGCGGACCCTCGCGCCGCCCGGCAAGAAGCAAGAGGGCGGCGCACGGTAGGCGCGCTTCGGGCGCGGGGTCTGACCCCGTTTCCGCTACAATTCCAAGCACGAGCCGGTCGATTAGAATGACCGGTCCGGACCCGGATGGAATGGCGGCGCGCGCCGGCGAATCCCGTCGCGGCGTGTTGCCGTCACGGAGGAATACCTGACCATGATGCTGGCACGAACCCCGGTCTGCCTCTGCGCCGCGATTCTCGCCGTGTCGTCCTTTCTGCCCGCCCAGGAGCCTCCGCCGAGGCCCGCCGTCCTCGTGCTCGGCGGGCCGACGCTCGATCCCGAAGCCGCGCGGTCGGCCGCTTCTGCGCTCGTCTCCCCGGACGCGGAGCTGCTCGTGCCGCCGATTCCCGCGGCGGATGATCCCGCCCGCGGCGCGTTCCTGCCCGCCGGCGCCCACGACGGCGACCTGGCGCAGGATCTGGCGGCAGCCTATCGTCTGGCTGCGCGCCAGGTCGTGCGCGAACTTCTTGCCGGCACTCCTCGCCGCCCGGTGCGCACGGTGATCGCGTTCTACGACGGCGCCCCGGTCGCGCTGTCGCTCGTCCGGGCCGGGCTGCTGGCGCCCCGCCACCTCGTGCTCCTCGATCCGGACGCGCCGGCCCTGGCGGAGATCGAGCCGCCCCCGGTCCCGGAGGGAGCTGCCGCGGCGCGCCCGCACATCGACGTCTTCCTGTCGCAAGGCGCGGTGCCGGAGCTCGAGTCCCGCGCCCGCGCGGTCCGCGCCGCGCTCGAGAAGTGGAGCGTCGCGCCGCGCGTGTTCGTCGCGGATCTCCGAGGCGCGCCGCTCGAGACGATCGCCCGCGAGATGGCCTGGCCGCTGCGTGGCTTGCGCACGGTTCGCGTCTCCCCCGACGCGCTCCGCCCGATCGAGCCCGCGGCGCTCTTTGGTGCCCTGGAGGAGGTGGACACCGTGTTCGCCGGCGAACTGCACGGCAACGCCGTCTTCCATCGCTTCACGCTGGGGCTCCTCGAGGCGATGGATCGCGGAACGGGCGATCTCCTGCTCAGCCTGGAGATGTTCGAGCGCGACGTGCAGCCGATCCTCGACCGCTACCTCGCGGGGGAGATCGACGAGACGGCTTTCCTCGCCGCCGCCCGCCCGTGGCCGAGCTACCCGACCGACTACCGCCCCTTGATCGAGCACGCCCGGCGCCGCGGGATCCCCGTCATCGCAGCCAACGTGCCGCGCCGCCTGGCGGCTCGCGTTGCGCGCGACGGCAGCGAGGCGCTCGCCGCGCTCGAAGAGAAGGAGCGCGGCTGGATCGCCCGCGATGCGCTGGCCGCCTCGCCCCCCTACCGCGCGCGCTTCGCCGAAGTCATGAAGGGCATGGCAGCGGAGCGCCTCGAGCGCATGTACGCGGCGCAGTGCCTGAAGGACGACACGATGGCGGAGTCCATCCACGACTATCTCGCGGCGCACCCCGAGATCCGCCGCGTGCTGCACGTGAACGGCACGTTCCACTCGAGCTTCGGGCTCGGCACGGTGCACGGGCTCCGCGCGCGCCGGCCGGACCTGCGCGCGGCGGTGGTCACCTGCCGGCCCGTGGCCAATCCGCGGGCGGTGGACCTGCTGCTTGCCGAGCCGCAGGACGACTACCTGGTCTTCAGTGCCGAACCGCCGCCGCGCCCGCGCCCGGAGCGCCACCCGACGGTCGCGCCCATGCGCGGCATGCCGCCGGAAGTGCCGCAAGGCCTGCCGTCCGCCCCACCTGCCGCCGCGCCGGCGCGCCCTACCTCTGGAGAATCGGCCGGTAGTAGAGCGGGATCTGCAGGATGATGCAGGCCGCCGCCGGGCCGAACACCGGCCCGGGACCGATGTCGCTGGGCCAGGAGGCGTCGGGCTGCTGCGCGGCGAGAAGCTCGGACGAGACCCGCGGGAAGTAGTCCCGCCAGTGGCGGCCCCCGGCAAGACGAGGGAAACGCAACCCGTCCCTCCCCACCCCTGCCCGGCCGCCATCCACGACGCCCCCCAGCCCGCCCGAATCCCGCAATCCGGCCCGATCCAGTTCTGATCTTGACCCCGCCCCGGGTCTCCGATACGCTGCCCGCCAGGTCAGGATTGCGTTGGTTTGTCCGATCCGCGCCGCCGGTCTGCGCGGTCACTTTCATGGTATCGCCACGACCCGGTTGCCGGAGGCTCGACGACACACGATGAATACTCCCGATCCTCCCGGCCCCCCGAGCATGCGGCGGGCCAGCCTGGCGCACGGCCTCGCTTTCGTGCTCGAATGACGCCCGCCCGCCGTACGGGCGAGACGGCCCCCGGGTCCGAGGAAGGCAGGCCGTGCGCATCCTCTATGTCGTCCACCAGTTCCTGCCGCCGCGCCACGTGGCCGGCACCGAGATCTACACAATGCGCCTGGCCCGGGCGATCCAGGCGCGCGGGCACGAGGCGATCCTGTTCTTCACCGAATCCCACGCGGATCGAGAGCAGTATGGACTCTCCCGGGGCGACTTCGAGGGTCTGCCCTTCCTCGAGGCCGTGCACAACTATCGCTACCCCACCTTCCGGCATACCTGGCTGGACGAGAGGATGGAGGCCATCTTCGAGGAGGTCCTCGGGCTCGTCCGCCCCGACCTGGTCCACTTCCAGCACCTGCATCTCCACTCCCTGGGCTACATCGACATCGCCCATGCCCGCCGCCTGCCCATGGTCTACACGCTGCACGAGTATCTCCTGATGTGCCCCCGCGGGGGCCAGCTCCTCCGGCCCGGACTCGTCCCATGCCCAGGACCCGAGGAGACCGAGTGCGCTCGCTGCGCCGACGCCTCCGAGGAGGAGATCCGCGAGAGGCGGCGAGGGATCCGGGAACGCCTGGAGCGGGTCGACCTCTTCCTTTCGCCCTCCGCGTTCCTCCGCGACCGGTTCATTGCCGAGGGGTTGATTTCTCCGGAACGAATCCTCCACTCGGACAACGGGTTCTTCACCGAGCCGTTCGCCGGCCTCGAGCGCGTCCCCTCCCCGAGGCTCCGGGTCGGCTATGTCGGCACCCTGGCCGATTACAAGGGCGTGCACCTGCTCGTCGACGCGGCCCGCGTGCTCCAGCGCCCCGACGTGGCGTTCCGGATCCACGGCGACCCCGAGATCTTCCCCGACTACAGCCAGCGCCTCCTGGCCATGGACCGACCGGCCAACCTCACGTTCGAGGGCCCATTCCGCAACGACGAGGCCGCGGGCGTCCTGGCCGGACTCGACGTCCTGGTCGTGCCCTCGCTCTGGTTCGAGAACTCCCCGCTGACCATCCACGAGGCGTACCTCGCCGGGATGCCCGTCGTGGCGGCCGGGCATGGGGGCATGGCCGAGCTGGTGGCCGAGGGCGTGAGTGGCCTTCATTTCCCGCCGGGCGACGCCCGTGGTCTGGCCGCCGCGCTCCGGCGGCTGCTCGAGGAGCCCGGGCTTCTCGAGCGGCTCCGGCGCGGCATCCCGCCGGTCAAGGAGATCGCCCGGGACGCCGCGGACATGGAGGAGCGCTACCGCCGCCTCCTCGCCCGGCCCGGTCAGTAGCAGTTGGCCTCGCCGGCCCAGCCAGCCGGAACCCTCCAGACCACGCGTCCCGAGAGGTCGAAGAGACGCACCTGGCCCGACTCGGCTGCCAGGGTCAGGCGGCCCGGCCGCCGCCCACGCCCGCGCCGTCGCTCCCTACCTCTGGAAGATCGGCAGGTAGTGCAGCGGGATCTGCAGGATGATGCAGGCCGCCGCCGTGCCGAACACCGGCCCCGGACCGATGTCGTTGGGCCAGGAGCCGTCGGGCTGCTGCGCGGCGAGAAGTTCGGAGGAGACCCGCGGGAAGTATTCCTGCCAGTGGCGGCCCCCGGCGATGAACATCGCCTGCACCGCGTAGTAGTGGCCGTAGTAGTAGAAGTAGCTGTTCCGGTAGCCGCGCCAGAAAGCACGGTGCCGCGTCTGGAGGTAGTCGAGACCGCGCTCGATATCGGCGTCTTCGTAGACTCCGGCGCCGTGGAGTGCGGCGATGGCCGCGGCGGTCAGCGCGTAGCTCGAGCGCGTGTGGAACTGCGGCTGGTACTTGAACGATCCCCGCTCGGGCCCGTGGGTGATCGCGCTGTCCTTGATGTAGGCGATGGCTCGATCGATGGTCGTTCGAGGCACCCGGAGCCCGACGTTCCGGGCCGCGCGCAGCGCCTGCACCTGGCAGACCGTGATCGACATGTCCGAGTCCTGGGCGAACGGCACGTAGCGCCAGCTCCC
>JAFGQW010000284.1 GCA_016935485.1 Planctomycetota bacterium | reverse complement strand
GCACAGTCCGACGCTGCCGGCGCCGCGACGTTCTCACTGCCGGCCGGCCGCTACGAGATCCTCGTCGACGGCGAGCTCGGCGAGTGGGGCACCGCGCGCCGCGATCTCGAGCTCGAGGACGGCAGTGCGGCGGCCACCGTCGCGCTGGAGGTGCCGCGCAACCCGACCGTGGCGGTCGATGCATCGCGCGTCCGGGGACTCCGGCTCGCACTCACGACGGCGCGCCAGTTTCGCCGGCTCGAGCCGGAGCAGATCGATGGGAAACGCGTGCCCGTGCCCGCGGGCGAACGGGCGGTGTTCCGCGTGTCCGGGGAAGAGGACGGGGAGCTGCTCGTCCACTTCATCGACGTGCCGCCGCAGAGCTCGGGCGACGACCGGCCGGTGGTGCTGGACTGGCTGCCCGTCACCCGGGTCACCGCGCGACTGCGCGCCCCGGACGGGTCGGCGGCTCGCGGCCGCTTGCGCATCGTCCGGGAGCGGGGTAATCCCGCTTTCGAGACCGCGGAACCGCGCACCGAGTCGACGGAGGCGCCGGTCGCACGGACGCGCCTGACCGGCACGGTCGACTGGATTGCCGTGGCCGACGACGCGGCCCTTGCCCCGGCATACGGCACCGTCGCTCTCTCCGAGCCGGGCGCAACCGTGGATCTGGGCGACGTGCGGCTGGCACCTGCGGGTGGATTCAGCTTGAGCGTGGAGACGCCGGCCGCCTTGCGGGACAAGGATCTCCGCCTCGCGGTCGCACTGCGGCGAACGAACTACGTTTCCGTCTCGATGAACAGAGCCGGCAGCGACGGACTCCTGCGCGCCGATCTCCGCGAGCTCTCGTGGATCGGAACCGGCGAGCAGCTCGAGCTCAGCGTGGACGAGGAGCCGGCGTGGCTGCCCTGCGTCGTGCGGATCGAGAGCCCGCCGCCGTGGCGCGTGCGATGGCCCACCGCCGAGCTCGGCCTGCGGATCCTCGACGCGGCCGGCCATCCGTTGACCGAGGCGGCCGTGATCGCCGACGGCACGCTGCTGCCTCTCGAGCCCGACGCGGCGGGTGCCCTGCGGCTCCACGGCCTGACGGCCGGCCCGCATGAGATCGTGGTCGCCGACCGGCGCCACCGGGCCCGCGTCCTTCGCCTGATCTTCCGGGACGGCGAACGGCGCGATCTCGAGGTGCGGCTGCGCGCCCGTAACTGAAAAAATTGCCCCTGGGGCGTTTTTTTCAGTTAGGCCGGTCTATCTGAAAAAAATGCCCCTGGGGCGTTTTTTCCGCGGCGCTCGGCCATGTAGTAGATGGTCGGCACCACCAGCAGCGTGAACAGCGTCGAGGCGACGAGCCCGAAGATGAGGCTCCACGCCAGGCCGCTGAAGATCGGATCGAGCGTGATCGGCCAGGCGCCGAGCGCCGTCGTGGCCGCGGTGAGCACGATCGGGCGGAAGCGCACCGCGCCGCACTCGAGGATCGCCTCCTCGAGCGCCACGCCCTCGGCCCGGGCATCGCGGATGAAGCTCACCAGCACGACGGCGTTTCGCACCACGATCCCGCCGAGCGCGATCATCCCGATCATCCCGGTCGCGGTGAAGAACACCGGGTCCGCGTACCCCCCCACCTCGCCGGCCGAGACGAGATTCAGGAGATAGAAGCCCGGCATGATGCCGATCGCCGTGAGCGGGATCGAGGCCATGATCACCATCGGCAGCAGCAGCGAGCGCGTCTCGATCACGAGCAGCACGTAGATCGCCGCCAGCGCCACGGCGAACGCGAGGCCGAGGTCGCGGAACACATCCAGCGTGATCTTCCACTCCCCCTCGCCGGCCCATTCGAGCCGCGTGCCGGCCGGCGGCGGCGTCGCGGCGAACGAGGCCTGGAGCCCGAGCACCGCCTCCGCGGGCGTGACTCCCGCGGTCTCGCCGAACACGTAGACGACGCGCTGCAGGTTCTTGTGGTAGATCGGGCTTTCGACCGGCCGCGACACGAACCGCCCGATCTCGGCCAGCGGCACCGGCTCGCCCTGCTCCCCCACCACCGCCAGCCGCCCGAGCGCCTCGACGCCGGCCCGCCGCTCGAGCGTGAGCCGCAGCACGACCCGCAGCGGCTGGCGCTCGCCCGCCGCATGCACGGTCGCCGCCTCCGCCCCGCCCACGGCGAGGCCGAGCGCCTCGACCACCGCCTCGTTCGCGATGCCGTGGAGCGCCGCCTTCTCGCGGTCGAGCACGAACTCCCAGCGCTCGCGGCGCGCCTCGGTCGTGTCGTCCACGTCGACCAAGCCGGCGACCCGCGCCATGCGGGTGCGCACTTCCGCCGCCGTCGTTTCGAGCTCCTCGTAGCGCCGGTCGGGCTCGCCGTAGATCTCGACCGTCAGCGTCGAGATCACCGGCGGACCGGGCGGGATCTCCACGACCTTGAGGTTGCCGCCGTGGCGCGCCGCCGCCGCGCTCAGGCGATCGCGCACCCTCAGCGCGATGGCATGGCTCTGGGCGCGGCGCGCCTCGGGTTGCACGAGGTTCACGCGCACGTCCGCGTGGTGCGGCTCGCGGCGCAGGTAGTAGTGGCGCACCATCCCGTTGAAGTCCATCGGCGAGGGCACGCCCACGTAGCTCTGGAAGTCGGTCACCTCGGGCACGGTCGCGAGCACCGCCTCGAGGTCACGCACCGCGCCGTCCGTGGCCTCGAGCGGCGTGCCTTCCGGCATGTCGAGGACGAGCTCGAACTCGTCGCGGTCCGCATACGGCAGCATCTTCAGCGGCACGAGCCCCGTGAGCGCCAGCAGGCCCGCCACGCCGATCAGCACGACGATGCCGGCGAGGAGCCCCGCCCGCAACGCCCGGCGCCGGAGCAGCGGCCCGACCAGCGCGCGGTAACGCCGCGCCACGAACCCGTGGGCCCTCAGCATCTCCGCGGCGGGGACCTCCGCCGCCGGCGCCCCCCGGCGCCGACCCTTCAGCAGGCTCACCGCCAGCCACGGCACGATCGTCAGCGCGGCCACCATCGAGAACGTGATCGTGAAGGGCACGTTCGCCGCCATCGGCGCCATGTAGGGCCCCATCATGCCGGTGATGAAGAACATCGGCAGAAAGCACACGACGATGGCCAGCGTCGACATGAGCACGGGCGGGAAGACCTCCCGCACCGCGCGCAGCGTCGCGCCGATCGGATCGCCCGGTCGCGCCCGGAAGTGGCGCTGGATGTTGTCGATGTTGGTGATCGGATCGTCCACGACGATGCCGAGCGAGAGGATGAGCGCGAACAGGGTGACGCGGTTGATGGTGTAGCCGGCGAGATAGTTGACGAAGAGCGCGAGCGCGAAGGCCACCGGCACCGAGATGGCCACCACCACCGCCTCGCGCCAGCCCAGCACCAGCGTGAGCAGGATCACCACCGAGATCATGGCCACCGCGAGCGCCTCGAGGAGTTCGTCCACCTTGCGGTCGGCGGTCTCGCCGTAGTTGCGCGTCACCGCGACCTCGACGGCCTCGGGAAGGACGTCGCGCCTAAGCTCCGCCATGCGCGCGAGGACCTCGTCCGCCACCCGGACCGCGTTGGTGCCCTTCTTCTTCGCAAGCGCCAGCGTCACCGCCGCCCGCTCTGCGCCATCCCCGCCCCCCGCGGCCGCCCCGCAGCTGTAGCGCACGTGCGCGACCGGTTCCTCGGGGCCGTCCCGCACCTCGGCCACGTCCTCGAGCGGCACGGGCCGGCCGTCGTGCACGCCGACCACCACGCGGCGCACCTCGTCCGCCGAGCCCAGAAACGGGCCGGCGGTCACCGGGTAGAGCCGGTTCGCCGCGGGAAACGAGCCCGCGGTCACCTCGGCGTCGGCCCCGGCCACGGCCCGGAAGACCGCGCACACATCCAGCCCCGCGCCGGCGAGCCGCTCGGGGTCGAGGTAGGCGATCACCTGGCGGCGCCGCCCGCCCACCACCTCCGTGCGCGAGAGGTCCTCGACCGCCTCCAGGCGCGCCAGCACCTCCTCGCCCACCCGGCGCAGCGCGTGGTCGTCGAGCACCGCCGAGTGCAGCGTCAGCGTGACGATCGGCACGTCGTCGATCTCGACCGGTTTCACGAGCCAGCCGCGCACGCCCGGCGGCACCAGGTCCAGGTTGGACTCGATCTTGTTGTAGATCTTCACCCAGGAGCGCTCGCGATCCTCACCCACGTGGAAGCGCACGGTCACCACGGCCACGTCGCGCCGCGCGGTCGAGTAGACGTACTCGACGCCGTCGATCTGCCACAAGAGCCGCTCGAGCGGCGTCGCCACCAGCTTCTCCACCTCCTCGGCGGAGGCCCCCGGGAACTGCACGACCACGTCGGCCAGCGGCACCACGATCTGCGGCTCTTCCTCGCGCGGCGTCACCCAGACGGCGCCGGCGCCGGCGAGCAGCGCCGCGACCAGGAAGAGCGGCGCGAACGGGCCCGCGAGGAACGGCCGGACCAGCGCGGCCACGACGCCGCGCGGCGAGCTCTGCGTCTCGGCCATCTCAGCGCACCTCCTCGACCAGCAGCGTCTCGCCGCCGCGGAGCCCGGAGAGCACCTCCACCGCGCCGTCGTGCGCGGCGCCGGTGCGCACGAGCTGCCGGAT
>JAFGQW010000283.1 GCA_016935485.1 Planctomycetota bacterium | reverse complement strand
CGGAATGCGCCCGCGGGGGTGCGGGTGCGGGTGTCGCGCGCGGAGTGCGCGCGCTCAGGTGGCGCGGGCGGAATGCGCCCGCGGGGGCCTCAGTACTTGAACACGTACCCGATCTTCGCTTTGTTGACGATCAGGTAGCTCATGCTGCCCAGGAGATCGATCTCGCCCTGCAGCGCCTCGTGGAGCGAGTCCATGCGCGGCTGCTGCAGCACGATGAAGCTGTTCCCGAAGGTGTCGTTGTCGAGCGATTCGGGCCGGATCTTGCCCCGGAGCGTGACGCCCTGCGCACCGCGCAGCACCATCTTCACGTAGTCGAGATCGAAATCCGGGCGGTGATGCTTGCGAAACACGTCGCCTCCGGACTCGATCAGCTCGTGCGCGAAGAGGATCTCCCCGGTGTTCATCAGCAGGCTCGGGACGGGAGTCTGGCTGGCGTCCTCGAGATCGGTGATCATTGCGTCCTGGAGGCGCAGGAACCGGCGCTTCTGGCTGTCCAGGAAGTTCGAAAGCCGGCCGTTCAGCGGAGAAACGTTGCCCTTGATGAAGTAGCGTTCGGTGAGGAAGACGTCCTTGTAGAGAGTCTGGGCGTTCATGGGTGAGTTCTCCCTGCCGGTGGCATCTATCGAGAAGGCCGGGCAGGGGCTTGAGTCGCAGCGTCACCGCGGCGGCCCGGCTCACACGCCGCGTCGGACGGCGGCCCGGATCTCGCCGGCGAGATAGAGCGATCCCGCCGCGACCGTCACGGCGCCCGGGGACGCGTCCCGAAGGGCGGCTTCCAGCGCTTCGCCGCTGGTCGGATGCACCTTCGCCGGCCGGCCGAGGTCGGCGGCCAGCGCGGCGAGCCGCGCCGGATCCAGGCTCCTCGGGTTGTCGGTGCGGGTGACGTGGACGCGCGCCGCGGCACGCAGCAGCGGCACCGCCGTCTCTTCGACCAGCTTGTCTCCCGCCATGGCGAGGATCAGGTGCAGCGGACGTTCCGGGAAGTGGAACGTCAGCGCTTCCAGGAGTGCCAGCGCGGAGGCGCCGTTGTGCGCGCCGTCGACGAGCAGGAGCGGCTCCGTGCACAGGATTTCCATCCGGCCCGGAATGCGCACGGCCCGCCACGCGCGCCGGAGCGTCTCCTCGTCGACCGCCGGGCCGCCGTCCGCGGCGAAGCGGTCGAGCACGGCGAGCGCGATCGCCGCGTTGACCGCCTGGAACGGGCCGAGCAGTCCCAGCTCCAGGTCGTCCACCCGCCGGCCGGGCGTGCGGAGCGCGAGCGCGAGTCCGGTGGGGGTCGGCCGGCAGCCGCGCACGTCGAAGTCACGGCCGCGCACCAGGAGCGGCACGCCGACCCGGCAGGCGGCGTCCTCGATGGGCGGGAAGGCGGCCTCGCCCGGGCGCACCCCGGTGACCGCCGGGGTGCCGGGCCGGAAGATCCGTGCCTTCTCGGCGGCGATGGCGCGCAGCGTCTCGCCGAGCAGGTGCGTGTGGTCGCGCGAGATCGTGGTGATCACCGAGAGGCGCGTGGTCTCCACGGCGCTCGTGGCGTCGAGCGGCCCGCCCAGTCCCACCTCGAGCACCGCCGCTTCCACGCCGGCCGCGCGGAACGCGGCCAGCGCGATTGCGGTGAAGATCTCGAAGAATGTCGGGGCGCCGGTCCCTGGAGCGCCCGTGTCTGCCGGTTCCAGGACGGGGTGCAGGCGGTTCATCCAGGACAGAAAGCGCGGCTCGGGAAGTGAACTCCCGGCAATCCGGATCCGTTCCAGGGGATCATCGACGTGCGGCGAGGTGTAGAGACCGGTGGTCGCGCCGGCCGCGCGGAGCGCGGCCTCCACCAGGTGCGAGACCGAGCCCTTGCCCTTGGTTCCCGCGATCTGGAGAATCGCCAGTCCGCGGTCGGGCCGCTCGAGGAAGTCGAGGAGCCGCGTGGCGGCTTCCAGGCTGAACGTCGCCCGGCCCTGGCCGAAGCCGAGCATCTTCTCGTAGTCGGTGACGCGACCGAGAAACTTCCAGGCGTCGCTTGCCTTCGGGAAGGGATCGTGTTTCAGATTGTGGTCGGGGTCTGTGGACATGGTTTGCCAACCCGGGCGGCGCCCGCCGGCCGGCGCCCCTGGGATAGCATAGCCTCTTGGAATCGCCCATGGAAATCCAGCGGAACCGGCCGCAACCGCCCGAACTCTCCTTCCCGGTCAACCGCATCGTCCTTCTCGTGATCCTGCTGGTGACTTTCGGCGCGGGCATCTTGATCCTCTACCGGCAAGGAGTCGAGTCGAGCGAGAAGGCGACGGCGGCCGACAAGGCGCCCCGGGAGGAGGACGATTTCGCACCGCCGCTGGGCGATGGGGCGCCCATCACGCTGGCGGCGGAGCTGGCCGCGCACATCGAGGAAGAAGGCCCCGGCCGCTCCCGCATCGACGAGGCGCCCTACCGCGAGCTGATGAGCCAGGTCTACAACCGCACCTCGCGGTTCCTGCGGGAGCGGCTTGGCTACCGCGAGGCGGACTACGATTCGCTCGTCGGGAATCCGGCCGCGCACCGCGGCCAGACCCTGTTCGTGCGCGGCGAGCTGGTCGACTTCGGCGAGCGGTTCCTGGACCGGCCGATCGGGGAGTACAACCGGGTGCACTTCGGGGTCATCCGCGACAACCAGGGCAAGCTCTTCTGGTTCGAGACCCTGAGCTTCGACGAGGAACACATCCTGGAGACCGGCCAGATCGTGATCGCCGAGGGGGTGTTCTTCAAGATCTTCAAGTACATCCGCGTCGTCGGCAGCGCCATGCTGCTCAAGGACCTGCCCGAGATCGTCGACGACATTCCCATGCTCGTCTGCCGGTCGGTGCGCCGGAGCTACACCGTCCGCGAGGTGACCGAGCTCGACAAGGAGCTCGTGCGCTCGGCGGGGTGGCTCGAGCCGGGCGATCAGGAGAAGCTCGAGGTCCGGCCGTTCTACCACCTGCTGGGCTACCTGAAGAACCTCTCTCCCGACCGGATCGAGAAGAAGCCGGCGGCCTACCCCGACATGGCGGAGCGGTTGCTCCGGGACGCCCTCCTGGATCGCTTCCGCGGCGAATGGGTGCACATCTGGGGCCGGCTCGGCCCGATCTACAAGTTTCAGGACGACGAGAATCCGGCCGGCATCACCCACCACTACCGGGCCTACCTGCGGAGCTCCGACGGCGTGTACGTCGAGGTGGTGCTGGTCGAGAAGCCGATCGGCTTCAAGCCCTACGTCGACATCGTCGAGGTGACCGGGGTTTTCTTCAAGCCGCGTGTCTGGGAGAGCGACGGCGGCCAGACCGTACGCGCGCCGGTGATCGTGGCCAAGTCGATCCACCGCAAGGTCTTCCCGCCCAACCTCTGGGCCTATGTCGCCGTCGGTCTGGCCGTGCTCCTGGCCATGGCCGTCATGCTCATCTTCGTCATCGTCTACCGCGAACGGGTCGCCATCCGCAAGCACAACGAGGAGTTCATCCGCCGGCGCCGGGAGCGTCGCCTGAAGGCGGCCTCGGGATCGACGGGATCGCCCGGAGCATGAGGCCGAGCGCCTGTCGCCGGCGCAGGCCGAGCGGCGCCGCTGCCCGCATCCCCGCGGGCGCTGTCCGCGGCCGCCCCCCTTGGTCCGCGCTTCTCTCCTCTTTCTGACGGCTCCGTCGTTTCGAGCCCCGGTCAGAGCCGCACCACTCGACTGCCGCCCACGTCCATCACCCGGTCCTTCAGCTCGAGGCCCGATAGCGCAACGGCGAGCCGTTCGGCCGGAAGGCCCGTCAGTGCCACCAGGCGGTCGAGCGAGGTAGGCTCCGGCCCGAGGCATTCCAGCACCCGCTGCTCCTCCGCGCTGAGTGCGAGCTCGGGCTCGGCCGGCGGGGCAACGCCAAGCCCGAGCTCCTCGAAGATGTCCTCCGCCCCGCCGACGAGCCGTGCTCCCTGGCGGAGCAGGGCATGCGCGCCGCGGCTCACCGCGCTGGTGATCGGTCCCGGCACCGCGAACACCTCCCGGCCCTGCTCCAGCGCCAGTCGCGCCGTGATGAGCGAGCCGCTGCGCTCGGCGGCTTCCACCACGACCACGCCCCGCACGAGCCCGCTGATGATGCGGTTGCGGCGGGGGAAGTTCCCGGCCAGCGGCAGGCTTCCCAGCGGAAACTCGCTCAGGACGGCGCCCGCACGGGCCACCGCCTCGAGCAGACGGTCGTGCTCGGGGGGATAGCAGCGGTCCAGCCCGCAGCCAAGCACCGCAACCGTGCGCCCGCCGCCCTCGAGCGCTCCCTCGTGGGCCGCCGCGTCCACGCCCCGCGCGAGCCCGCTCACCACCGTGATGCCCGCGCGCCCGAGCTGACGCCCGAGCTGTCGCGCCACGTTCCGGCCGTAGGGCGTGGGCCGCCGGGTGCCCACCACGGCGACCGCCGGCGCATCGCGGCCGGCGTCGAGGGAGCCGCGCACGTACAGCACGGGCGGCGCCCCCTTCACCTCGCGGAGGAGGAGCGGGTAGTCGCCGTCCTCCCGCGTCAGGATCCGGATGCCCGCGGCGGCCGCCGCCGCACACTCTTCCTCCACCGGCCGCCGGGCCGCGGCGGCGGCGAGCTCGGCGGCATCCGCCGCCGGCCAGCCGGCCGCCTCCAGGGTGGCCACCAGCCCGCGGCGGAAGGCCGCCAGGTCGGCGAAGAGCCGGGTGAGCGCCTCCATCCGGGCCGTGCCCACCCCGGCAATCAGGTTGAGCTGGATCAGCAGGTCTCGCACGCAGACCAACGTCGGGGGAAAGCGGAGGAGGTTGCAGGAAAAACCCGGCGGGTGCGGGTGTCGCGCGCGAAGGGCGCGCGCTCGGGTGGCGCGGGCGGGTGGCGCCCGCGGGCCGACTGGGGTCTGACGCCGTTCCCGTTTCAGGGCGAACTGTGCCCGCAGGACGTGCTCCGGGAACGGGGTCTGACCCCATTCCCGGGTGAGCGTGCGGGTGCGGGTGTCGCGCGCGAAGGGCGCGCGCTCGGGTGGCGCGGGCGGGTGGCGCCCGCGGGAGTGCGGGAACTACTGGAAGAGAACCGCCAGGAGCTCGAGCACGGCGACGAGGACCACGATCAGGAGAGTGAACATCACGAAGTAGCGCAGTCCCATCCGGAGGATGTCGGCGGGCGCCTGCCGCTTGACGGAGGCGTAGACGAGACACGACGCCAGGGTGACGGGCACGTAGTAGAGGATCAGCTCAGGAATCGGCGGCATGCGCGGAGTACCCCGAAGCAAACAGATAGGCGTCGATCATGACCAGGATGTTGAGCAGCCCCGCCACCGCCGAGTAGAGGCAGCCGACGTCGAGACGCTCGAGCGGGCGGACCATGGCCAGGCCCTGGGTGAGGATCTGCGCGAGCAGCGTCGCGCCGCCGTAGAAGATGTAGGTGAGGAAGAAGAACGGGTGGCGGTCCAGGTTGATGTTGCGGAAGTCGGCGATCGCCATGCCGGCCAGGTAGAGGCCGGTGAGCAGGACGAAGTAGAAGATCGCCTTCTTGCGGTTGCCCAGGTACCAGTGGCCGGCGCCGGGAGCGATCCAGGTGAGCACGACGGCGACAACAGGCTTCATCGAGGCGTCACTCCCGGAAAGACCGAGGCGGGCAGCACAAACGGCAAGGCGTAATGATAGCCCCGCCCGTTCGGTTTGCAATCGCCGCGCGTTGACGGCCCTGCCGGCCGGGCCTAAGATGGCCCCCGGGATGCGAGCGCCCGGCCGCTCGGGGCCCGGTTCGCCAGGCCCGGACCGGCGATCGACAGCGAGGTCGCGTCCCCCGGGGAGGTTCACGTGGGACTGTCGACCCGCGCTCGTTTGCCGAGCGAGGAACCATGAACGTTGCGCCGATCCTGCGTGTCCGCTACCAGGAGACCGACCAGATGGGGGTGGTCTACCACGGCAACTACCTCAGCTACTTCGAGGTCGGCCGGACCGAGCTGATGCGCCACCTCGGCTTTCCCTACGCCGAGATGGAGCGGCAGGGCTTCCTGCTCGCCGTGGTGGAGACCTGCTGCAAGTACCTGGCGGCCGCCTGCTACGACGACGTGCTTCGCATCGAGACCGGGGGCGAAGTGCGGAGCGCGCTCCGCGTGCGCTTCACCTCCCGGGTGGTCCGCGAGCGCGACGGCGTGGTGGTGGCCGAGGGGTGGGTCGAGCTGGCCTGCCTCGACCGGGAGCGCCGACCGCGCCGCCTGCCGGAAGCCGTCCGCAGGAAGTTCGAGGAGATCCAGGCGACGACGGACCGCCCGATCGTCGGGCGCCGGTCCGCGCCGCCTTCCACGTGAGGAGTGATTGCCATGTTCTCTCGCTTCGCCGCAGGCCGTCGCGGGTGCCCCCGCGCGGCTGCTGTCGCCGTGCTCGTCCTCGGCCTCGCCGCCGCCGGTCTCGCCCAGGATGCGGTCCGGCTCCGGCCGCATCTCTCCGCCGATACGCTGGCCTACCTGGAGGTGCCGAGCCTCGGGCAGGCGCTCGACGCGCTCAAGACGCATCCGCTCGCGCTCGTCTATCAGGACAGCGAAGTGCAGGCCTTCCTGAAGCCGCTCCTTGCCTACCTCGAGCAGGGACGGGCCCAGGTGAAGGAGACACTCGGCGTCGAGGTGGAGGAGATCCAGGCGCTGCTCCGCGGTCGCATCGAGATCGCGTTTGTCGGGATGACCGACGAGAACGGCACCGCCCGTCCGGACTGGGCGATCCTCGTGGACGTGGCCGGCGGCGAGGAGACGGCCCGGAAGCTGCTCGGCCGGCTCATGGAGATGGCCGAGGCCGAGGGCGAGGAGATTGTCCGGCTCAGGCTCGGCGAGATCGACGCCTGGCAGCTCGGCGGGCCCTTCGAGGTCTTCTGCTTCCTTGCCCGCGGGTCGGTCTACCTCGGCACCGATCGCAACCGGGCGATGCAGCTTATCGCCGGGAAAGCCGAGATCGCGGCGCCGCTGGACGGCAATGCGACGTTCCAGGCGATCGCCGCCAAGGTCAACGCCGGCGCGGCGCACGGCTTCTGCTACGCCAACCTCCGCAAGTTCCTCGAGCTCGTGGTGGAGATGGAAGCGGACGGCCAGACCGACGAGCGTAGCCGCGAGATCATGCACAAGGTGATGGACCGCGCGGGTGTCACGGACCTGACGGGCTTCGGCACGAGCTTCACCCTGGGGCCGCGCGGCGCGACCGAGATCTGGCACCTGCCCACACCGGGCGGACGCAAGGGGGTGCTCGCGCTCTACGATGCGCTCCGGCCCGGCCTCGCCCTTCCGGCCCGGCTCGCGGCCGGGACCGTGTTCTACTGGGGCGCGCGGGCCGATCTCCCGCAGGTCTACGACACGGTGCTCGCCACGCTGCGCGACCTGGGCGAGGATCTGGGCCCGGGCCCGATGGACGAGGTGAACGCGGCGCTCCAGCAGGCCGAATCGGGCGAGTGGGGCTTCAAGCTCCGCGAGGACCTGCTCGCCGCGCTCGGCGAGGAGGTCTCGCTCTCGCTGGGGCTGCCGCGTGACGGCGGCTTCATCCCCGACGTGCTGCTCGCCATGTCGGTGAAGGACCGGGACAAGATCCTGGGCGTACTGGACGGGATCCAGAAGCAGCTTCCCGAGGGGCTGGTCAACGTGTCCCGGATCCCCGTCGACGACGTCGTGATGCGCGTCTACAAGATCGAGGGTGTGCCGGTGAGTCCCGCGTTGGCGGTGACGGACGACCTGCTGGTGTTCGGGATCTTCAGCCGGAGCGTCCGCGCCTTCCTGCGCGGCTACCCCGAGAACCTTGCCGCCAACGCCGTCTTCCGCGGCGGCGTCCAGGCGCTGGGCCTGAAGGATGCCGGTTCGGCGTCCGTGCTGACTTTCCTCGATCTGAAGGCGGCCGTCCGCTACCTCTACGAGACGTTCGGGCAGATGCTCTGGACCATCGATCCCGACGATCTCCCCCCGGGTCTGGATCTCGCTCTGCTGCCGAGCACCCAGGCGCTGGTCCGGCCGCTCCATCCGTGGCTGCAGATGTATCAGGTCGAACCCGAGGCGCTCACCGTGGTGGGGCAGGGCCCGATTCCCGAGTCGCTGCTCATGGTGGCGGGCTTCGGCACGGCGTTCCTTTTCGTCGGTCGTGCGGAGGTCGCCGAGGGGCCGATGCGGGAGGTTCCCAGACCGGTCGAGGTGGCGCCCCCCCCGCCGCCCGAGGAGGAAGTGATCGAGGAGGAGCCCGCCCCGCCTTGCGGCACCCTCGGCGTAGAGGCCGAGGACCTGCCGGCAGGCGGCGGCGCGCGTATCGTCCAGGTGGCGCAGGGGAGCGCGGCGGCGGCAGCCGGCATCCAGGCGGGCGACGTCGTCGTGGCGATGGACGGCCAGAAGATCGCGAACGTGGACGAAGCGGCGGCGCTCCTCGCCAGGAAAAAGGCCGGCGAGTCGGTCTCGCTCGAGATCCGGCGCGGGGCCGGGGTGCGGACCGTAACGGCCGTGCTGAAGTGAGACCGGAGAGCCCTGGAGCGGCCCGGCAGCGGGGCCCGCGGTTCCGGCGCGCCTGCCGAGGCCGGCGTGCAAACTGCGTGGCTACATCGGGTTGAGACGGACGGGAGGTGGCGCGAGGGGCTGGCGCGGCGTGCCTCCCTCAGAGGCGAGGGGGCTCGTTCCGGTCGGCCGAGGCCGACGGGCCGCGCCGGCGGCAGCCCGTGCCGGCAGCCGGCGCGCCCTCGTTTTTCGCGCTCCCATCGGATTGACGGCTCCGGGGGGCATCTCTATACTCGGACCGGCCACCGAGGATGGCAATCGGGCTGACTGACGACCGGGTCCCACGGCAACCGGGCCATGGGTTCCGAGGCTTCTTCGGTACGAGCGCAACTGACTTTAGCCGAGGTTGTGTACCCCACGTAAAACTCCCCACATATCCAATAGATATCCCTAGTCTCCAATAGTTGCCCTCGGCTAAAGTCAGCTTTTGACTTCCCGGGTTCGCGCTCGAGCGCCTGCGGCGTCGCGGGGCCGGGTCGATCCGAGGGGCAGAGCCGACGGCTCGCCAGCCCCAACCGAGCAGCGCCGGGATGATGCAACCGGACGATCGTTCCTCCTATGTGAACCCGCTGGTCGAGCGGTACGCCAGCCCCCGCATGCTGGAGCTGTTCTCCCCGCGGCGCAAGTTCGTCACCTGGCGCCGGCTGTGGATCGCGCTTGCCGCCGCCGAGAAGGCCTGCGGTCTGGCGATCACCGACGACCAGATCCGGGCGCTCGAGGCCCGGGTCGAGGACATCCCGTGGGAGCGGGCGGCGGCGCTGGAGCGCGAGCTCCGCCACGACGTCATGGCGCACGTGCACGCCTACGGCGAGCAGTGTCCGGCGGCGCGCCCGATCCTCCACCTCGGCGCGACGAGCTGCTACGTCACCGACAACGCCGATCTGCTGCTGTTTCGCGCGGCGCTCGACCTGGTGCGCAGCCGCCTGCTGACGGTGCTGCACCGTCTGGCGCGCTTCGCCGAGACGCACCGCGACGTGCCGACCCTCGCCTACACGCACCTGCAGCCGGCCCAGCCCACCACGGTGGGCCGCCGCGCATGCCTGTGGATCCAGGATCTCGTGGCCGATCTCGAGGACCTCGTTCACGTGCACCGGACGCTCCCGTTCCTCGGCGCCAAGGGCACCACCGGCACCCAGGAGAGCTTCCTCAAGCTCTTTGGGGGCGACGAGGCGCGCGTCGAGGAGGTGGATCGGCGGGTGGCGGAGCAGTTCGGGTTCGAGCGGCGCCTCGTGGTATCGGGCCAGACCTATCCGCGCAAGATCGACAGCCGCGTTGCCGGCGTGCTCTCCGGCATCGCGCAGTCGGCGGCGAAGTTCGCGGCGGACGTGCGGCTGGCCCAGTCGTTCCAGGAGCTGTTCGAGCCCGTCGGGGCGCGCCAGATCGGCTCCTCGGCGATGCCGTACAAGCGCAATCCCATGAAGGCCGAGCGCATCTCCGCGCTGGCGCGGTTCGTCATCGTCGGCGCCCTGAATCCCGGCCTGACCGCGGCGGCGCAGTGGTTCGAGCGGACTCTGGACGACAGCGCCAACCGGCGGCTGGTGCTGCCCGAGATCTACCTCGCCGTGGATGCGATCCTCGTCTTGTACGCGGAGATCGCCGCCGGTCTCGAGGTCAACCGCCGGGTGATCGCGCGGCGGCTCGCGGCGGAGGTGCCGTTCCTGGCAACCGAGGAGCTGCTGATGGCCGCGACGGCGGCGGGCGGCGACCGCCAGGCCCTGCACGAGAAGCTCCGCCGGCACGCCGTCGAGGCGCGGCGCCGGATGGTCGAGGAAGGGGCGCCGAACGACCTGTTCGCGCGCGTCGCCGCCGATCCGGACTTCGCGGCGGCGCACGGTCGCCTGCCGACGCTGCAGGACCCCGCGCGCTTCACCGGGCGCGCCCGCACCCAGGCCTCGCGCTATCTCGCGGAGGTGGTGCGGCCGCTGCTCGCGCGGGAGCAGCCGTTCTTCCGGGAGGAGGACGAGGCGACGCGCGTGTAGACGGCGGCGGCTTCCGGGGCGGGAGCCGTGCTGCGCACGCGAAGCCCGCGCGGCGCAGGCCGGGCCGCTCATTCCGCGCGGATCACGACGGGCCACAGGAACGTGAACGCGCGCCCCCGGTTGCCCTCGAGCGGCGTGCCCGCGAAGCCGCTCACCTGAGCGGGATCGAGCCGGAGGTGGATCCAGCCGCGCCGGATCGGAGTCGTCAGCGAGAGCGTGACCTCGCCGGCCTGCAGGTCCGCGTCATTGTGCAGCGTGATCGAGCACGCCACGGGCTTGAGACCTTCGGGATCGTCGGCGGGGTCGAGGAGCACGCGGACCTCCACGGCGGCGTCGCCGTCCGGCGCGCGCGGACCCACGAACGCGTTCGGGACCACCGCGTGCGTGAAGAAGATCCGGAGCCCCGTCACCTCCTTGGGACGGCCGGGCCGCGGGCCCAGGCGATTGGAGAGGAGGCGCTCATCGAGGAGGCTCACCCCGGAGGGCGGCAGGCCGTGGGCGAGCTCGTCGCCGGTGAGGCGTGGCAGCAGCTGGATGCCGAAGAGCTGATCGACCCACTCGCCGGTCGCCTCGTCGTCGCGCCAGGCGTCGCGCGCCGCGGCCAGCAGCGCCGGATTGAGGAACAGCGGATTCTCGCCTGCGGTCCGCGCCGGGTCGGTGGTCCATTCGAGGAACCCGCCGCCGGCGTAGGCCAGAACATCGGCGACGCGAAGCGGATGGCGCACATGGGGAACGTGTCGGCTGTAGAGCGGCGCGAGATCCCGCGGCGAGCACGGCCGGCGGTCCGCGGCGAAGGCGACCGTGCGGAATCCGGCGACGAAGGGCTCGTGCAGTGTCTGGCCGCGGCGGTGGTCGCGCACCGTGTTGGGGCTGGGCCGGGCGGGGATCACGACCTCGTAGGCAAGGCCTGCCGCGACTGTGTTGAGGCCGGCGTCGGCGGGCAGGAGCGGTGCCGAGGACTCCCGCGTGCGCTCGCCTTCGGCTTCCTCGGGGAGCGGGTGGCTTGTCATCCGCGGGAACCAGGTCACGGCGGGGCCGCTGACGACGAAGGAGCCCTCCGCCTGGTGTCGCGTGCCCCCGAGCGTGGTCGCGATCCGGATCGTGTCGCTGTTGACGCTGAGGGGGTTCACGTCGGCGCTGAACCGGAAGACGAGCACGGCGTTGAGCGGGACCCCGTCGAGGCCGGCGTGATTGAAGCTCTCCACGCGGAACGGGCGCGCGGACTCCGGCGCCGGATCGACTCCGCACGCGGCGCCGACCAGCACGCCGGCGAGCGCGAGGAGGCGCGCCGCGGCGCCAGCGTTCCGGCGACGCGCGGCGCGGTCGCACAGACAGTCCATCGTCGTTCCCGTCTCCGGGGGTTCGCGCGCGAACCGCGAGCACGGACGATCCCGGGTTGCCTCCGGGCAGACTTGCGCCGCCGTCCTGGCTCGCGCCGATGCCGGATCACGGCCCCCCGCGCGCTTGTCTTTCGGCAATCGGAAGCACTGGCCCGAAGCCCATCCGCAAACCTGCAGTCGGGGAGCACGCCGTCCGCCCCGAGCGCGCCGGCGCGCGGGCCGTGTACAGGGAGGCCGGGGCGCCTGTGGGGGAGCGCCCCGGTACTGCGGTTCTCGCAGGCCCTTACTGCGCGTTGATCCGGGCTGGCCAGATGAAGACGAAGTCCCCGGCGATGTTCGCCTCCAGGCTGCCGCCCGGCATTCCCTTGACCTGGTTGACCGGGTTGAGAACGCGGATGTGGATCCAGCCCTGCGTGATGGCTCGTTCTAGCGTGATGTTCACGAGCGCCGCGTGCAGTTCCGTGTTGTTGAAGAACGTGAGCGTGTAACTTTCCTTGGGCACAGTTTCCGGATCGGTTCCGGCGGTCGGGAGGACGCGCAGCTCGATCGGGCTGTTACTCCAGGATTTCGGATTGCTGTTCGCCGTGAGGAACGAATCGCACGCGATGGGTTGCGTGAAGAAGATGTTGATGCCCTCGACAAGCCGGGTGCGGCCCTGCTTGGCGCCCTCCTTGTTGGAGACGAAGCGCTCGTCCGTCGTGGGAACGCCCGGGGGAAAGACGTTGCCGATCATGTCCAGTTCCGTCATCCGGGGCACGAGCTGGATGCGGAGCATCTGGTCCACTTCCTCGCCGGTCCGGTCGCGGCCCGTCCAGAGGCCGAGCGCGTAGGGCAGGAATCCCGGCGCGACGAAGAGCGGGTTCTCCTCGAGGGAAGAGGCCGGATTGGTCAGCCAGCCGACGTAGCCGACGGGGGGCGTCACGGTCCCGCCGTAGGCGAGCACGTCCGCGATCCGGATGGAGTCGCGGAAGTAGGGCGCCCGGGGATCGAAGATCCCGACCACATCGTTGGAGTTGCCACCGCTTCCCGAGATCGTGGGCCCCCGGATGGTCTCGAACGAGGAGGTGAAGGCCTCCGCGAGCGGCTTTCCGGACAGGCTCTTGACGGTGTTCGGTTCGGGGGCCGAAGGCGCCAGGACCTGGTAGGAGAAGTAGCCCCTCGAGGCTGTGTTGAGTCCGGCGTCATTCGGCAGGATCGGTGAGGTCGTGTTACCCGTGGCGATCGGGTAGATCTTGCTCGTCGCTCTCGGAAACCAGGTGACGGTGCGGCCGTTCACCTCGAAGAACCCCGGTGCGTCGCTCCGGTTGCTGTTGATGGTCGTCCAGATCTGGATCGTGCTGTCGTTGACCGAGGCCGGATCCACGTCCGTGCTGAAGGTGAAGACCAGCGGGGAGTTCATCATCACGCCCGGAAACAGGCGCTGATTGAAGTTCTCCACCACGAGCCGCTTGTCTTCGTCGCTCCCGCTGCTCCCGCCGCCGCAGCCGATGAGCGGGAGAAGAATCGCCAGGGCGGCCGCGAGGCCGACCCAGGGGCGGGCTTGCAGGTTGCGACCGGGGGCGCGCCGTCCCCCGTTTTCTCCGTGTTGAGGATGCAAAGAGCACCTCCCTTGCTGGACACCACCTGTGAGCGGGTGTGAGAACTGTGCGTAGCCCTTCTTTTCCCAGAATGATGCGGGCAGCCACACTGCGCGGAGCGACGCGAAGTCCTCCGACGCTGGCCGCCGGACGGTGCATAATATACTATTCCGGCGCTGATTGTAGCTCCTGGTACGGGAAATTCTACGATCTCGGAACCGGACCGGACCCCTGCTTTCAGCAAGCAGCATTCCCTGGAGCTGGATTCTCGGGCCTGGGTCCTTGCGGGCGCCCAGATGTGGCATTACGGACCGGGTGACCCACTGGATACGGGGGGCGGAGGGGCGAAGAGCGCAATCGAGTCGTGCGGATCCGCACGCCCGGATGATCGACTTCAATCACTGCCGCCAGGCTGGGCGGCGAGGACGAAGGGGCCCTCGAGGTGCTCGCTCTCGACACGGACTCGATCGCGGTGGACTCGCACCCGGGAATGGAGTGCTTCTCGGCCGGCGCGGATTGCGGGTTCCGGCGGTTCCTCCTGGGAACGGCCCGGGATGCGATCCGGGGCGCGGAGATCATCCCGGCCCTCAGGAAGGCCCGGCTCCGGGTGGCGGCGGTGGCCGGGCCGCGGTCGCATCCCGGCGAGGATCGGGGGGAGCCCGTTGCCGCCCGGCTCGCCGCTCCGGAGCGGGCCGTTCGGGAACGGGCTCAGGTCCTCTTGGCCGAGGCGGCGGTGCTCGCCTCGCGGCTGGGAGGGGCGGCGCTCACTCTGGAGCTCGGCCGCTTGCCGCTGATCGATGCGGCGCCCGGCGTCGATGAGGATGCGCGGCGGGCGGCGTCCCGAGACCAGGCGCTGGATCGCGTGCTGCCCAGGATCTTCGACTGTCTCGGGCGCTTCCCCGAGGTGGTGCTGGCCGTGGAGATTGCCGGGACGAGGCAGGCGTGGCCGCAGCCGGGCGACCTCGAGATCGTGCTTTCCGAGCTGGCCCACCCGCGGCTGGGCTGGTGGTTCGATACCGCGCGGGCATGGCGCCTGGAGCGGACGGCGGGGGTACCGTCGGCGGTCTGGTTCGAGCGGCATCGCGACCGGCTCCGGGGGGCGACGCTGTGCGATGCGGCCGACAGCGGCGAGGATGGGCTCCCGCTGGGCTCGGGCGCCGTGGATTTCGGGCTCTACCGGGAGCACCGCTCGGCGGGGCTCGTCGAGGTCGTGCGTATCGGCGCGCGATTCTCACCGGGTGCGCTCCAGGAATCCCGGCGGTTTCTCGAGGGGCTGGGGATCGTGTGACGCAGTCGGGGGGCCAAGGAAAGGCCGGAACCGAGCGGGGATCGGTCCCGAACACGACGCACGTCTCTGACTCCGGTTCTCAGCTACCAGAAGAACAGCTTCCCGAGCAGCCAGTCGACGCCCATGAAGACCCACAACACGGGCCCGGGGGTGCGCTTGAGCGTCACCTGGATCCGCACCTCGCTGAGTGTCGTCTGGGCTCGCAGCATCCGAAGTCGCCCCTCCAGACGCTCCAGCAGCTCCTGCACCCCGCCCAGCTCGCGGTACACCTGCAGCGTCTCCTGGACCGTGCCCGCTTTCTGGAGCAGCTCGTGGAGCTTGTCGCGCGTGGCCCGCGTGTTCCGGAGCCGCGCCTCGAGGTCGTAGAACTCGGCGGTAACCTCGCGGGCCTGAATCGAGCGATGGGTGAGCTCCCCGAGGTCGGCGATGCGCTCGACCACATCGTCGAGCTTCCCCGAAGGCACCTTCACCGTGATCGCGTCGAGGCGGCTCGAGAGCACGAATCCGCCGGCCTGTTCCGCGAGCGCGCGGATCCGGCGGATCGCCTCCTCCACGACCGGGACCCGGATCGTGAGATCGGCGTTCCGCACGAGAACCGGAGGCGATTCCGGCGGCGGGAGGGACTCCCCCGCGCCGGCGGCCTCCGCAGCCACGACACCGGCCGAGCCGACGTCGGGAAACGCCTGCTCCGGCCCATCCCGCGCCGCCCGGAACCCGCCGCTTGCGCAACCCCAGACCACTGCGGAAAGCAGGGTCAGACAGGCCGTGAGCCGCTGTGCTTGCACTGGACTCCTCCCGAATGCGATGCCACTGTCGGCGGGCGAACGCGGGCGGGACATACGATCTCCGCACGGGCCGCGGCCGGGATCCGAGGGGGGAGTGCGGGTGGTCTCCCCGGAGTTTCCTGTCCTCCGGGAGGCCGGCCACGCGCTTACGCCTTGGATCGATCAGGCTGATCAGAGCGGATGGCGCCGAAAAGGTTCAATCTTTCGGTCCACTTCGGCCGATCGACTGGTTGCGCACGTTCAAGTCCTTCGAGTCTAGCCTCCGGAGGCCGCAAAAAGAAGATGAAAGAGGTGCTTCAGGTCTGGGGCCTCGCCATGGGAACCCTGGCGGTCTCCGGCCTGTTCTCCCTGCTGGTCGCACTGGTCTTCCTGGCCCTGTGATCGGCTGCGCCCGGAGCCTCCGCCCCGCCGTTGATGGACCGATCGACGGCCTTCTCCCGGCCAGCGAGGCCAAGAGCCTGTCGTCGCCACTGCTGTTGCGCCGGGCGTCGGCCGGGTCGCCCGCGGGGCGATTCGCCCTCCGCCTGCCGGCCAGGCGGGCGCCGTCGCACCTGCCCCGGAGCTGCGCAGCTCAGCGGCGGCGGGATCGGTTATACTTCGCTCGCGAGTCGCCGCGCAGACCGGAACCGGGCCGCGGCCCGCGCCGGCGAGGAGCCCGACGGAGGCAAGCCATGAAGGTGATCCTGGATCTGTGCGTCGTGCCGCTGGGCGTGGGGCTCTCGGTATCCAAGTACGTGGCGGCCTGCGAGCGCGTTCTCAAGGAAGCCGGCCTGAACACCCACCTGCACGCCTACGGCACCAATGTCGAAGGCGAGTGGGACGCCGTCTTCGCCGCGGTCAAGCGCTGTCACGAAGTGGTGCACGCGATGGGCGTCCCGCGCATCTCCACCACGATCCGCGTGGGCACGCGGACCGACCGCGACCAGACGATGGCCGAGAAGGTGGAGAGCGTGGCGAACAAGCTGGCCGGCGGTTCGTAAGCTGAACTTGCAGGGGTTGGCCCGCGGATGGCCTCGTTGGGGCGATTCGGGGCCAATCTCGACCGAAGTTGGCACCACATTTCTGCATGGCGCGGGGTTCGCCCGCAGCGCGCAACGCGGGTCCTTAGGGCCCGCGCAAGAATCACTTCCCATTTTCGCGGATCTTCTTGCCCAGGTCCGCGCCGCGGAAAGCCGGTGGAATCGCTGATTCGAACCGGCTTCCCGCAACACGAACCTGAACAAGAACCTCGCGGCGAAACCCGGGAAGTTATTCTTGTGCAGGCCCTTAGGCCGGCGCCGGCGGCTCCGCCGCCCGCCGCTCCCGCAGCAGGTGGATCCCGCAGCACGCCGCGACGAGCACCAGATCCGCGATCCCGAGCCGCACGACCCAGGCCGCCACCGCACCCCTGCCGAACCCGTAGCTGTGGAGCCCCATGCCCAGGATGAAGTTCACGCCCACGTAGGTCATGATGATGAGCCAGAAGGCGAGAATGCTCTTGACCGCCAGGGCGAACGGCCCCCGGGCCAGCACGAGGAAGGCCGCCGCCAGCGCGGTGGCGGCATAGCAGACGGCCACGAGCGCGGAGATCGGCGCCATGCGGGGCAAGACCGCCGCGAACACGAGGATCGCGAGCAGCGCCGCCGCACCGCGCGCCCAGCCGGGCACCTGCTCCCGGCTGACGCGCACGTGCATGATCGCCATGTACCCGAGAAACGCCACCAGCGACCACACCTCCTTGGGGTCCCAGCCCCAGTAGCGCCCCCACGAGGACGCGGCCCACATGCTGCCGGTCGCGATGCCGACGAACAGCAGGATCGAGCCCACGTGGATGAACCAAGCGTGCGCGCGGTCCAGGAAGTCGGCCAGCGGCGGGCGGCGCGGTGCGAGCGCCACCAGCACCACGAGGAGGTGGGCCACGACCACGCCGAGGGCGAGGATGGCGTAGGAGATCATGATGACTGGCACGTGGAGCGTCATCCAGACGGTGTCCCGCAGCACGGGGACGATCGGACGCACGAAGGGATCGAGGCCCACATGGTCGGCAAGAAACAGCGCGAGCCACCCCACCAGCACGGCGACCGGCGCCACGAGCCGCTGGCGGAACAGCAGCGGCGCGAGCACGCCGAAACCGGCCATGCCGATCCCGATCCACAGCAGCGACTCGTACATGTTCGTCGCCGGGATCTCGCCGGCCATGGCCCCCCGGAGCGAGAGCCCGTAGATCATCAGCCCGAGGACGAGAACCGTCACCGCCATGCCCGCGAAGTCGAGCCACCGGCGCCGCACGCCCATCGCGCCGATCGCCACGAGGAACGCTAGCGCCATCCCCTGCCAGGCCAGCGTGAAGGGCTGGAGCGCGTTGTAGCGGAGCTCGGCCGCGATGAGCTCCGCAGGGGGTCCGCTCCGGCCGGGGAGCACCGCCAGCGCGGCGGCGAGCGCCGCGGAAGCCTCGGAGAAGGCCGAGGCTTCGCTTGTCCGGAACGCGTCCGCGAGCCGGTCCCACGCCGCCACGACGGGCTCGAGCTGCGGGTCCGCGCTGCCGCGCGCCCAGGCGATCGAGCGCCAGGGAGCCAGCGCGTCCCCGGGGTCCGGAATCGGCCGGATGGCCTCGCCGTCGAGGATGTGTTGCAACGTGTCCAGCCGGTCCTGGATCTCGCCGAGCTTGGCGGCGAGCCACTCGGGCGGCCGCGCCGGACCGCCGCGCCTGAGCTCCTCGAGAAGCTCGTGCAGCCGGTCGTGGTCCAGCAGTTCCGCGGGGCAGTACACGGTCCGGTCGGCGGGAAGCCCGAGCTCCCGGCGCAGCGCCGCACTGCGGATCGGGATGAGCCGCTCGCGCACTTCGCTTGCGGGATCCGTGGTCCAGCGGAGGAGCCAGAACACCGGGTCGGCGCCACGGAATCGCTGCGTTCCGGTCACCTCCCGCACGAGATCGTGGGCCAGCGTGTCGAGCGGCTGCCACCGGCCGCCGTGCTCGACCACGATCGCGCGCAGCCGCGCGAAGTCGAGCCCGAACTGCGCCGTCGCCGGCGCGGCGAGCGCCGACAGCAGCAGGAGGGCAAGGCGCAGACGTTCCATCGCAACCTGCATCGGAGTCCGTTCAGTGCCGGGCCGCCCGCGCCGGGTCCCGCATCCTCAAGACCAGGACCCAGAGCAGGCCGAGAATCGTGAGAAGGTAGCCGGCGAACACGATCGGCTGGCCGGGATCGCGGGAGACGCTGAGGAAGTTGACGTTTCCGGTCGGCGTCTCGCGGTAGCTCGACTGGTAGAACGTGTAGCCGCCGTGGGAGAGAGGGTGGTTCATGCGAATGACCCGGTCGGCGACGAGGTCCGCGCCGCGATCCCGCACGGTGACGTGGCTCTCGAACGAGCGGGGCCGCGTCCGGCCGGGGTAGTAGCCGATCCGAAACTGCCTCAGCTCCAGCTCGAAGCCGAGCGGCACGGTCCGATTCTCGAACCGGAGCTCCAGCTGCGCGCCGGCGACCTCGAGCCGACGCGGCTCGTGCTTGCGGAGCCACACCCCGGGGCTTTCCGCGTCCGCGATGAGCCGGACCTCGACGGCGGGACCGGCGGCGGCGCGGGCGTCGGCCTGCGGCCCCACCCGGGCGGGAAGGTAGCGGAGCACCTCGACCCGGCGGATCGGCCCGAGCTCGAGCGGGACGGACACCGGGCTCACCACTGCCCGGAATCCGGTGAAGACGCCGGGATCGAGCATGATCCGCGCGGTGCGTCCGCGGCTCACGTCCTCGATCGCGAGCACCGGATCCGCGGTGACCAGCGCTTCGGCCGTCTCGCCCTCGGCGATCACGACCTGGCCCTGGACGGCGAAGTGGCGGGTGGCGAGCGTGCCGGCGAGCACGACCAGGATCCCGCCGTGGGTGAGCAGGAACCCGATCTGCCGGCGGTGAAAGGGCCAGCACGCGGCCAGCGCCGCGGCCGCGTTGACGGCTACCAGCACGAGCAGGACGCGAAACCAGGCGGCGCGGTAGAACTCGGCCAGCGCCCGCTCGCTGCCGTGGCGCTGCTCGAATACCGTGGCGCTGCCCATCGCCACCATCAGCAGCACGAGCAGCACGGCCGCAAACCAGAGCGAGCCCGCGACGCGAAGCGCGGATCGGATCGGGTGCATGTCCTCCTCGGCGGCGCGGCGGCCCGGGTCCGGGCCGATTCCGGCGCGATGTCCTCCCGGGCCGGGCTCAGAAGTAACCCAGGCGGTGCGGGTTTTCGAGCCCTTTCCGGGCCCGCCAGGCGGCGGGGCGGGCCGCGCCACGCGTGCGCCGACGACCGCGGCGCCGCGCGAACTTGGCGCGGTTCTCTGGTTCATCGGCCGGCGCCCTCTATACTGGCAGCAGCGTCGGGGCGGCCGGGCGCGTGCCGCAGGCGTGACGCCGGCCCCGGCCTTCGGTCGTCCATGATGGCATCGAAAGGAGCGAATCATGAAGCTTCGCCTGGCCGCCACTCTGGCAGGGCCTGCGATCACCGCGCTCGCCGTTCTGTGGCTCGCCCAGCCGCCGGCGGCGTTGGGGAACCCCGCCGCTGCGCTCGCCTGGGCACAGGACGTCGTCCCGGGAGGTCCCGCCGCGGAGAAGTACGAGTTCGTGGGCACCGGCAAGTGCCGGGTCTGCCACCTCAAGATCTTCAAGAGCTGGGAGAGCGGCAAGCACGGCAAGGCGCTGGACTCCTTGAGGCCGGGTCAGGCGACGGCGGCGAAGGCCAGGCACGGGCTCGACCCGGACCGGGACTACACCCGGGACAAGGGCTGTCTCGAGTGCCACGTGACCGGGCTGGACAGGAAGGGCGGTTACGCCGTCCCGAAGCCGGGCGACAAGAAGGCCGAGAAGAAGGCGAAGGAGATGGCGGGCGTCGGCTGCGAATCCTGCCACGGCGCCGGCAGCGAGACCGACAAGGTCTTCCAGGAGATCCATCGTACCAAGCGGAAGTACAAGGTGGAGGAGCTCTACAAGGCGGGTTTGACCCGCATGGAAGTCGGCCTGTGCAAGACCTGTCACAACCCAAGGAGCCCCACCTTCGACAAGGAGGCGAAGTTCGACTACGAGGAGCTCAAGAAGACCGTCCACGCGCGCGAGGAGCTCAAGCAGCGCGAGTAGGCGGCCGTCCCCGCGCGGTACGGTCGGCTCGCCGCCGGCGGTCGCCGCGCCACGGTTGCCGCCCTTGACCGGGCACCTGCGCACACGTAAGCTCTCCTGCCGAATCGCGGGCGCCGAGTGCTGGAGTGGCCCGCATTTCTCCGGACCAATGAGCGGAAGAAGGCCCATGAAATCCCTGATCGCGACGACGATTGCCGTGGTGCTGGCATGGGGGGCGATGTTCTCCCCGGCCCAGGAGAGCCCGGTCGAGGAGCGGCTGAAGAAGCTGGAGGAGCGGTTGCAGCAGACCGAGCTGGACAACGCGAGGCTCCGCGAGCGGCTCGAGCGGCTCGCGCCCGGCGAGGCTCCGGCTGCGGCCCCGGAAGCGAGCGAGCTGGAGCTCGCCGTCGAGCGGGCCCTGGAGCGGCGCGCGCCGGCAGAAGACGCCGTGAGCTGGAAGGATCTCCTGAAGTCGGGCAACCGGATGCAGTTCTACGGGTTCCTCCGCCTCGACGGGCATTACGGCTCCGCCCGCCCGGCTCCGAACGACCTGTTCGTCATGTGGGCGCTTCCCGAGGACGGCACCGTGGCGCGAAAGCAGGACGACAGCTTCGCGATGCAGGCGCGGTGGACGCGGCTGGGCGTGAATCTCGATGCCGGCGAGGCGATCGGGGCCCACCTGACCGGCTGCGTCGAGATCGACTTCGCCAACTACCAGGCGGGCACGGTCGAGTCGCGGACTGCTCCCCGCATCCGGCTGGCCTACATGGACGTCGATTGGGGGAAATGGTCGGTGCGGCTGGGCCAGGACTGGGACGTGATCGCACCGCTCAACCCCAGCGTGCTCCTGTCCGGCCTGCTGTGGAACGTCGGCAACCTCGGCGACCGCCGGCCGCAGGCGGTCGTCGGCTTCGAGACCGGCGAGGACGTGAAGTTCGAGGTCCGTGGCGGGCTGGGGCTGACCGGCGCGGTGGACGGCCAGGACCTGGACACTCGGTCGCGCTACACCTCCACCGACCTCGACGGGTTCGATTCCGGCCTGCCGCAGGTCCAGCTCCGTGCCGGATGGAAAACCAAGGCCGGGCTGGCGTTCGGTCTGTGGAGTGCCGCCGCTGCGCTCGAGACCGACCAGCGCTTCAACGGCGACAACGATTTCCATGCGCTTGCCGTCGGCATCGACTGCACGGTTCCGCTGGGCAACGTGTTCTCGATCAAGGGCGAGGCCTGGATCGGGCAGGCGCTGAGCGATGTCCGGGGCGGCATCGGCCAGGCCGTGAACACGGCCGACGGCGACGAGATCCGGAGCTACGGCGGGTGGACCGAGCTGGGCTGCCAGGTCACGAAGGTGCACAAGCTCGTGGCGGGCGCCGCCATCGATAACCCCTACAACCGGGATCTGAGTTCGGGGCTGGCCCACCGGACCCGGAATCTCACCTACTACCTGGGCGCCATCCAGGACTGGGGCGGCGGGTTCCGCACGGGCATCGAGGCGATGTACTGGTCCACGCGGTGGGTAGACGAGGGCCTCGGCACCATGGTCCGGGTGAACGTCTACACCCAGCTCAGCTTCTGATGCGCGCCTCCTGTGGCGCCGGCCGGCCCGCGGAGGGCGGCGGGAGGGAGGCGTGTGGGGCGGCGGGCGAGCTCCTCTCGCCCCCGGCTTCCTGACGGCGTTTCGCGGCCCGCGCGTTTCGATCCGAACCTCCGCCGCTGCATGTCGTTAGCGTTTCTCTGCCGGGGGCGGCCGAGGCGGGTCGTCTCCGGGCCCTGGTTGACGATCGCCGGGTGCGGAAATACAATTCCTCCCCGCTGACTCGGGAGCCTCGGAAGGTCCGACCGCGGGCCTCTTGACGGTGGCGACACACCGGCGGTGTCCCGCTCGCCAGTCGCCGGTCCGGTCCGTGTCACGCTGCGCGGCTTCTCTCGCGGCTACAACCGGTTCGGGACGCGACGCACCGCCCCGACAGGAAAGAAAGGGAGCCTCCTCCATGAAGCGACCCGCGTTTGCTGCTGCCGTCGTGCTGGCGGCGCTGCTCGCCCCGGCCACCCCGGGACAGGACATCATCGTGAAGACCGACGGCACCACGCTGCCCCGGGCCGGAGGTCGCGAGATCCAGGTGGTCAAGGAGACCTACAGCGAGATCGAGTACCGGATGGAGGGGATCGCCAACGTTCTCAAGATCCCTGCCGGGGAAGTGGAGGAGATCAAGTACAAGCGCATGCCCGAGGCCTACGAGAGCGCGCTGCTGACCTACGACGAGCAGGAGTGGGGCCGAGCGCTGAGCGAGTTCGAGGCGGCGGTGGAGCGCGGCAAGGGCTACCACTGGGTGGAGGCCAATGCGCGCTACCGCATCGCGCTCTGCCACATGAGGATGGGGCAGTACGACGAGGCGGTGGAAGCGTACCGGGCCCTGCTCAAGGCCGTGCCCACCACGCGTTTCGTGCCCGACGCCTACCTGGGCATCATCCGGTGCACGTTCAGCGGGCAGGGCGCGGCCGGCGAGGAAACCATCGTCAGCACGGCGGGCGAGTTCGAGCGCCTCATCAAGAAGAACCGCCTGGACGAAGCGCTGGAGTATGATCTGCGCTACGAGCTGCTCCGCCTGCGGGATCTCAAGGGCGAGAGCATCGACGCCGACGCCGAGAGGCTCGCGCGCGAAGCGGGCGGCACCAACCGCGCCGTGGCCAACAAGGCCCGGATCCTGATCGGGATCAACCTGCTCAAGCGCGACCCGGCGAAGGCACTGGAGTACTTCGAGAGCGTGCGCAAGTCGGCCGGAGAACGGGACTACGGCATCAAGGCCGCGGCGTACTGCGGCATCGGCGAGAGTCTGTTCAAGGGCATCCGCGAGGCCGACCCGAAGGTCTTCACGAAGGCCCGCGACTACTTCCTGCGGGCGGTCGTGCTGGCGGACAAGTACGCCGACCGGGTGGAACGCGAGGTCGCCGTGCGCGCGATGTACTATGCGGCGAAGTGTTTCGTCCTCCTCCAGCAGAAAGAGGGGGGCACGTACAACCGCGTCTACGCGCGCGATCTCTACCGGGAGATCGTCCGTGCCCACCCGGGTTCCTCCTGGGCCAAGCTGGCTCAGGAAGAGCTGAACAAGTAAGGGCCTCGCGCCGCCCCGCGCGCGCCAACACCGACGGGCCGGCTACGCCGGCCCGTGCTGATTTCCGGGATCTTTCGCCCCACCTCCGCCGGCCGCCGCCGGTTTTTTCGAAAAAACCCAATTCCCCTGCAACCCGCCTGAACGCTGCCCGACCTTGTGCGTGCGCACCCGCCGCACGTTTCGGGCGGCATCGATGATCGACAGTTCTGGTCCCGCGACCTGGGACTCCGGGCGCCTGATCGGCGCCACGCTCGCCGGCCATTCCGACGCGTTCAGCGAGCTGATGCGGCGCGCACGGCCGGAGATCCTCGGCGTGCTCCGGCGGCACGCCTGGGGCGCGCCCGACGTGGAGGCCCTCTACCAGGAGGTGATTGTCCGCGCCTTCCGGTCGCTGCCGCACCTGCGCCGGGCCGAGAGCTTCCGTCCTTGGCTGCTGCAGATCACGTACTGTGCGTCGGTGGACTGGATCCGGCGCGAGTGTCTGCTTCGCCAGACGCAGCAGCCGCTCCTGCACGAGCTGCCGGACGCGTTCGCCCCGTACGGCCAGGACGGCGCCGACGAGGAGTGCTGCCTGCCGTTGCTAGTCGAGGAGATCGCCCGGCTCAAGCCGAGGCACGCGGCGGCGCTCCTCCTGCGGGGTCTCGAGGGCATGACCTACCGCGAAATCGCCGCCGAGCTCGAGTGCAGCATTTCCTGCGTGAAGACCTACCTCCACCGGGCCCGCCGTCGCTTGCGGAGCCGGATGGCCCGGGCTGCGGCGGAAAGTGGGACGGCGACAGCACGGACGGCTCCGCTTCTCGATCCAGGAAAGGACAAGGTACCATGAGACAGACGTTGACGACACTCCTGGCGGCGCTCGCCTTGCTGGCGCTCGTCTTGCCCGCCGCGCGGGCGGGAGACGAGGAGGCCGTGCAGAAGGAGGCTGACGTCAAGGCGCAGTATGCGGCCGCCGCGCTGCTCCAGAAGCAGGTGACGGGCCAGAAGGGCGAGGAGCGCCGGGCGGCCCAGCAGCGGGCGGCGGCGGCGTTCGAGGCCGTGGCACGCTACTTCCCGGAGGAGCAGGCCACGGCGGGCCTGGCGCTTTACCAGGCGGCCGAGATCCACGAGGTGCTCCGGGATCGGGACAAGGCCGTCGGCTGCCTCAACCGCGTCTTCCAGATGCAGGCCGAGGACCTGGTCAAGGCTCGCGCCCACAACCTGCTGGGCCACATCTACCGCCGGGCGCGGAGCTTCGCCGATGCGATCAAGGAGTACGAGGCGGTTCTCGGCGCCGGCCCGAAGGCCGAGACCGAGGCGGCCGAGGCCATGGGCTGGATCGGCAAGTGCAAGGCACAGCTCGGAGACCAGCAGGGCGCGCGGGAGGTGTGGAAGGCCCGTGCCGAGCGGTTCCCGAAGCGGCATGCGCTGGTGGTCGAGTCGTACGACTGGATCGCGTGCAGTCTCCACCGGGAGGGCAAGGTCGAGGAGGCGCGCCGGACGCTCGAGGCCTGCCGCGCCAGGCTAGCGGCGGCCGCTGCCGACACCGGCCCGGCCGGGCACCGGGTGCGCAAGGCGCTCGGCAACATGCGGATCCTCAAGCTCCTGGAATCCGGCGAGACGAAGTCCTGATCTCTGCCTGAGACGCGCTGCGGCGGCGGCCGACCTCCGGCCGCCGCATTTTCTTTGGTTTTTCTGTAGCCGTTTGCTGCACCGGATCGAACTGTCGCGTGCTTTCTATAGAATGAGTCCTCTTCTGCGTCTTGCAGAGAAGCTCGGGCCGCGCGGATCGGCCGCCGCTCGCCGGCAGCCCATCCGCCGGCGGATCCGGCCCCGGGAAGCCACGTGGCGCGCGAAGAGGATACGATCATCCGGAAAGCCAAGGCGGGGGACGCCGACGCAACCCGCGAGTTGGTCGAGCGTTACCAGAGCCCGCTGGTTTCGTTTCTGTACGGGTTGACCGGCAGCACGAGCACGACCGAGGACCTGGCCCAGGAGGTGTTCGTCCGGGCGCTGTCCTCGCTGGAGAACTTCAAGACGGGGGGCAGTTTCCGGAGCTGGCTCTTTGGAATCGCGCATCACATCCACGTCGACCACCTGCGCCGGCAAAGGGAGCGGCCGATGCAGTCCCTGGTGGAGGACGAGGCCGTCAAGCGGCGCGCGGGGGTCTCGGGCCAGCGCTCCATGGAGGACGCCGATCGGTTCGAGGAGGCCGAGGAACGGGTTCAACGGCTCCGGCAGGTGCTGGATCAGATGAATCCCGAGCACCGGGCCGTGCTGTCGGCGCGCTACCTGCAGAATCTGCGCCGCAACGAGATCGCCGAGATGCTGGGGATCAGCGAGTTCAACGTCAAGATGCGGCTCTATCGAGCCAAGAAGGAACTGGTCGACCGGTTCGAGAGAATCGCCCGCACGTCGGGCTGAAGGAAAACGTGGAACACGGCTGCGAGGACATCCAGCGGCTGATCGCCGAGCGAAGCGAGCGCGCGCTGCTTCCCGGGGAGGATGCGGCCGTGTCGCGCCACCTCGCGGACTGTCCTGCCTGCCGGGAGTTCCTGCGCTCGCATGACGAGCTGCTGCACCTGTTCGTGGCGGAGTTCAGCCGCGTGCCGGCCGCCCTCCTGTCCTCGAGCCTCGCCGAACGGGTGATGGCGAGGCTGCCCGTGCGACCGGGATTGCCGGCCCGCCAGGCGGAACCGGAACTGCAGCCGGTTGCGTGGCGGCCGCGCGGGCGGCTGCGCCGCCTGTTCGGCGCGCCCGCGCTGGCGGCGGCCGCCGTCCTCGTGTGCGCGGTGCTCGGGTGGCTCTTCCTGGGCGGAACGCCGGAAGCCCGGCTGGAGCGCTGGGATCCGGCGGTCGCCTGGCGCGTGTCCGCGGCGGCGGACTGGCGGGTGGCGGACCGCCCGGTTGCGCTGGGCATCGGCAGGGCGCTCTACGTGCCGCCGGGAAGCCACGCGCAACTCCGTCTCGGCGACGGGGGCACGGTCCTGATCTCGGACGACGCCGCGTTCGAGCCGCTCGCCGCCGGACCGCACCTCGGGTGGGGGCATGCCCTCGTGCGCCCCGCGGACAGTGCTCCGGTCGCGCTCGACACGCCGCTTGGGCGCGTGGAAATGGACGAAGGCGGCGAGTTCTTCCTCGAGCTCAGTCGGCCGGATGCCTGCCTGGACGCCCGCCGTGTCGTCGCAGCGCCGGCGGCGACCACCGATCTGGTGGTGTGGTCGCTCCGCGGCACGGCCCGGGTACGGACCGGAGAGCGGGAGACGCGGGTCGCCACGGGCGAGTCGCGCGCCTTCGTGCCGGGGGGGCCGCCCTGCGCGCTGTCGGCCTACGAGATCCGGCGCCTGGCGCGCCAGCTCGAGGCGGCCGGGCAGGCGCCGGGGCGCTCGTCCCTCCGGCTGGCGCCTTCCGCGCCGCTTGCGGCAAGTCTCGCCGATACGATCCGCGGCGACGACGAGGACAAGCGCGTGACGGCGGTGATCGCGGGCGGGCGACTCGGGCTGGAGGCGATCGTGCGCCAGGCGGCTGCAACGGCCCGCGAGCCACAGGTCTCGCCGACGTTCCGCCGGGAGGTCGTGCAGGCCGTCATTCGTAGCGGCGGGGCGGACGCCGGGGGGATGCTCGCGGCGTTCCTTGCCGATGCCGACGCCGCCGTGCGGGAGCTGGCCGCGCGCGGGCTGGGCCGGCTCGGCGTGGCGCACGCGGCGCCGCAGCTCCAGGCGCTCGCGGCGAAGGAGGCCGATCCGGTGGCCGCCCACGGGGCGGCGGATGCGCTCGCGCGGCTGGCCGTTCCGATTGCCGCCGAGCGGCAGGCGGAACTCGCGCTGCGGAGCGAGCGCCGGCGCGCGGAGGAGGCGCTCCTCGCGGTTGAGACCGAGGTGCTGCGGGCGATGCCCGAGGCCATCGAGACGGTGGGCCGCTATCTGCTCGATCCCCGCAGCGATCGCGAGGTGCGGGTGCTAGCGATCAACATGCTGGTCTCGGTAAAGGACACGAGAATCGAACGCTTCTTGACGCGTGCGATAGGGGATGCAGATACGATCGTTCGCAGGAGAGCGCTCGGATCTCTTGGGGACCGCTTCTACAGCGTGCGGCCTCTTCCCGCGGACGTGCTGGAGCGAGTTCGCCGCATCGCGCTTGCGGAGAGCACGGAGCCGCTCGAGCGCGCGGCCGCCCTCCGGGCGCTGGTGAGCCGCGGCGGCGGATCGGCGCCGGAGCTGGAGCGGATCGTGCGCAGCGCGCATCTGCCGGCCCGCGTGCGTCTGGAGGCGGCGCGGGGCTGGGCGAAGCTCGCGAAGGCCTCCGCTCTCGAGTACGAGCAGCTCTTCGCCGCGGTCGATGCGGAGATGGGCCCGCCCGAAGAGGTGCTCGTCGAGCTGATCCACTTCTATGGCAGCGACGCGGCGTCCCCGGACAAGAGCTGGGTCGTCCGTCAGCTCGACGACGAGCGCCCGGCGGTGGGAATCGCGGCACGCCGCGCCCTGCACGCGCTGACGCAGCGCGGCGTCAGCTTCACCCCGGCCGAGATCGATGCGCTGCGGCTCCGACTGCCGCGGATCGCCAGCGAGGATCTGCGCGTCCAGCTCGTCGCCTTCATCGCCGGGGTGCTGGAGCCGGAGGAGGAGCGCCTGGCGTTCCTCAGGGGCATCCTCTCCGGCGGTTCCGTGGGCGAGATGCAGGCGGCGATCGCCCAGCT
>JAFGQW010000282.1 GCA_016935485.1 Planctomycetota bacterium | reverse complement strand
GGCCCCGTGGCCGACCACCACGCCAGCACCACGACGTGGCCCTCGCGGCCGCCGACCGGGTCGCCCTTGAGCTGGCTGAGCTGGTGGCGACGGCCGGCGATATCCTCCAGCGTGAAGTCCGGCGCCGGCTGCCCCACCTGCACCGGCCCGGGCCGCTCCGTTTCGGCACGCGCCTGGGATTCGAGCGCCACCGCAAGCAGCAGAACCAGCGCCGCTCCGGCTGCCGAAGTACGCACCCGCCGGATCCCCTGCATTCGCGTCGCTCCTCTCTCGCCGGTCGCTCGCGCGGATGACGCACCGATCACCCGCCAAGGCCGGGCGGCGATGCCGCCCCACCCCAGACCATAGCACAGGCGCCGCCCCGTGTGGACACCCGGGCGCCTGCGGCGCGCGAACCGGCCAGCGCTACCCTCGCGGATCGGCTTGTATTAGCCTTGTTCCACGGGGATCCCGGGCCGTGTCCGGATCCCGCAGATCCGGAGAAGCGAGACAGAGGCGA
This sequence comes from Planctomycetota bacterium, assembly GCA_016935485.1. Lineage (GTDB taxonomy): Bacteria > Planctomycetota > JAFGQW01 > JAFGQW01 > JAFGQW01 > JAFGQW01. Next base: position 2,342 of record JAFGQW010000282.1, on the reverse strand, counting down.
GCCATGCCGGCACCAGGCCAGAGCCAGGTCCGCTGCGAGGGTTGCGGCGCGATCTTCGACGTCACGGGCATCGAGCCCGGCTCCACGTTTTCCTGCGAGGCTTGCGCGGCGACGGTGACCGTGCCCGTGCCCGGCCCGCGGACCGCACCGGCCGCGCGCCGGCCCCGGCCCGCGACGCGGCGTTCGGCCCGACCGGCCCCCGGAAGTGGTCGGCCGTCGGTGAGCCCCATCAAGCTGCTCGTGCTGCTCGGGGCCGTGGCCGTCGTCGGCATCGTTGCCGTGGTGATCCTCGTGAATCGCGGCGGCGCGACCCCGCCGCAAAGCGAGAGCGGCACCCTGGCCGCGGACGCCGGTGCGGCGCCACCCGCGGAACGGCCGAAGGCCGATCCCGCCGCGCTCCGCGCCCGCTACGACGAGCTCCGCACCACGGCGCTCGCCTCGGGCCATGCGGACGACTGGTTCGCCCTGGCGGCCTGGTGCGAGGACCAGGGCTACGAGGCCGACCAGAACCGCGCCGAGAAGCTCTACAAGTACATCATCCACCAGGTGGACCCCGATCATGCCGGGGCCCGCCGCAAGCTCGGCTACACCCGCTACGAGGGCGAACTCGAGAAGTACGCCGAGCTCAAGTGGCTGACCGACGCGGAGATGAAGCTCGTCCGGGAAGCCGAGGAGAAGGCCCGCCGGCATGCCGATCGCCTCGACGCGGACCCCTGGTACAAGGCGGCCGAGTCCCTGGTCATGGAAATGCGGGCCGACAAGTACCTCCGGCCCTTCGACTTCGAGTTCACCCGCTACCAGCCGTTCCTCATCGCCAAGCAGAAGATGAATCCGTCGACCGACGCGTTCAAGGCCCGGATCCTGGGCGAGATGCTGCAGGCCGCGGCGGCGGACTTCGCAGAGACCTTCAAGGAGCTCGGTCTGAAACCGCTCGCGGAGGTGCAGTTCCGGGGCGCGGCGTCGGTGCTGCCGATCGTCTACTTCGAGGACCGGCTGAGCTTCGACCGCTACCACCTGTCCATGGGCCAGGAGATCCCCAAGGGCGCCGCCGCCTACTTCATGCCCAGCACCAACCGGATCGTCTACTTCGAGGGCGAGGGCGAGGGCTCCGAGAAGTTCAACCTGAACAAGATGGTCCACGAGCTGGTGCACCAGCTCGTCTGGTTCTACACCCCCTCGCGGACGCACTGCCAGCTCCACTTCTTCCAGGAGGGCATCGCGGAGTTCTTCTCCGGAACGAGCCGGAAAGCCTACACCAACGAGGGTGGCGAGCGCTCGTACGAGTACACGTTCCGGGAGAAGCTGCCCCAGCGGATGAAGCACTTGAAGTGGGCCAAGCAGAACCACTGGTTCCCGTACGAGGAGCTCCTCCAGATCCCGGACAAGCGCGCCCTCGATGCGGCCTGCCAGCGCAAGGCCGGCGAGAACGAGGACGAGCGCGCCGCGTGCGGCGCGCTGTTCTACGCCCAGGCCTGGTCGCTGTTCTACTTCCTGTGGCACCACAAGGACGGCGAGTACCGGCCGAACCTGTGCCGGTACGTGGGCCTGGAGCTCGACGGCAAGACCGGGCTCAGGTACTTCCGCGAGGCTTTCGACGGCGTGAACCTCCGCGAGGTGGGCCGCCAGTGGCGGGTGTTCGTCAACTCGACGGGCCCCTTCCTCGGCGACGTGTGATGACCGGTCCCCCGAAGCGCTCCTCGCCCTACGAGACGCTGTCCCGCGAGACGCCGTTTCGGTGCCCGTACTGGCACCTGGTGCACGACCGCTACCGCCTGCCGGACGGGAGCGTGGCCGACTACTACTTCGTGCGCACCGGCGGCTCCACGATGCTCGTGCCGGTGGAGGACAGCGGGCGGCTCGTGCTGGTCCGCCAGCGCCGCTACCTGATGGACCGCGACAGCGAGGAGTTTCCTTGCGGCGGCGTGCCGGTGGGCGGCGATCCCGACAAGAACGCCGTGAAGGAGCTCCGCGAGGAGGCCGGGCTCGAGGCCGGGCGGCTGGAGCGCATCGGAGCCTTTGCCCCGTACAACGGGGTTGCCGACGAGATGTGCCACGTCTACCTGGCGCGCGAGCTGCGGCGCGTCGGTGCCGCGCCCGAGGCCACCGAGGCGATCGAGGTGATGTCCCGCCGCGTCGACGAGGTGGCGGCGATGATCGCTGCCGGTGCCATCTGGGACGGCATGACCATCGCCGCCTTCAGCATCGCTCGCCCTCGCTTGTAGCTCCCCGCGGGCGCCTCGCGGGCGCAATTCGCCCGCGCCACCTCAGCGCGCGCACTCCGCGCGCGACACCCGCACCCGCACGCTCGACCTTCCTGCAAGTTCTCGGTGCCTGACCCCATC
>JAFGQW010000281.1 GCA_016935485.1 Planctomycetota bacterium | reverse complement strand
TGATGCGGCAGCTTCGCCGCCGGTTCGGCGAGGTGCCGGGGGAGACGATCGCGGTCATCGAGTCCGCGGCGGACCTCGAGAGGCTCAGTGGCTGGCTAGATCGCTTCGCCACGGCCGAGACGCTCGAGGACGTCGGCATCGAGTGACCGACCGCGCTCGCCCGGCGCGCCGCAATGGCTCTCCGGTTCGAAGCGGCCACGGGCCATCGCGACGCTCGAGGAGATCAGGGGGTGCCCGGGAGCTTGGGGATATCGTCCACGACGCTCGCGTCCGAGGTGTCGCCGTGGATCACGTTGGACACGACCCGGTCGGTCACGCTCGACAGGTAGGCCCTCAGCGTCTGCAAGAGGTCGATGAACTCCGGCCAGAGCGTCTCGTCCAGGAACCGGCGGGAGACCTTCGTATTGACCGTGGTGCGGCGCTGGCGCTTGTATCGATAGGGAGCGAGTCCGTAGCGGCGGAGCAGGGCGAGGAAGAGCCGCTGCGACCAGACGTCGCTCATCGTGAAGGTGTGCTCGATCGGCGGATCCGCCTTCTCGAAGGAGGCGAGCCGTTCCAGGATGCGGCGTCTCGCGTGCTCGGCGGCGCTCCGCTCGCCGTCGGTGGCCGCTCCCGCGTGAAGCGCCTCGATGAGACGGAGCTTCTGGATCAGCGTGGCTTCGTCCATGGCCGCCTGCGTCTCCGTCCGGGACCGCGGGTCACCGCCCGCCCGGACCGTGGCCGTCGCACACGTTCCCGGCCCGCGAGCGTAGGATTAGGACATCTCGGGCGCTCGAAACAGTGCGCCGCGCGGCTGGCGCGCCCGACTCGCCACAATCGGGCACTCGCCCGTTGATCCGACCCCGCCGATCGCCGAAGATGCTCCCTCGGGACCCCGGGCCCTCCGGCCCGGCCCGATCGCGCTGCCGGCGGTCACGATGCGGTTGCGTGGGACGGGGCGGCGCCGCCGCCGGTTCCCGACGACGATGGACTCACGATGGACGAGAGAGACGCGCACCTGCGGAGCGGCGGCCGTGCCGTGCTGGCGATTCTCGCCGCGTCGGCTGCGTTCAAGCTTGCCTTCATTCTCGCCGCGGGCGAGCTGGTCTACGGGGATGTCCGCATCGCGCTCCAGTTCGGGCGCGCGGCGCTCGAAGCCGGCTTCGCCGGAGGCGAGAGCGGGCCGCTCGTCATCAACAGCAAGACCCTCCTCGGGCCGATCCTCTGGATCTCGATCCACGGGCTCACGGGCGTGGCCGGGCTCAAGGCGATCAACCTCGCCTGCTTCCTCGCGCTCTTCGCGCTCCAGTGGCGCCTGGGTCGCGATGCCTACCCCGCCGGCATCCTCGCGACCGGCCTCTTTCTGTTTGCCTTCTACCCCGGCACGAACCTCAACGTGATCGCGGGCGAGCCGGACGACATGGTGTTCGCCGTCCTGGTCGCCGCCGGCGTGCTCGTGCACGTCCGCTCCGACCGGCCGTTCGCCGCGTCGTTCCTCCTGGGGCTCGCGTTCCTGTTCAAGTTCACCGCCGCCGTGTTCTGGGTCGGATTCGCCGCGTTCCTGCTGGGGCGCCGCCGCGGCAAGGCGCTGCTGCTGTCGGCCGCGGGCATGGCGCTTCCCTTTGCGGTGCTGAACCTCGCCACCGCCGGGCACGGGCTCGACTGCCTGCGCCGGTCGCTCGAGATCCAGGCGCACTACTCCTCCTCAGGCGAGGTCGCGTTCAAGCTCTTCAGCACCGGCCTCCTGCCGGCCGTCCTCGTCTCGGCCTGGGCGGTCCGCCGCGGCGCCACCGCGCGCGACACGCTTTTCTTCTGCCTCGGCGCCGTCTATCTTCCGTACGTGCTGCTGCTCCGGGACGCGTACGCGGCCGGCTACGTGATGATGGTGTGCATGGTCTTCCTGTCCTTCCTGATCGCCCGCTTCCTCGACGAGGTGCTCGCGGGTCGGGGGCATCCGGCGTCGCCCCGCCGCCGCGCCCTGGCCGCCGTGCTCGTCGCGTACTTCCTCGCGACGACGGCGATCACCACGCACAACCTCTACCACGACACCGCGCCGCTCGGGATCGAGGCGGCGGCGGCCCGCGAGCGGCTCCTTCCGATCGGCACCCCGGAGCGCGGCCGATGAGGATGCTGCTCAAGCGCGCCGCCGTCTTCGTGCTTCTCCGGCTCCAGTTCGCCCCGTTTCGTCCCGCGCTCCGCGCATTCTACGCGCTCGCGATCCGGGCCGCCGTCTGGCGCCTCCGGCGCATGCCCGGCGTCGAGGCGGTCTATCTCGCGGGCTCGCTCGCCGGCGGCGACGAGGTGCTCTGGGGCGTGAGCGACATCGACTTCGTCGTGTTCCTGCGCGGGCGGGAGTCCGATGCGGTCCGGCAGCGGATCGAGACGCGCTTCGCGGCGCTCCGGCTTCTGTTCCCGGTCCTCGGCGCGGACCGGCGGGCGGTCTACTTCGTGGACGACTTCCCGGTCCGCCACGCCGAGTTTCCGATCCTCCAGCACCTGTTCGACCCGGCGTTTTGCCGCTACCGCCTGCTCCACGGGCGCGACGTGATCGCCGACCTCGCGCTGCCGGCGCTCTCCGCGCCGGAGCGCCTGGAGTCGATCCTCTGGAAGATGAAGTACTGGATGGAGAAGGCGATTCTCATCGTCTGCTCGCGGCGGCTCACGGAGGTCCAGCAGAAGTACTCGCTCTTCAAGGCCATGGACGACGTCGCGCAGCTCGGCCGCATCCAGTCCACGGGCGGCGGCGCGCCGGCGGTGGCGGCGGCGGAGCGCGGCCGCGCGCTCGAGGAGATCCGGCCGCAGCTCAAGCCCGCCGAGGCCGCCGTGCTCGAGGCGCTACTGCGCGAGCGACGCGAGCGCTTTCGCCGCCGGCACACGGACCTCGACGCGCTGCTCGATCTGTTCCGGGCGCTCGTCGCGCGGGTCGTCGGCGCCGCTCGCGACGAGACCGGCGGCGTGGCGGCTCCGGACAGCGCGCCGGTCGAGCTCGCAGACGACCCGCGCGCCGCCGCCATCCTCCAGTCGCTCCGCGCGGAGCTCGGTCCCGTGCTCGAGCTCCGCCGGCTCGCGGTTCCGCCGATCACCGCCAGCATCACGGACTGCGACGGGCTGGATCGCCCGGCCTATCTCCTGGTCCCTGCCGCGCCGCTCCGGATCGACGCGCTGCGGCGACTCAAGCGCTACCAGGAGGAGGAGCTCCGCGACACGGCGATGCTCTTCGTCGAGGCAGGCGCCGCCCTGATCCACGCGGTCAGCAGCGAGATGATGGAGCACTGGCTCTATACGCCCCGCACGGAGGAGCACCTCTGGCCCGGCGCGGCGCGGCCGCAGCGGGAGGGGGGCGTGACGCGCCTCGCGGGCCTGAGCCCCGCCTGCCGGGAGCGGCTTCGCGCCAAGCTCGCCACGAATCTCCGGCAGATCCGGCGGCTGTTCGTCGCCGGCGAGCTCGACCTCATCCACACGGCGATGCACACGAGGCTCGTGTTCACGGCGCTGCAGCGGCTGATCCTCGCGCGCGAGCTGGACCGCGCCGACCCGGCGCTGCCGGCGAGTTCCGCCGAGGTCGTCGCCTACCTGAAGACCCACACGCCGGTCGCGCCGGCGTTTCTCGATGAGGTCGCGGCGGAGCACGCGCGCGCGCTCGCCGGCGCCGGCGCCGGGATCCACGCCTGCTTCCCGAAGCTCCACGAACTGGTGCGCGTGTTTCTCGGCGCGCTCGACCGCGGGGAGTCGCTCGAGCGGCTGGCTGCGGTGAACGATCTTCCCGACCGCGCGCGGCTCACGATCTCGGCGGTCGTCATCACCCGGAACCGCTGCGCGTACCTGTCGCGCTGCCTCGAGGCGATGCTCCGGGTCGACCGTGCCCCCGACGAGATCCTCGTCGTCGACAACGGCTCGACCGACGCGACCCGCGAGGTCGTGGAGCGCTGGAGCGCGGTCAGGCCGATCCGCTACATCCTCGAGCCGGCGCTGGGGGTGGCACGCGCGCGAAACGCCGGCAGCCGGGCGGCGCGCGGCGAGATCCTGGCCTTTCTCGACGACGACGCGGTGCCGACGGCGGGCTGGCTCGCCGCGCTCGAGCACGCCTTCCTGAAGTCGCGGACGATCGGGATCGTCGGCGGCGCGATCCACCACTTCCGCAACGACCGCGACGACGCCGTCTCCACCTACTACCGGCTGCAGGAGGGGCCGGAGCCGTGCTGAGCCCGATCATCACCGACTGCTACGCGACCGGCGTGCTCCCCGAGGTGCGCCATCCGACGCTGATCCACTTTTTCCCGAACTGCAACCTCGCCGTGCGCCGGGAAGCGCTCGCGGAGGCCGGCTTCTACGACGAGGGCTGCACCGCCTCGGAGGACGTCGACATGTGCAAGCGCGTCGCCAACCGGGGCTGGCGGCTCTTCTACGAACCGGCCGCCGCGTGCTTCCACGAGCCGCGGCGCTCGCTCTGGGCGCTGATGCGGCAGTGGTTCTGGTATGGCCGCGGCGCGGCGCGGGTCTTCCACAAGCACCAGGCGGCGCGCTTCGAGCTCTTCGTCTCGCTGGATCCGCGGCCGCGGATCTTCAGCTACCGGCGCTGGGTCGGGGCGCGGCGCTTTCCCGTGCGGGGGCTTCTCTTCGTCAACTACTTCACGCTGCTCGCACTGCTCCTGTTCGCGCTGGTGGCCGCGCTGGTGTGCGCCGCCTGGGTGGGTGCGTCGATCCTCGTCGGGCTGCTCGCCGCGACGCTCCTCGGGATGCACGCGCGCAACCCGGTGCTCGCGGGCCGGAGCCTGCGCGAGATCCTCGTCTACTACACGGTCGGCACGGCCATGAACGTCGCCTGCACGGCGGGCGGGCTCGTCGGCGGGCTCCGGCGGGGGATGCTCTACCTTCATCCGGGGGTCTGATGATCGAGCCCGACGCCGGCGCGGATCTGCGCGGGACCGATCCCCGGGTGCCGCGCCACCGGGCGAGCTTCCTCGTGCTCGTCGTCACGGCCGTGCTCACCAGGGCGACGGGGTTCCTGGTCCTGGCGGTGGCCTACCGGCTTCTCGAGCGCGAGCGGCTGGGGCTCTACTTCTTCGGCATGTCGCTCGCGAGCGTGCTCGTCCTCGTTACCGGGCTGAACATGATGCCCGCCCTGGTGCGGGAGATCGCCGTCGCCCGGAAGCCCTTCGCGGCGCTGCTCGGCGCGTTCCTCGTGCTGCGCGGGCTGCTCGGCGTCGTGTACGCGGCCGCGTTCGTCGCGGCGTTCTGGGCGATGGGCTACGCCGGCGACGGCGGCGCGCTCGTCCTGATCGCGCTCTTCATCCTGCTGGAGGACATCGACGCCACGCTCGCGAACGTGCTGATCGCCAGGAACCGGGTGCGCTACCACGTGATCTCGACCGCCGCCGCCTACGCCGTGCTCGTCGTCGCCTTCGGCGTCCTGCTCGCGGTGCTGGGCCGCTCCCTTCACGCGCTGATCCTCGCGCAGGTCTTGAAGACGATCGTGCTGGTGAGCGTGTCGCTCGGGCTCATCCACGGCCGCATCGATCGGCTCTGCCTTGCGGTCGCCGGGCGCGCGGTGGCGGCGCTGGCGCGGGCCTCGGCGCCCTTTGTCCTCATCGCGCTCGCCGCGGTCTCCTACCGGCATATCTTGAACTTCTGGCTCTCCGGGCTCGGCATGCTCGAGCTCGCGGCCGACTTCGGTCTCGTGTTCTTCGTCGTGAACGGCCTCATGTTCTTCACGTACATCAACAACAGCCTGCTCTATCCCCGGGTGTGCCGCGCGCCGGCCGGCGGGCGGCGGATCGTGAGGATCGGCCTCGTGTTCAACGTCGTCGCCGGCGTCGTCCTTGCCGGGCTCGTCACGGGACTTTGCGCGTGGCTCGGCCGGGTCGCGGCCCTGGCCGACTACGCCGGCGTGCTGGATCTCCTCGGGAAGCTCGTCTGGGTGCTCCCGGGCATGTTCCTCACGGCGTTCGTTTCCATGGTGCTCTACGGGCTTCAGCGCGAGCGGACCGTGTTGGCGGTCGGCTTCGGCTTCCTCGTGCTGTTCACCGCCCTCTCCGGAATCGGTCTGAGGCAGGTGGGGCCGGCGGCGCTCGTCGGAATCTTCCTCTTCACGTATACTGGGCAGGCGGTCGTCCTGGGCGTGGCCTACCTCGTGGCCCGCAAGGGAACGCCGGAACCGGTGAGAGGGATGGCAGATGCCGCTCGGCCGTCTTGAACTGGACCTCTTCGGCCTCGAGATGGACCTCGTGCTCGAGGGCGGGGCCGCGGCGGGCCCCGAAGGCCTGACGGTCCTCGAGGACCTGGAGCGCGACTTCCGTCACTTCAAGCGGGTGCCGCGCGCCGGGCCGGAGGAGCTGCGCCCGCCGTCCCGGGTCGAGCTCGAGATCCGGGCCGAGGACGTCGACCGGACGGCGCTCCCGGTGCTCCGGAGCGTCGGGCTCACCCCGAGGAACTACTTCTTCGCCGACGGCCGCACGCTGTACGCGGACTACTTCGGCAAGGCCTTCACGATCTTCCGCCAGGACGAGCAGCGTCTGGAGCTCTACACGACGCGGCCGGCGCTCGCCTACGAGATCGCCTACCTGTTCGTCCTCTCGCAGTTCGGTCTCCACCTGGACCGCGTCGGGCTCCGCCGGGTGCACGGCCTCGGCCTTTCCTACCGCGGGCACGGCATTCTGCTGCTGCTGCCGAGCGGCGGCGGGAAGTCGACCCACGGCTTCAAGCTGCTGCAGAATCCGCACGTGCGGATCCTCTCGGAAGACTCCCCCGTGCTCGACCGCAAGCTCCGGATGCACGCCTTTCCCACGCGGATCGGCATCGACCCGGCGGAGATCGGCGAGAAGGTCGCGCCCGAGCACGTGCGTACGATCGACCGCATGGAGTTCGCGCCCAAGACGGTGATCGACATCGCGTGCTTCGAGGACCGGATCGAGACCGGCGCGGTGCGTCTGGAGCGGATCTTCATCGGCCGGCGGTTCCTCGGGAACCACGCGGCGATCCGGCGCGCCGGGCGGCTCCGGGGCTTCAAGGCGCTGCTCACCAAGCTGGTGATCGGGATCGGGCTCTATCAGGGGCTGGAGTACCTGATGCACCGGGGAATCCGCTCCGCGCTGAAGCTCGCGCCGGCGTTCGCGGGGCGGCTGGTGCTGGCGCTCAAGCTCTGCGCCCGGACCCGGCTGCACTTCTTCGAGATGGGGGGCAACGTGGAGCGCAACGTGCAGACGCTCGTGGCCTTCCTCGAGGCGGAGTACGGCGGCGATGCGTAGCGGCGAACCGGGGGTGGCGCGGCCGCCGTGGTGGGCGCGCGCGTGGCGCCGTTACGGGCCGGCCTTGGTGCGGACCGCCGTGGTCGTGCTGGCGGCGGTGGCGGCGCTCTGGCTCGCGTACCAGACGTGGCGGTTCTTCTGGCAGCCGCTGCGCCTCGGGTCGATGTTCGTACATCCCGGGGCCGTGGACCTCACGTTTCGCATCGCGGAGATCCGCGAGTGGTTTGCCGGCAGACCGGTGTACCTCGGCAGCTATCTCGCGGTCTATCCACCGGCGAGCTACGCGCTGCTCTGGCCGCTCGTGGGCTGGATGGAGGAGGCCTGGGTGGCGGTCGCGCTGTGGACGGCGACCGAGGCGCTCGCGCTCGGCTGGCTCAGCAGCTTTGCGGTCCGGGAGAGCGGCGCGCGCCGGTCGCGCGAGCGCTGGCTCCTGGCGCTGCTGCCGCTATCGATGTATGCGACGGGGGCGACCCTCGGCAACGGGCAGGTCACGATCCACGTCATGGCCGCGCTCCTGGCCGGGATCGGGCTCCTCGAGCGGGGCCGGGTGAGCTGGGCCCGGGATCTCCTCGCGGCGGCGCTCTTCCTCTTCGCGCTCGTCAAACCGAGCGTGGCGGCGCCGTTCTTCTGGATCGTGCTGTTCCTGCCGGGGCGCTGGCGGCCGGCGCTCCTGGTCGTGGCCGGCTACGCGGGGCTCACGCTGCTGGCGGCGGCCTTCCAGGAGGGCGGCCTGCCGTCGCTCGTCAACCAGTGGCTCGCGCGGAGCACGTCGACGGCGGGAAACCGGTACCTGGTCACGATTGCCGCCGGACCGACCACGGTGGCCGCGGCGGTCGGCCTCCGGGAATTCGCCACGCCGGTTTCGCTCCTGGTGCTGGCCGCCGCCGGTGCCTGGCTCTACCGCCACCGTCGGGGTGATCTCTGGCTCCGGCTCGCGGTCACCGCGATCCTGGCCCGGCTCTGGACCTTCCACCTGTGGTACGACGACCTTCTGTTCCTGCTGCCGATGATCGCGCTCTTCCGGCTCCTCCGCCAGGCGGCGGGCGGTCCCCCGACGTTGCGCGTTCTTACGGCCGGCGTGCTGCTGGCCCTCCTGGTGGCCAGCAACCTCGCGCCGGGAGGTCTCTACTCCCTGCCGCCGCCCTGGCGACTGGTCTACGTCTTCGTGCAGTCCGGCGTCTGGCTCGCGGTGCTGGCCTTCTTGGTCCGCGAGGCAGCGCTTGCACGCCGGCGCACCGCGGCCTCCGGAAGCACCCCGGCACCGGGCGATTCCGGCGCGTCCGGCGCGGACGTCCGGTAGCGTGGCCGCGGAACCTCGGCCGAGCTTCGACGCGCTTCGTGCGCAGGCCGCGGCGTACAGCGGCGGCCTGATCGTCGTCACCGCGGCGCTGCTCGGCGCCGTGGCTGTCTACAACGGCTATCCGCTGCTCTTCTTCGACACGGAGATGTACCTCCACCCCACCACCAACGTCATCCGCCCGCCGTTCTACGCGCTGATCCTCTGCCCCATGCACCTCGGGCGCTCGCTCTGGCCGGTTGCCTTCTGGCAGTCCGCTATCCTCTCCCACCTCCTCTACCTCACCACGCGCGCTACGTTCCCGGGCCGGCGCCGCCGCGACCACCTCCTCGTGGTCCTTGCCGTGACGGTGCTCTCGAGCGCGCCGTGGTTCACGGCCTCCGTCATGCCCGACGTGTACGCGGCGGTGCTCGTGCTGACAGCGTATCTCCTCGCGTGGCGGCGGGCGGCGCTCGGTCGGGCCGAGTGGATCTACCTGCACGCGCTCTGTGTCGTGGCGATCGTCGTCCATTCGTCCAACGTGCCGCTGGCGCTGGGACTGCTGGTGCTCGTGGGCGGGATGCGGATCGCCTGCCGCCGTATCGGCGGGTGGGGCGGCGCGCGGGTCGGGCCGCTCGCCCTGTCGCTCGCCGCCGCGGTGGGCCTTCTCCTCACCACGAACACGCTCCTCCACGGGCGCGTCTCCGTGTCGCCGTCCGCCTACGCGTTCCTGCTCGCCCGCCTGGTCGCGGACGGCCCGGCTACCGCCTACCTCCGGGAGTGCGAGCCGCCCGACCGCTACGCACTGTGCCGGTACGCCGGCGAGCTTCCCATGAACAGCAACGCCTTCCTGTGGGGCCGCGGCAGCCCCCTGAGGAAGGTCGGGGGCATCGAGGGCTACGCGGCCGAGGGCACCGAGATCGTCGCGCGCACCGTGTGCCGGTATCCCCTCTGGACGCTCGGGACCGCGGTCACCAACACGGCGCTCCAGCTGACGCGGCTCCACCTCGGGGCGGCGTTCCCGTCGCTCGCGGACTTCGACTGGCTCGCGTCTCGCATGCGCACGCACTTCCCCGGCGAGCTCGCTGCTTTCCAGGCCTCGCGGCAGAACCGGACCGCGCTTCCTCTGGATGCGCTCCAGTGGGTCCACCTGGCCGGACTCGTGCTCGGCGCTGCCGCGGCGGCGGCCGCGCTCGTGCGCGCGCGCGCCACGCGGAACCGCGCGCCGTTCGTCTTGCTGGTCACGATCGCCGCCGGCGTGCTGATGAGCGCCGCGATCACAGGGGCGCTCAGCGAGCCCGCGCCGAGGTATCTGGCGCGGATCGTGTGGCTGATTCCCTACTTCGGGTGCGCCGCGTGGATCGGGCCCGGCAGCGGCCGGCGGACGTGGAGCTCGTAGCGCTCGCCCTCGAGCGTGTAGTCGGCGTGCCATGCGTAGCGCTCGCCGGGACGGTGAGGGCTGGTGGCGCGGATCACGAGGATGTCGGCAGGCCCGCCGGTCTCGGCCGGCGCGTCGGGGTAGAAGATCCTCCGGGCGCGGAGCGTCGGCGCGATGAACCGCCGCACCATCGACCAGTACTCGTCGCCGACGAACGCGACGACCGGCAAGCGGCGCTGCGCGAAGCGGTCGACGAGCTGGCGGATCTCGGCGTGCTGGCGCCTCGCTTCGGCGTGGTCCCGGGGAATCCACGTCGCCCGGTCGAGGCTCAGGCCGGCGAGAAGGCCGGCCCCGAGGATCGCGCGGACGAGCCATGCCCGCGACGCCACGAGGCGCGCCGACGCCCCGTAGAGGATCGCGCACCAGACGAACCCGTGCTCGAGCAGCGTGAAGCTGAGCCTCCCGGAGCCTCCGGTGGCCTGCCACGGGTCGAACAGCAGGATCAGCCCGTAGGCGATGGCCAGGCTGAGCAGGCTGAAGGGAGCCAGGCGCCGGGCCGCGAGCGCGACGGGATCCGCCGGTGCAGCGGGCCCGGGCGCGGTGCGGCGAGAGCCGAGCGCCAGGGCCGCCGCGGCGGCGCCGAGCGCCGCGGCGAGGGAGAGCGCGCCGCTCACCGCGAGCGAGTTCGCGAGATGGGCCGCGGAGCCCCACAGGCTCGAGAGCGCTGCATCGCTTTCCTTGTTGATCGTGAGCGGCCACTCGGTCGGGATGTCGGGAAAGCGGCCCAGGAAAAGCAGGTAGCCGAGCGGGATCGAGAGCAGCCAGAGCACCGGGATCGACCAGAACGAGAGGAAGGCGAGCCGCAGCGTGCGATCGGCGCGGATCCGCCGGAACCGGAGCACGGTGAGGACGAGGAGATAGATCCAGAAGATCTCGCGCGTCAGCAGCGCCGCCCAGGCGATGAGCACGAGCCGCTTGCGCTTGCGGAGCTCGAGGGCGCCCGCCTGGATCAGGTAGAAGAAGAGCGCGCTCGAGACGATCTCCTGGTAGAGCTGGACGCTGCACGGCGCGACGGTGATGTGGTAGGCGAAGGCGCCCATCAGGAGGAGCGCGAAGACCCCGCCGCCGCGCGCGCGCCCGGCGCACCCGAGCGCGATCCGGCCGAGGAAGAGCACCGCCACGAAGAAGTAGACGCACGGGATCAGCACGTAGGCGGGCACGGGCAGGCGCAGGTGATACGCGCCCGCGACGTGGAGCTGGAGGAAGGGGAGCCAGATCCGGTTGTCGAGCGGCGCGACGGGCGAAGAGGCGAAGTTCATCCGATGGCCGGCGTCCCCGCCGAAGAACGGATTGGGGAGCGCCAGCGCCGCCTTGTGGGCAAACAGGGCTCCGGCCACAAGCACGACGGCGAGAAGGGCGGCCGACCGGTTCGGGTTCATTCGGGTCGCATCAACGCGGTGGCGGCCAGGGTAGCCGCCGCGCCCGCTTGCGTCAACGGCGGCGGGCGCCGCCCGGCTACCGGACGACGATCTTCACTGCAGGCGTGATCGTGACGGCGGGGCCGACCACGACGGCGCCGCCGAAGAACGCCATGCCGCTCAGCGCCGGCGCGGCCGGAAGATCGACGTGGAACGTGCCGAGCCCCTGGCCGTCGAGCGTGCCGCTCATGTTGCGGAAGATCGACCCGGGAGTGCCGGATGCGAAGAACAGGGCGTCGGGGCTGAGGGGAACGGGACCCACGCCGGGGAGCACCGGCCCCCCGGTGCGGCCGAAGGCGACCCGCGCGATGTAGCTCGCTCCGGGCGCCTTCGGGACGTCGATCCGGAAAGACACGGTGGTGCCCGGCCAGGCCGGCCCGGGCGACGACAGCGCATCCCGCCACAGGAAGAGCTCGAAGTCTCCTTCCGGATTGGTGCCGAGCGGGTCGAGGCGGCTCGAGAGGACCGCGAGGCTGCCGTCCTCGCTCACCGCCGAGCCGAGACTCAGGCCGCTGGCCGCGGCGTTGAGGCCGGTGACGTTCCGCGCGGCGCCGCCGTCTGCGTACGCCCACCACAGATCGCCATCGCCCCAGAGGACGCGGTCGCCGTTGCCGGAGACGATGGGGGCACGCCGCCGTCCCACCGGCGCGGCGAGGGTAGCGAGGGTGCCGGCCGTGGTCACGGCATGGAGGCTGAAGCCGGCCGCGGTCGCTCCCGCCTCGAAGGCGCACCGGGTACCGCGGCGGTCGAACGTCGGGAAGAAGACCGCGAGCGGCGCCATCGAGGCCAGCCGGCGGAGCCGCCCTCCGGAGATGCCGAACTGCCAGATCTCCCAGAGCGGCTGGCCGTCCGTCAGCACGAGCGTGTTGCCGTCGCCCGCGATGCCGAACGAGGCCCAGCCCCACGAAGCCGAGGCCGTGACGATGGTGGTTACGGTCTGGGTCGTGGTCTCCAGCACCTCGACGTCGTAGTTGCCGTTGGGCCAGTCGTAGACGAGGTAGCCCACGAAGCGGCCGTCGTCGGAGAGCGACAGGTAGTTCGGCATCACGAGCCGCGCGCTGGACGTGATCTGGCGCGGGGCGCCGCCGGACGTGGAGCGGACGAAGATGCTGCCGCCCTGGTAGAAGGCGATCGTGGTGCCGTCGCCGCTCAACCGGAAGGTCGCTTCCTGGTGGCCGCGCGGCAAGCCGCCGAGCCGGACCGGCACGAATCCCGGCGCCCGTGCGACGAGGTGGTCTGCGGCGCGCGTCGCCGTGTCGAACTCGGACCACGCCACGGTTTGTCCGTCCGCCGAGATCGAGGGGTGGAAGTCGGACTGGGTGCTGTTGCTGGTCAGCTGGACCAGGGACTGTCCGAGCGCGGCCGTGGCGAGCCACGCCAGCAGCGAGATCGCCAGCACGCCACGATGTGCGGTCGCCATGAAGCCCCTCCGTTCCGAGGAATCGCGCCCCCGGTACGGTAAAGGATACCATGGCCAGCGCTGTCGCGCCGCCCGGCCGGTTGCGCCGGGCGCGGTTTCCTGGTCCAATAGATCGCGACGCTGCGGGCCCCCGCACCCGGGAGCGGCCCGCCCCGCCGAAAGGAGAACCGACCATGAAGCGCATGATCCTCGCTGCGGCCTGGCTGCTGGTCGCCGGACTTTCCCTTCTCCCCGCGGAGGAGAAGCTCCTGATCTGCAACCACAGCAACGGCACCGCCGAGCTCGTGGACCTCGCGACGCTTCGGTCGCTCGCCGTGCGGGCGGTCGCTGGCCAGCCCAACACCGCCGCGGTCACGCACGACCGGCGCTTCGCGCTGGTCGCCGCCTTCGGCACGACAGCTCCTCCCATGCTCAACGGGAGCCTCACGATCTTCGACCTCGCGAGCCCCGGCATGCCGGTGGTAGCGACGGTCTGCCAGAATAGCCGCGTGATTCCGGTCGACACTCTCCCCAACAGCAAGCTGGCCGTGGCCGGTCGGGTCACGAACCAGAACGTGTCGGAGATCGTGCTGATCGACCTGACCTCGAGCCCGCCGGCCGAGCTCGGCCCGCCGATTCCACTTCCGAACGGCCGTTCGGTCTATGCGGTCCAGGTGGTCCCCGACGGGAAGAACGCCTACGTGCTCGACTTCTCCGCGGCCACCCTGCACGTGGTCGATCTGACGAGCTCGCCGCCGGTGTTCGTCCACGCGGTCGGCACCAACCCCTCGCCCATCTACATGCGGCTCTCGAACGACGGGCGCCGCCTCGTGGTGAACAACATCGCGAGCCCCGCGCTCGCCGGCATCTGGAACGTCGAGGCCGCGCTGCCGGTCAAGATCACCAACCTGACGGTCGGCAGCAACGCCGGCTCCATTCCCGCCTTCGAGCCGGGCAACCGCTTCGCGCTGGTGGCCGGCGCATCCTCGCAGGACATCCACGTGCTGGACACGCACGCGGCGCCGCCTGTGCGGCTCGGCACGCTCGGCGCCATCGACTCGGACCTCCGCGGCATCACCGCGACCACCAGCGGCCTCTACGCCTGGGTGGCGTCGCGCGGCTCGAGCCGCGTGCACGAGATCGGTCTCGCCAATCCGGCGGCGCCTGCGCTCACGAACCGCTCCTTCGTCGCCGCGCGCGGCCCGGGACACCTCGTCGCCTTCGGCGAGGTGCACGCCCACGGCATCCCCGCCGTCGGGAGCAGCTACCCCGTCTACGTCTCCTCCCCGGCCGACGCCGGGAAGGCCTACCTCCTCGGCGCTTCCTTCTTCCCCGAACCTGGTCTCAAGATCGGTGCGCGCACGATCCCGCTCAATCCGGATGGGCTCTTCGGCGCGAGCCAGACCCTGCCGGCCGTGTTCCGGGGTTTCCAGGGGGTGCTGAACCCGAGCGGGCAAGCGGCGGCGATCCTCCAGATCCCGCCCGTGGCGGCGCTGCGAGGGGTGTCCTTCTACGTGGCGGGCGTGCTCCTCGATGCGAGCGCGCCCGGCGGGATCGGCACCATCACCAACGCCGAGCACATCGTGCTGCAGTAGGCGGCGCCGCGCCCCGGGCGCGCCGCGCCGGCGCGCCAGCGCCTTGACAGCGCGCCGTCCGGAAGAGTAGCCTGCCCGGACCCAGCTCGGCGTGTTCCGGAGCCGCTCATGCGTTTCATCGTCTTGATCAAGCAGGTGCCCGACACCGCGGAGGTCAACGTCGACCCCGCGACCGGCCACCTCGTTCGCGAGGGGGTTTCGTCGATCTTGAACCCCGAGGACCGCCATGCCCTCGAGGCGGCGCTCCAGTGCGCGGGGCAGGGCGACCAGGTCGTGGCGATGACGATGGGCCCGACCCAGGCAGTGGATGTGCTCAGCGAGGCGCTCGGCATGGGCGCCCACCGCGGCGTGCTGCTGTCGGATCGCTTCTTCGCCGGGGCCGACACGTGGGCGACCTCCTACACGCTGGGCAAAGCGATCGAGCACCTCGGGCCGTTCGATCTCGTGCTGTGCGGCCGGCAGGCCATTGACGGCGACACCGCGCAGATCGGCCCGCAGGTAGCCGAGCACCTCGGGATCCCGCAGGTGACCTACGTCACGGCGCTCCGGATCGAGGACGGCCGGGTGCGAGCGACCCGCGACCTCGGCGGCACGCTGGAGGAGGTCGAGGCGCCGCTGCCGGCGCTCGTGACGGTGCTCGCGTCCTGCAACCGGCCGCGCTATCCCGAGCTCCGGAAGCTGCTTGCGGCCTGCGAGGCGCGGGCCCCGATCCAGCTGCTCGATGCCGCGGACATCGGCGTGATGGCGGATCACTCCGGGCTGCGCGGCTCGTACACCCGCGTCGTGAAGACGTTCGCGCCGAAGGTCGGCCGCGAGACGACCGTGATCGAGGGGTCCGCGACGGAGATGGCCGGAAGACTCGTCGCGGCTCTCCGGGAGAAGAACGTGCTCTGAACCCGCGCGCCCGGGCGAGCGGCGCCGCCCCGCGGCGACGCCGGCCGGGGCCGGAACGGGAGTGGACCGCGTGGCGATCTGGATCGTGGCGGAGAACTGCAAGGGGTGCGGCCTCTGCGTGAAGGCCTGCCCCTACGGCGGGGTCGTGGTCGAGGACAAGGTCGCCCGCCTGACCGAGCGCTGCACGCACTGCGGCGCGTGCATCGAGGCCTGCCAGCTGGACGCGATCGGCTGCGACGTCGAGGACCAAGCGCCGCCGGACTTCTCCGAGTACAGGGATGTCTGGGTCTTTGCGGAGACGGCCGGCGACCGTCTGCACCCGGTCTCCCTCGAGCTCCTCGGCGAGGCCACGCGGCTCGCGGGGGCGGCGGCGAACGGCCAGCGGGTGTGCGCGGTGCTGGTCGGCGACGGGGTCGAGCCGCTTGCGGCCGACCTCATCGCCCACGGCGCCGACGTCGTCCACGTGGCAGAGCACGGCGAGCTGAGGAGCTACCGCACGCTGCCTTACGCGCGCGTGCTGGCGCGCCTCGTGGCCGACCACAAGCCGAGCATCTTCCTCATGGGCGCCACTCCGCTCGGCCGGGATCTTGCGCCGCGGCTCTCGCGGCGCCTGGACCTGGGGCTCACCGCGGACTGCACGGAGCTCGAGCTCGACCCGGAGAACGGCGGCCTCTGCCAGACCCGCCCCGCGTTCGGCGGCAACATCCTCGCGACCATCGTGAGCCCGCGGTCCCGTCCGCAAATGGCCACGGTCCGGCCGGGCGTCATGGTCGCGCGCGCGGCGGATCCGGCCCGCCGCGGCGAGATCGTGCGCCACCCGGTCTCCCTCGAGCTCGGCGACCTCGTCGTCCGCGTGCTCTCCCGGACCGAGGTCGCGCGCCAGCAGGTGGAGCTCGGCCGCGCGCGGATTGTCGTGGCCGGCGGCCGCGGCATGGGCGGCCGGGAGGGCTTCGAGCGGCTCGCCGCGCTCGCCCAGGCGCTCGGCGCCGAGGTGGGCGGGACCCGCGTCACGGTGGAGGAGGGCTGGCTGCCCCCGGAGCGCCAGATCGGGCAGACCGGGCAGTCCGTCCGCCCCGAGCTCTACATCGCCTGCGGCATCTCCGGCGCGATCCAGCACCGCGCCGGCATCCTCGGGTCGCGCTACATCGTGGCCATCAACCGCGACCGCACGGCGCCGATCTTCGAGATCGCCGACTACGCGCTGGTCGGCGACGTCCATCAGATCGTTCCGGCGCTCGCGGAGGCCTGCCAGCGGGCCGCCCGCGGAAGGGAGGCCTGAGGCGTGGTGACCGACATCCGCTCCGACAAGGAGACGCTGCTCCGGCAGACGATCGCGCGCTTCGTCAAGGAGGAGGTTCTCCCGGTCGCGCAGACGATCGACGAGTCGGGCGAGTTCCCGCGCGAGCTCTTCCGGAAGGCGGCCGAGATGGGCCTTTTCCGGGTGCGCTATCCCGCGAAGAAGGGTGGCGCCGGCGGGAACAACACGCTCTTCTGCATCCTGTGCGAGGAGCTCGCGAAGGGCCTGATGTCGCTCGGGGCGATTACCGCCATGCAGTGCCTCATGGGCTCGGAGTTCCTGTTTCGCTTCGGCACCGAAGAGCAGCGCCGGAAGTACTGGGAGCCAAACATGCGCGGCGAGCGCGTGAGCGGCTTCTGCCTCACCGAGCCCGACGCCGGTTCGGACCTCGGCAACGTCCGCACCATGGCGCTCGAGCAGCCCGACGGCTCCTGGATCGTGAACGGGCTCAAGACCTGGGTCACCCTCGGCGCGGTCGCCGATCACTTCACCGTGCTCTGCCAGACGCGGGCCGACCGGAAGATGCGGGGCCTCAACTTCTTTCTCATCGAGCGGACCCGCCCGGGCGTCGCGCTCAGCCACAAGTTCGCCGTGCTGGGCACGCGGAACACGCAGATCGCGGAGCTCTCGCTCACCGACGTCGCCCTGCCGCCCGAGGCGCTGATCGGTGAGAAAGGCAGGGGGTTGCCCAACCTGCTCTCGATCCTCGCCGAAATCCGCACGATGACGGCGGCGCTCGCGCTGGGGCTGAGCAAGGCGGCCTACGAGGCGTCCTTCCAGTACGCCCGGGAGCGGGTCGCCTTCGGCCGGTCCATCAACCAGTACCAGCTGATCCAGGCGAAGATTGCCATCATGGCCACCGAGATCTGGGCCGCCGAGCTGATGCTCTACAAGACCACGGCCATGATCGACGCGCGGAAGCCCTGCATGCGCGAGGCGACCATGGTGAAGTACTTCGCGACGGAGGTGGCCTGCAAGTGTGCCGACGAGGCGACGCGCATCCTCGGCGCGTATGCCTACTCGATGGACTACCCCGTGCAGCGCTTCTACCGCGACAACCGCTTCCTCCTCTACGGCGGCGGGTCGCACGAGGTGCTGATGGGCGTGATTGCGCGCGAGCTCGGGTTCGTGTGACGGCGGCCCGGGCGGGGGCCCTCAGCAAATGCGCGGGAGCTGCTCGCCGCTCAGGAGATCGAGGATCCGCGTGCCGCCGAGCCGGTTCAAGAGGAGGACCCGGGGGTGGTCGCGGCCGGTGACGCGGCCGATGACGCCGGGGTCGGGCGCGGCCGGATGCCCGCGCCAGGCGGCGAGCACGCGGTCGGCCTCCGTTGCGGGCACGATCGCGATCATCCGTCCCTCGTTCGCGACGTGCAGCGGGTCCAGCCCGAGGAGCTCGCTTGCGGCCGCCACCGCCTCGCTCACCGGGATCGCGCGCTCGTCGAGCGCGATCTCGACCTGCCCGTCGAGCGCGATCTCGTTCAGTGCCGAAGCGAGCCCGCCGCGCGTGAGATCGCGCAGGCAGTGGAGCTCGATGCCGGCCGCCGTGAGCCGCGCCACCAGCGGCGAGAGGTCCGCGCAATCGCTCTCGATCGAGGTCTCGAACCCGAGCCCCTCGCGCACGGACAGGATCGCCACGCCGTGGCGGCCGACGTCGCCGCTCAGCACCACGACGTCTCCCGGCTGGACGCGGTGTGGGCCCACGTCGACGCCGTCGGGCACGGCGCCGATGCCGGCCGTGTTGATAAAGACGCCGTCGCCCTTCCCGCGGTCGACGACCTTCGTGTCGCCGGTGACGATCGCCACGCCCGCCGCCGCGGCCGCCGCCTGCATCGACTCGACGATCCGCGCGAGGTGCTCCAGCGGGAAGCCCTCCTCGAGGATGAAGCCGGCGCTCAGCGCGAGCGGCGCGGCGCCGGCCATGGCGAGGTCGTTCAGCGTGCCGCAGACCGCGAGCTTGCCGATGTCGCCGCCGGGAAAGACGAGCGGGCTCACCACGTAGGAGTCGGTCGTGAACGCGAGCCGTCCCGCCGGGGCGGCGAGCACCGCGCTGTCGTGGCTGCGGGCTAGCGCGGGATTCATGAAGGCGCGCTTGAAGACCGTCTCGATCAGGTCCCGCATCAGGCGGCCGCCGCCGCCGTGGGCCATCTGGATCGTCTCGTGCACGCGGAGCGGCAGCGGACAGCTCGGGCCGGAGCCCGCGGAGGTGGAGGCGTCGTCCGGCATCAGGTCGGGCTCCTTCGATAGCGGTAGTAGGCGGCGCAGGCGCCCTCCGAGGACACCATCGTCGCGCCGAGCGGCCGCTCGGGCGTGCAGCGCACGCCGAACGCCGGGCAATCCGGCGGCTTCTTTCGGCCCTGCAGGATGAGCCCGCTGATGCATTCCGTGGCCTCGGCGACCTCGAGCTTGCCGACGTCGAAGCGGCGCGCGGCATCGTGCGCCGCGTAGCGACCCCGCAGGGCGAGCCCGCTCGCCGGGATCGGGCCGATGCCGCGCCACGGCCGGTCCACGACCTCGAAGACCTCGCGGATCATGGCGATCGCCGCACGGTTTCCTTCCGGCCGCACGGCGCGCGCGTACTGGTTCTCGACGCGAGCCTCGCCGGCCTCGAGCTGCCGCACGCAGAGCAGCACACCCTGCAGGATGTCGATCGGCTCGAACCCGGTCACCACGATCGGGACCCGGTGGCGCCGGGCGATCGGCTCGTACTCGCGGGTGCCCATGATCGCGCACACGTGGCCCGCCGCGAGGAAGCCGTCCACGCGCCGGTCGGGCTCGGCGAGGATGGCCTCGAGCGCCGGCGGCACGAGGACGTGCGTGACGAGGAGCGAGAAGTTGGCGACGTCGCGCTCGGCAGCCTGGTGCACGGCCATGGCGCACGCGGGCGCGGTCGTCTCGAAACCCACCGCGAAGAAGACCACCTCGCGGTCGGGGTTCCGGGCGGCGAGCGCGAGCGCGTCGAGGGGCGAGTAGACGATGCGCACGTCCCCGCCCGCGGACTTCACCGTGAAGAGATCGTGACGGGCGCCGGGCACGCGCAGCATGTCGCCGAACGAGCAGAAGATCACCTCGGGCCGGGCCGCGATCGAGAGCGCGCGCTCGATGCTCTCGACCGGGGTGACGCACACCGGGCATCCCGGGCCGTGGATGAGTGTGATCGCGCGCGGCAGCATCTCGTCCAGCCCGAAGCGGACGATCGTGTGCGTCTGGCCGCCGCACACCTCCATGATCGACCACGGGCGCGTCGTTGCCTCGGCGATCGCCGCGGCGAGCGTCCGGGCGGCGGCGGCATCGCGGTACTCGTCGAGGTACTTCATGGCCGGGCGGGTTCCGGGCCGCGAGGCTCCGGAGCGACGGCGGCCTGCGGAGGCTCCTCGAGCGCGGCGAGCTCGCCCATCTCCGCGAGCAGCGCCAGCACCTGGCGGGCCTCGTCCTCGTCGAGGCGGCTGATCGCGAAGCCGACGTGCACGATCACCCAGTCGCCGACGCAGACCTCGGGCACGTAGGCCAGGCACACGCGCTTCTGGATGGTGCCGAACTGGACGTTGCCGTGGATGAGCGGGCCGACGCCGTCGGGCTCGATCGCCACCACCTGTCCCGGGATGCCGAGGCACATGACCGGTCGTCTCCTGTCTCGAGCGCCGCCGGGCGTGCGCCTGCCTTCACGCGAGGCGATGCCCGGCGGCCCACACCTGTCCCAGCGCCAGCCCCCCGTCGTTCGTGGGCACCCGACAGTGCGTATACACCCGGAATCCGGCCGCCTCAAGGCGCGCCCGCGCGCCGAGCGCGAGCGTGCGGTTCTGGAAGCAGCCGCCCGTGAGCGCCACGTCCTCGAGGCCGGCGCTCCGGGCCACCGCCACCGCGTGGTCGGCGAGCGCGTTGTGGAAGCGGGCGGCAATCCGGGCCGGCGCGACGCCGCGGTCGCGATCGGCGAGCACCGCGGCGGCGAGCGGTCGCCAGTCGGCCACCGCCGGGCGGTCCGGCCCGAGCGGCAGCGGATACGCGCCGTCCTCTGCCGCGTGCTCGGCCGCGAACTCGAGCGCCATCGCCGCCTCGCTCTCGAAGGAGCAGCGGGCACCCAGCCCGAGCAGCGCGGCGACGGCGTCGAAGAGCCGGCCCATGCTGCTTGTCAGGGGCGCGTTCACGCCGCGGGCGATCATGCGGAGCAGCACGTCTCGCTCGGCGGGCGCGAACCAGCGGCCGGCCTCGTGTGCGGCGCGGTCGGGATCGAGGACCGACAGCAGCCCCAGCGCCGAGCGCCGCGGCTCCTCGACGGCGCGCTCCCCGCCCGGGAGCGGGAAGGGAAGGAGGTGGGACACGCGCTCGACGCGACCGCCCTCCACCGCGAGCGCCTCGCCGCCCCAGATCGTGCCGTCCGGTCCGTAGCCGGTGCCGTCCCACGCGAGCCCGAGAAGCGGCCGGGTGAGGCCGTGCTCGGCGGCGGCTGCCGCCACGTGCGCGTGGTGGTGCTGGATGGCGATGTGCGGCACGCCGTAGCGCGCGGCGAGCTCGTGCGCGCGGCGCGTCGACGCGTAGTCGGGGTGAAGGTCGCTCGCCACCGCCTCGGGCTTGAAGTCGAGGAAGGCCATGAGGTCCGCGACGGAGCGGTCGAACACCTCGAGGCCTTCCGGACCGTCGAGGTCGCCGAGGTGCTGGCTCAAGAGCACGCGGTCGCCGAGCCCGAGCGCGATCGCCGCCTTGAGGTGGCCGCCGACGGCGAGCACGCGGGGCAGGGCGACCGGGAGCCGGATCGTGCGCGGTGCGTGGCCGCGCGCGCGGCGGAGCAGCACCACGTCGGCGCCGTCGACCCGCGCGACCGAATCGTCCACCGGGCGGACGATCGGCCGGTCGTGCGTGAGGATGCGATCCACCACGCCGCCCAGGCGCTCGATGACCTCCGCGTCGTCGATGCACATCGGCTCGCCCGAGAGGTTTCCGCTCGTGCACACGAGGGGCCGATCGAGCGCGTCGGCGAGCAGCGCGTGGAGCGGCGTGTACGGCAGCATCACGCCGAGCCGCGGGTTGTCCGGAGCCACGGCGGCCGCCACCCCGCCGTCGCCGCGCTTCAAGACGAGCAGGATCGGCGCCTCGGGCGAGGCGAGCGCCGCCGCCTCGGCGGCCGAGAGCTCGAGGTGGGTGCGCGCGCGCTCGAGCGACGGGAAGAGCACCGCGAAGGGTTTGGCCGGGCGGCGCTTCCGCGCGCGGAGCCGCAGGACCGCGGCACTGTCGGTGGCGTCCACCAGGAGCTGGAAACCGCCGAGCCCCTTCAGGGCGACGATCTCGCCGGCCTCGACGGCGCGCACCGCGGCGGCGAGCGCGTCGGGGCCGCTGACCTGCGGCCGGCCGCCGCCGTCGGCGAGCGTGAGCCGGGGGCCGCACCGCGGGCAGGCGATGGGCTGCGCATGGAAGCGCCGGTCTCCCGGCGTCCGGTACTCGGCAGCGCAGTCCGCGCACATGGCGAAGGACTTCATCGTCGTGTGCGGCCGATCGTAGGGCAGCCGCTCGAGGATCGAGTAGCGCGGACCGCAGCGCGTGCAGTTCGTGAACGGGTACGCGTGCCGGCGGGCCGCGCCGTCACGCACCTCGGCGAGGCACTCCTCGCAGGTGGCGAGGTCCGGCGGAAGCGTCGGCTCGACCGGTTCGTTGCGATCGCTCGGGCGGATCGTGAAGGCGGTCTCGCCGCGGGGCGCGACGGCCGTGACCGAGGTCGCCTCGATGCCCGCGGCTGGCGGCGCCTCGGTGCGGAGCCGGGCGAAGAAGCGCTCGAGCCGGTCCGCGGGCCCTTCGACCTCGAGCAGCACGCCCGCGGCGCCGTTCTGCACCCAGCCGGCGAGTCCGAGCGAGGTGGCCAGCCGGTAGACGAAGGGCCGGAAGCCGACGCCCTGCACGACGCCTTTGATGCGCGCCTGCCGCCGCTCGCTCGCCACGCACTTCCTCCGGTTCCCGGTCGCCGACCGGTCGAGGGACCGGCGCACGCCGGCAATGGAATCTATAGGGGACAAGTTGCCGCCGGTCACCGCCCGCGCCGGGAGGAATCGAGGAGCCCGGCTCCGGCGGGGCCAGCCGGCGCGGACCCGAGGCTCATACCCGGAGGACCGTCCCGGCCGCCTCTTCCGAGGGCAGGTCCGCGGCGGCGGGAGCCCAGTCGCCGGCGGCGGCGTCGAGGCTTCCCTCGCGCTCGAGCCAGCTCAGCAGGCGCTCGGGCGTGCCGAGGTCGGCCCAGCCGAGCCGGGCCGGCCAGGCGAGCACCGCGGGGCGGTCCAGGTGGCTCAGCAGGTCCGCCGAGAAATCGGCGGCCGGGAGCTCCTGGTAGTGGCGGGCGAGCCAGGATCGGCGCGCGGCACGGCTCAGGTGCGCTGAGCGGTCGAAGAATGCCGTCACGTCGGGCAGACGCGTGCGAAATGCGGCCAGCAGCGCGGAGACTCGCGCCACCAGGATGAACGTGCTCCAGAGGGCGCCCGCCTCGAGGAGGCGCTCGGCCTCCGCGACCGGAGGCTTCTCGACGAAGCGGCGGATGGCGAAGAGCCGGGGCGTGCGGTAGGGCAGCACGGATCGCTCCGGAACGATCCAGCCGAAGTCCGGGCTCGGCCGGCTGGGCTGGGCGCCGCCCACCACGATCAGCGACGGATCCGCCTCGACGGCACGCCGGGCGCGCGCCAGGCCTTCGAGGAAAAGCTGCGAGTTCGAGATGTCGTGGTCGGAGGGCAGAAGCACGACGGTGGCGTCGGGCGCGCAGCGCTGCACATGGAGCAGCGGCAGGAGGACGCCGGGAGCCGTGCCGCGGTCGAGCGGCTGCTCCACCAGGCGGAGCTCCGGGATCTGGTCGCGGGCGAGCTCGAGATACGGCGTGTTCACCACCACGACCGTTCGTTCTGGACTCGCGAGCGGGCGGGCGCGCCGCACGGTCTCCTGCAGCAGCGAGCGGTCGCGGCCGAAGCTACAGAACTGCTTGGGTAGCGGCCTGCCTACCAGGGCCCGGGTGAGGGGCTGGAGCCGGCGTCCGGATCCGCCGGCCAGGATCACGACCCACAGGGACGCCGAGGTGTCGGTGTGTCTGTCGGGCATGACTGACTTCAACCCTTCGTTCGGACTTTGCGCCGGGGACCCGCCCGCGCGCAGCTTGCAGACCTCCGCTGCATCGCGCCGCGGGGCCGCTCGGGGCCGATCTGGTTGCTGGTGACGAAACCCAAGCTGCGAGGTACCGCCAGATCCTCGTTCGTCGGCCGCTCGTTACCGCCCGGTCCGCCATTCGGCGGACCTGGTCGCCATTATAGGCGGGGGTGCACCGAAAGAAACAATTTCCTCGCTTGCAGTCGGGATTTCGGCGGGCGTTCCCGATGCCCCGCCGGGGCGGCCTTCTCCGGCGGGGGATGGCGCGGGCTACTGGATCTGGATCGCCTTGGAGGCCGAATGCACATGGATGCCTCCCGGAGCCGCCGCCACCACGGTGGCGCCCGCGGCGTAGAAGGTCACGCCGATCAGCGGTTTGGCGGCCGGGATGTTCACGTAGCCGGTCGCATAGCCCGACTTGCTCGTGATGCCCGAGAAGTTCTGGAAGATCGGCGCCGGCTGCAGGATCGACATCCAGAACAGCGCGTCGGGGTTCAGGGCGAGCAGGCGGGTGACCGGGAGCGGCAGCCCCGGCGTGTTGCCGAGCGAGCAGGCCATCTGATAGGTCGTGCCCGTCGAGGTCGGAGTGTGCATGTCCAGCTGCACCCGGCCGCCGGGCGTGGCCTTGCCGGACACGGCGAAGGTGACCTGGTCGATCTGGAAGGGGGTCTTGAGCGTCTTGGCCCCGCTGCCGTCGGAGTAGGTGATCCGCGCCTCGTAGATGCCGGACGGCACCTGGCCGGTGCCGGAGCCCTTCTGGTCCCAGGTCCACTGCTTGTTGCCGAGCGGAGGGATGTTGAGAACGACCGGCAGGCCCACCGGGCCGAACACCAGCTTCTGGTTCAGGTCGTAGATGGCCCAGGGAGCGGAGCTCGTGAGCATGATGGAGCTCCGCGTCTGATTGTCGATCGTGAGGAGGACGGGCTGTTCGAGCGGCACGGGGTCCGGATAGACGGTCCAGAAGACCTGGGCCGGGGCGAGCGATGCGATTGCCGCGAGCGCGAGGAAGATCAGACCAACGCGTCCGGAAGTCATGGTTTGCCTCTCCTTTCGAACCGACAGCACTTCACCCGAGGACCAGCTGTTTCTGTCCCGGTTACGGAAGGGCGATGCTCAAGTGTACCCGGAATTCGCGGTCGTCTCGACCTCAGGCCGGGAGAATCGCGTGCGCCGCGCGGGAGGACGGCCGGTTTCGCGCCCACTCTCTGGGCGAATGCGGGGCCAGGACCTACAATCCCGCGAGCTGCCGGCGCCGGGGGGCGGCGGCAGGGAGGACCGATGGCGCCAGCAGTGTTTGCCGCGGGAATCGAGGGTCTGCCGGGCCCCGCCCTTTGGGCCCTGATCGGGCTCGGGGCGGTGCAGCTTACCCTCCAGATCGTCGCGCTCGTGGATCTCGCGCGGCGGCGGGCGGTGGTGGGCGG
>JAFGQW010000280.1 GCA_016935485.1 Planctomycetota bacterium | reverse complement strand
GCGATTGCGCACGCCACCGGCGAGATCCTGGCCGTGCAGGACGCCGACCTCGAGTACCGACCGGAGGAGTTCGTGGACCTCGTGAAACCCATCGTGGAAGGCCGCGCCAAGGTGGTGTACGGCTCGCGGTGCCTGAATCCCGCCAATGCGATGAGGCTCGACCGGTTCCGGATCGGCTCCTGGGTACTCACCAAGCTCACGAACCTGCTCTACCGCGCGCGCCTCACCGACGAGCCGACCTGCTACAAGCTGTTTCACCGTGATGCGCTCCGAGACGTGAAGCTCCGCTGCACCGGGTTCGAGTTCTGCCCCGAGATCACCGCCAAGGTGCTCAAGCGCGGCCACCGCATCATGGAGCTGCCGATCTCGTACCGGGGCCGCACCGTCGCCGAGGGCAAGAAGATCAACTGGAAGGACGGGGTCATCGGCATCTGGACCCTGCTGCGCTACCGGTTCACCGACTGAGCCCGCGGGCGCCCTCCGCCCGCGCCACCCGAGCGCGCGCGTTTCGCGCGCGACCCGCACCCCCCCGCGGGCGCCCTCCGCCCGCGCCGCGCTCACCCCCACCTGCACGCCCCAAGCCGGCACGGCGTCAGAACCCCTGCCCGCAACTTCTGGCGCCTGACCCAAGGAATGGCGGGAATGGGGCCTGACTCCACGCCCACCCGCCGGCCCACCCCGTCCGCTCGCCCCCCCCGGAATCAAGCCGCCCCCTCTGGCCAATCGCAAAGCGAATGAGTACACTTGTCGCTCGTTGCCTCATACGGGGACGGACCCGAATCACGAGCCGATCTCTGCGGGCAGGAAACCTGGGGATCTCACATGCCGCATCTCGCGTGCCTCGTGCGCACGGCCGGCTTGCTGCTGCTGGCGGCAGCGTCCGCCGCGGCGCAGCGGTCGCTGCTGGTCCCGTCCCAGTACAAGACGATTCAGGCTGCCATCGACGCCGCCAGCGACCAGGACAGCGTCTGGGTCGACCCGGGCGTGTACCGCGAAACGCTCGACTTCAAGGGCAAGAAGATCCGCGTCCAGTCGACCCATGGCCCGGAACAGACGATCGTGGACGGCGGGGCCGCCGGCAGCGTGGTCCGGTTTGCGACCGGCGAGACCCGGGACGCCCTCTTCTCGAGCTTCACCATCACCCACGGCACCGGCACGGCCGACGGCTTCCTCAAGCTGGGCGGCGGCATCTTCTGCCGCAACGCTTCCCCTTTTCTCGTGGACCTCATCGTGGAGCACAACGTCGCCGCGGGCGGGTTCGGTTACGGTGGCGGCATCTACGTGGAGGGCGGCGAGCCGTTTCTGATCGGCTGCACGATGCGGCACAACACGGCCAGCCACGCTGGCGGCGGCATCCATGTCGTGGATTCCACCGCGGTGATCTCCCGATGCCGGTTCATCGCTAACCAGGCCAACCTGGGCGGGGGCGCCCTGCTGTCCCGTGGCTGTCCGATCGTATCGAGCTCGGCGTTCCTGGGCAACACCGCTCGCGCCGGCGGTGGCATCTATGCCCAGCTCGACCTCTACCAGACGAAGACCTTCACCAACAACACCGTCGTGGAAAACTCCGCCGAGCATTTTGGCGGAGGGTTCGCCAGCGCCTCGGACCGCTCGGAGATCGAGAACTGCATCTTCTGGAACAACGCCTGTCCGCTGGGCGCCGAGCTCGCCATCGCGCGCGACTGCTCCATCTGCGCCCCCTCGCGGGTGACCATCGCGAACTGCGTGGTCAAGGGCGGCCTCGCCGGCGTCTGGGTCGCTGACGGTGCCACGCTCGCCTGGGGCGCAGGCATGCTGGATGCCGACCCGAAGCTCCATGATGTGGCCCGCGCCGACGTCCACCTCGAGTATGGCTCGCCGTGTCGCGACCGCGGCAATGGCGGCGCGAAGTGGCTGCCGACCACCGACCTCGACGACGACCCGCGCGTCGTCGGCCACGCGGTGGACATCGGCGCCGACGAGTTCGCACCGCGGTTCTACCAGGAGGGGCGCGCGGTCCGCGGCGGGAGCCTGCAGCTGCGGGTCGTGGGGCCGCCGGACGGCGCGGCCGCCTGGGCCTTCAGCGCCGCCATGCTCGCGACGCCGCTGCCGCTGTGGGGCCTCGGCGACCTGCACCTCAATCCGAACCTGATGGTCGTGTTTCCACTGCCGCCGCTGCCGGCGAGCGGCGTGCTGCCCTTCTCGGTGCCGCTGCCCAGGGTATTCCCGGTCACCGCGATCCCCACGCAGGCGCTTGCCGGGACGGTGCTCACGAACCCGGTCATCGTGCACTTCTTCGACCCGCCGTGACGCGACGTCCCGGTCCCACGCCGGCCGGCCCAGCGGGACGCGCCCGCCGACGCGGGCCGAGGCGGCCCGGTTACGGCTCCGCCGGCTCCTCGTGCTTGTCGCGCTCCAGGCGGACGCCAACGACCCGGAATGCGACGGTTCGATGCCCGAGCGTCGCCGCCCGATCGGCGCAGATTGCCAGCTCGAGAACGGGCGTCCAGAGAATGCCGCTCCACCCTAACGTGGCGGTCTCGCCGCGCGCGAGCCGTTGCTCGCCGACCGCACCGTAGGGCCCGTGGAGTCGTACGGTGATCGGTCCGGCCACCGGCGAGTCCGCCGGATGGAGAACGCTGATTGCGAGCCGCCACCGCTCGGGGTAGGCGACCCGGAACCGCGCGGCAACTCGCTCCGCACACCATCCATCCACGTGTACACCCTCAACGCGCGCGCCGCCCTGGCTTTCCGGATCGAGCCAGGACCCCAGCGGCCGGAGCCCGTCCGTCACGTTGACGAGACGGTACGGGCCGAAGGTGCGCTCGCCCCCGGGCGGCGGCGCGCCCGCCATCGTCGTCAGCAGGTAGGGCGTGCCGCGCACCGGCCGACCGGTGAAGGCGAAGCGGCCGCGGACCGGATCGAAAGCGAGTGGAGACTGCCAGTCCGGCTTGAAGTCGTCGTCCACGCGGCAGTAGTCCAGCTCGAAATACAGCGTGTTCTGATAGATCACGAAACCCGGCACGGCGTGATGGATGAGCGCGTCTCCCGGCGCGAGGAAGCCCGCGAGCCAGTCCCGGATCGGCCCGATCTCCTCGGCCACCACGCGATGCGCCACGCCCAGCTGCTGGTCAGCGATGAGAACGGCCCGCACCTGCAGCCCGGCAAAGATCACGATCAAGGCGATGGCAGCCCACCGCCGGCCGCAGAACAACGCCGGCAAGAGCACCAGCGGCGCCAGGTAGAACAGGCGAATGCCGAGGGGAGAACCGAACGCCGCGGCAAGCGCGAACGTCTGTTGGGCGCTCGGGAAGTCGAACATGTTGATGTAGGGCGAGTCTTTCCGGAAGTAGGCGTCCGGCATCGCGAGCAGCAGGAGCAAGAATACGGCGAGCGCAAGGCCGAGCGGTCCGCGCTGCAGGCGCGGTCGCGCCGTCTCGACGACGAACACGAGAACGAAGCACGGCCAGAGGAACACGAGGTAGCGCTCGATGAACTTGGCGGCGTAGAAGAAAACCTGGCCCTGCCAGGTCGCGACCAGAAGGTAGCTCGCGACGACGGTGGCGAGGAGCAGCGCGGCCAGGCCGCGGCGGGCCGGCCGGGAGTCGCGGGTCCGCCGCAACAGGCCGTACAGGCCGAGCACGAGCGCCGGCGTGCCGAGCGCGACGACGAAGAGCCCGGTCTCCGCGCGGAGCCAGTAGAGATAGTGAGACAGCTCCTGGAGCCCGGCGTGCGCGAACTCGCGGAAATAGGAGTAGAGCGGCTTCACGTCCGCCTCGGACGGGAAGATCCAGCGCCGACACACCCAGGGCACGACGAGCGCGCCGGCTCCGATGGCCGCCCAGAAGGCCGCCGCGGCCGCTGTTCGCAGCGACCGCCAGGCCCACCCGACGCCGAGCACGAGCGCCGGCAGCACGACGACGCCGAACGACTTGGTAAGAAAGACCAACCCGAAGCCCAGACCCGCCGCCAGCGCCCGCTCGATCGAGGGGCGTTCGAAGAGCCGGACCGCCGCCAGCACGAACCAGAGGAAGAGCGGGATCAGCAGGTTCTCGGAGAGGAGATACCGGGGGTAGGCCTGGAACGGCAGCAGCAGACACAGCACGGCGGCGAGGACCGCGCGACCGCGAGCGAGCTCGCGACGCGCCAGACAATAGGCCGGGACGAGCGCCGAAGCCAGGAGCAATGCGTTGAGCACGCGCGCGGCCCGAGCAAAACCGTCCCGGCCGAACAGAGCGCGGGCCGGCGCGATCACGAGCCCGTAGAGTGGCGGGTACTTGACCTCCCAGGCCCGGGTATAGCGCGGGAAGCCGCCGGCGGCGACGTCCCGCGCCTGCTGGGCGTAGTGGAGCTCATCGTGAAAGCAGAGCGAGTAGGGAACGGAGGGCAGGCGCCAGACGTGCAGGCCCACCATGGCTGCCGCCGCGGCGAGAACGAGGACGAGCGCCTTCGAGCGTGTGATCACGAAGCCGGTTCCTGCTCCTGCGCGCCCCTCGCGGCCTGCTCTTGCCCACCGCACTCCGCCCCGGCACGCCGCCGGACACCCCGCGCGTGCTGGGTCAGCCCGCTCGGAATCCTCCTGCGGGCCGGCTCCGGAGGAGATCCTGCAATCCCGGGACGCCATGCTACTTGATTCTCCGGGCCGGCGCAACGCCGCCGGCCGAAGGCCCCCCTCTCTTCGCCGCGTCCCGACCGTCGCGCCGGCCCCGCTCCGGCCGGGGCGCCACGACGATTCCGCGTCTCCCACCCCCCGCTGGGCGCGCCGCGGTCAGACGGTATAATGACGCCCCGGTGCGGCCTGCCAGCCGGATGCGGCGGTGCAAACGCCGGTTCCCGCGCAAGCCGGCCGCCGCGCCGCCCGAGACCCTCATGCAAGCCTCGAACTGCGCACCCGCGGCGCGCCTGGCAGGGATGCCCCGGTACAAGCAGAGCGGATCGGTCCCGGGTGAGCGGCAGTCAGTCTGTACCCGCAGCTAGCCAGACTCTCTTTGGCGCCCGGAGAGACGCTGACGCCGATGCGCGAGTGGTTGTCACCCGAGATGCCGGCCCTCCGGCCGCGAACCGTCGCGTTCACGCTGTTCCTCCTCGTGGTGGTCCACGCCGGCTCGCGGCTCCTGTTCCTGACGTCATCGAGCAACATGGCGTCTGACTCCGCGTCGTATCTCCTGAACGTACGCGCATTCCTGCAGGGCGGCCGCTGGATGGGCACCTTCGAGATGGGCCACCCCCTCTACGTCGCCTGGTGTGGCTGGGTCGCCGGGCTCGTCGGGCTGCTGATGCCCGCCGTCGACATCCCGGCGTGCTGCAAGCTCGCCGGCATCCTGATCAGCGCCGCGTCCGTCATCCCCTTCTACTGGCTGGCGCGGTGGCTGCTCAGGACCGCGACGTGGGGCCTCGTGGCCACGCTCGTCTACGGCTTCATTCCCGTCTCCTGGTGGTGGTCGGGCGAAGTCATGAGCGACGCCACGAACACCGCCGTTCTCGTCTTCGCGCTCGGCACCATGGCCCAGTGGATACGCGGCAAGTCCGTGGCCTACCTGGCTGCCTGCATGCTCTTCTGCGGGGCCGCCGTGGCCATCCGGTTCGCCTCGCTCGGCTTGGTGCCGTTCTTCGCCACGGCCATCCTCGTGGCCATGATCCGATCCCGGCGCTGGACCCAGCTCTGGACCGTGGGCCTCGTCCCGATGCCCATCGTCCTGCTGGTCGCGGCGGACCAGCTGGCCCATCCCGACCGATGGCTCGGTTCCTACTTTCTCCGCTCCGCACGGCACTCGGGGCTGGATCTCGGCATGGTGACGATCGCGACGCGGTGGCACGACCACGGGCAGCTCCTGCTCCATGCGTTCGGCGTGGTCGGAATCGCGCTCGCGGCGGTGGGTCTCCTGCACGCGCTCGCCCGGCATCGCCTCCTGGCCGCGCTCACCGTCGGCTGGTCGGTTCTCGCCGTCGGCGTCCCCTTCCTGATTCCGGTCATCGGACCGCAAATCCGGATGCTCCTGCCGCTCGTGCCGATGGGGGCCCTGTTGATCGCCGCGGCGTTGACCCTAGTGTCCCGCGCGCGCCAGCCGATCCTCCTCGCGCTTTCCGTGACGGTCACCGTGGCCCTCCTCACGTGGCATGCTCTGCCGGATCTGCACGCACTCCACCGGCGCCTCAACGTGCTGGACGCCATCGCCTTATGGCACGCCCGGAACACGGAGCCGGACAGCCTGATCGTCTGCAACGGCGAGAAGCGACACCTCGAGTTCCATGCGCCGGATGCCGCCGCCGTCTTCTACTTCCACTGGCTGGAGGACAACCCCCACTTCCGCCCGGACGTGGATACCCGGAGGCTGGTGTGGGAAGTGGACTGCGCCCACGCGCGGGGCCGGCCCGTGTACTGCACCAGCTTCCACGAGCCGCACGAATGGGGCGTTCTTCGGCGCTACTACGAGTGGGAGCGCGTCCACCGCTTCGCGGGACGCGCAATCCGGAACGTCCGGGACGCGGGTTTCGCCTCCCTTGGCGAGCGCATGCGGTCGGAAGTGGACGTGGAGATCTTCCGGTTGCGCCGGCCCGCCGACACGCCCCTGCCGCGATCGGCGCCACCGCCCGTGGCGAGCCGCGCGCACAATGAGCACGGACACGCGATCATCCTCCTCGAGGTCGCGGATGCCCTCCGGCCGGGCCGGAGGGTCGTTCCTCTCCTCGTCGGCCACCCGGCGGCCGTCGAGCCGACGTCGACTCGGTTCGGTCGAGACGAGGTCCTGCACCGGATCGGCGATGCTTTGGGCGCCGCGGCAACCACGCTCGACGGTGGCGGACGCGCTGAGCTGCGCGTGCCGGTCCCCGCCGCGGTCGCAGCGCAGCGGCTCTACGCCGCCTACGCCCTGATCGAAAGGAACCGGCTCGAGGCGATATCGGTCGCGGCGCCCCTTGCCCGCGGCCTTGCGCAATGGTAGGCCGATCCCCGACGGGCTCTCCTCGCGCGTCCGTCCCCCGAAGTCCACAGCCATCCGCGGTCGGCAGTCCGGCGGCACGGTGTCACCGCGGGCGGGGCAGAGTACGGACCTCCGGTCCGGGCCACGCGTACGTTCCATGACGGCCATCCGTAACCGGGTCCTTGATCTGGCGGTGGAGGCCGCAATACAATCCGCGCGGATAATGCCGATGGTGACCTCCGCCAGGCTCAGCCAGGACGGTCTCCACAGGCAGGGCATCAGGATGATCGAAGAACCCCGACGGCGAACGCGACGCCTTCTCGCGGTGCTCTCCCTCTATCTCGTCTGCGTGATCGTGCAAAGCCTCTATGTGCACGGCGCACCTGTCATGTGGGTCTTCTATGACGAGTACGCCTATGACGGGATGGCGCGCGATATTGCCGCGGGTGCGCCGCCGAAGCTGAATGAGTCCGCCCCCTGTCGCTACCCGCCCCTGTATGCCCTCGTGCTCGCTCTTCCGGCCCGCTTGGCCGGCGATCAGCGGTTCCTGCTCGCCCGTCTCCTCAACGTCGTCCTCTACTCTCTCGCCGTGTGCGCGGTCTACGCCATCGCGCGCCGCTTCGTCGAGCCAGCGCCCGCCCTCATCGCCGCCGCCGGATCCGTGCTGGGGCCCGCCCTGGTCATCCCCCGGCTCTTCCTCTCGGAAAACCTGTACATCCCCCTCTTCGCCTTCTATGTTCTCGGCGTGATCCGCACCTTCGAGCGACCGACGTACGGCCGCATCGCGCTGGCCGGCGTGCTGGCCGCCGCTTGTTGCTGGACGAAGCTGAACGCGCTCTTCCCGATCGCCGCGGCCGGGCTCTTCCTGCTCTTTCAGCTCCCGGTGCACGGCTCGGGCCGTGTGCTTCGCGTAGCGCTACACGCAGTCGTCTTCCTGGCTCTTCTTCTCCCCGGGATCGACACCTTCCGCGCGCTGCTGCACTACCAGGTCCTCGAGCCTCAGTCCGTACCACGGGCCGCCGCGGCCGACTACATCTGGGGAATCCTCCGTCACTTCCTGGCGCCCCTGCTCAGCATCGGCCCGCTGCTGTGCGCCGGGGCGCTTGCCTTCGGCGCGAACGGGCCGCGGCGGCCCACCTCCTTCCAGCGCGGGCTTGGCCGACTGTTCCTCGTCCTCGTGGCGGCGACGATCCTGGGCGGCGCGCTGTGGATTGTGACCGCCCGCCCGGGTATGATCCGGGTCGAGGAGCGCTACCAGTTCGCGGTCTATCCGCTCATCATCGTGCTCGCCGTAGCGGCCATCGAAGCCGTCCCGCGCGCATGGTTCGTGCTCTTCGCCGCCGCCGCCGCGGCCCTGCTGCTTTGCCCCATCGACCAGCTGGACCCGGGCCACGACCTCCACTGGTCTCACCTCAATCCGAGTCCCGTGCCGCTCCGGCTCGCCGGGGATATCCTCGGGCCGACCGCCGCACGAGTCGCGTTCCTGGTGGGCTGGAGCATTCTTGCCCTCCTCGTCTGGCCGCTGCGCAACTCGCCGTGGCGGCGCGTGGCGTGGGCCGGCGTGCTGGCTCCGGGCCTGTGTTTTCTGTGGCTCCACCTCGGTCCGATTCAGCGCGACGTGGTGCGCGAGAACCGCCGCGTCACCGAGGAGCTCGAGACCATCCAGGATCTACGTCAGCGGTACCTGGGCCGCGGCGATCGCATCGTCTTCGCCGGCGGCATGCCACCCAGGGTTCCCTACGCCGCCGCGTCATTCTGGGCAATGCCGTTCTGGCACCAGTGGAACCTGGACAGTCCGAACTGGTTCCCTGGCCGCTTCGAGCGCGACACGGGCCGCATCGCCTGGATGCTGGCTCCCGCCGCCCCCGTCTGGCTGCTGGCGAGCGACGGGATCAGCTGCGGCGGCGAGTACGTGGACCGGCGCGGCGAGTGGCGTCTCTACCGGCTCGCCGCCGATGCGCCGCGGCTCCACAGCCTCCTGGTCGCCAACCCGGTGGCCCCTTCCGAGGTGAATCCGGAGCAGTTCGACATCTACCTCTGGCCGCTCGAGGCCGGACGGCGGCGCTGGCTCCAGATCGAGCCCGACCGGAGCGGCGGGATCGAGGCGAAGTTCCTCATGCTCGCCCCCTTCCTCGAGACCCGCTGGCGGTCCGTGGCGGAGGCGACCGAGATCGAGATCCCGGCGCTGCCGGAACGCGGCCTGTCCTGGATCCAGCTCGAGGTCCGCGGCGGTCGGGCCGCGGTTACGATGCGGGACGATGCTAGCCCGCGACCGCGGTGAGGCCCGCTTTGCGCCGCCGCGCGGCCGGCTATAATTCAGCCTCTCGCGCACCCGGAGGTGCCGGCAGCCGCTCGCCCGCACAACGTGAACCGAAAACGCCCGTGAGGACACTGGCCTTCTTCTCGGTCTTCCATCCGCGCCGGATGGGGATCGCCGACTACTCCGACGACCTCGTGGCCGCGCTCTCCCGCCACCTCGACATCACGTGCTACGTCGAGGAAGGCTACGAGCCGGACCGGGTGTGCGAGTTCGCGCGCGTGCAGCCTCACACCACGTTCCGGGGCCGGGAAGACGTGGCGCTCTTCCAGATCGGCAACAGCACCGAGCTCGCCTTCCAGCTCGAGCACCTGATCCGGCACGGGGGCGTCGCGACACTGCACGACGCCTGCCAGCTCGATCTGACCTATCCGTACTTCCGCGCCCACCGCTGGCGCTTCGCCGTGGAGGTCTTCCGGAGCGTGGATCCCGCCGCCCGGCGGCGGCTGCTCCCGCGCACGCTCAACCCGGCGCGGTGGCTCCACCACGCCTTTGCCACCTACGAGCAGCACCCCGACAAGCGGCGCCTCTTTCCATTCTCGCGCTTCGTGCTCCGCCACGCCGACCGGCTGGTCGTGCACAGCGACTACCTGCGCGACTACGCGCGCCAGCTCACCCCCCGGCTGCCGGTGAACGTGGTGCGGCTCGGCGTCCGTCCGGTCGTGCTTGGCTCGCGCGCCGCCTCGCGCCGCCGGCTGGCGGAGCAGCTCGGCGTGGCCGTGGGCCCCGCCACGCTCGTCTTTCTCTCGTTCGGAGCCCTCCAGGCCCACAAGCGGATCGCCGCCGTGCTACGCGCCTTCCAGGCCTTCCGGGCCGAACACGCCGACGCCGTCTACGTCCTGGTCGGCCCCCGCGATTCCACGTACGACCTCGAGGCCGAGATCCGCGCCCACGGCGCCGCGGACCGCGTGAAGATCATCGACACCTATCTGCCCATGGAGATGGTGAACGAGCTGATCCAGGCCGCGGACCTCACGTTCAACCTGCGCTGGCCGTCGCTCGGATCGACCAGCAGCACGCTCCACAAGATCTTCGCCGTAGGCCGGCCGAGCGTGATCACGCGGGCAGATTCGTTCCGGGACTACCCCGAGGAACTGGTCTTCGCCGTCCCGCCGCCGCCCGGCGACGGCGAGTGGCGGGGTTGTCTCGAGGCGATGCGCACGGCGGCGGACGATCCCGACCGGCTAGCCGCAATGGGCGAGCGCGCCCGCGCCTACGTCGCCGAGCACTGCTCCTGGGAACGGGTGGCGGAGAGCTACCGGAAGATCCTCGCCGCGACGTGAGCAGCGGGCTGGCCGGGCCGGCGCGCGGTTCGGCCGTGGAATCCCCGCCTCCGGGCGCTACAATTGGCACGTGCCCCGGGGCGCAAAGGCCGACGCCGAGACAAGCGCCTGCCGATTCCGATAGGGAGTACGGCCCGGCAGATGCGGAACCACCCGCTCGTCGGCGCCCTCGCCGGGCGCCGCTGCCGGTGCGTTGACGAAAGGGGCCACGGAAAGTGCATGCGATGAAGACGGCCTTGATCACCGGCATCACCGGGCAGGATGGCTCCTACCTGGCCGAGTTCCTGCTCCAGGAGAAGAAGTACCGCCACGTCATCGGCCTCATCCGCCGCAGTGCCACGGATTCGCAGCAGAACATCCAGCACCTCCGGAGCCACCCCGATCTCACACTGGTGGCTGGCGACCTCGAGGACGGCGCCTATCTCGCGCGGCTCTTCGCCGTCTACCG
>JAFGQW010000279.1 GCA_016935485.1 Planctomycetota bacterium | reverse complement strand
GAGATCCCCGGGTTCCGTGCGGAACCGGATCACGGCCCGCTCCAGCATCTGCTGCAGCGCGTAGCTCAGCCCCTGCACGTCGAGCGGGATGCTCTCCTGGGCGGCATCGTCGAACAGCTTCGCCATCGCCTCGAGGTCGGGCTCGTCGGCCCCCGCCGCGGTTCGCAGCCGCTTGTTCAGCAGGTACTCGCCGGCCGCCCGCAGCGCGTTAGGGAGCGGCAACCGGAGCTCGGTGAGAAAGCGCATGAGCGGGGCGTGGTTCTCGTAGAGCTGCCGGTAGATGGCCTCGGCATCGTCCAGCGTGGACTGGAGCACGATGCGCAGCACCTTGCGCTGCTCGTCGCGGAAGAGCGATTTGAGCGAGTAGGTGAGCCCGTCGTAGTGGCGGTCCAGGCGGCGGACCGTCTCGGGAAGATCGGCCTTCGCGAACGCTTCGCCGACCGACGCCACCATCGCGCGATAGGCCTCCTCTCCGCGGTAGGGCCGCACGCCGCCGGTGAGGTTGTGATCCCCGAAGTGGAGCGCGCCAAAATCCACCTCGGCGTCCTCCTCGGTGATGATCGAGGCGATGTGAAGCCGGCCGACGGCGAGCCTGGCGCGGCCGGCCGACTGGATCCGGTGGTCGCGGCGCTCGATCCGGTAGCCGTGGACGCGGGCCTCGGGCTCCGCGGGCTGGAAGAGCAGGCTCACGCCGTAGTGGGCGCCGACCTGGTGGAGGTCGATCATCGCGGGCTTCACGTGGCGCCGGTAGACCTCGGCGCCGTTGCCGAGCTCGGCCAGGTTGCTCGGCGCGGCCGCGAGCCGGGAGAGGAACTCGGGCTCGAGATCCTCGCCCGAGAGCTCGCGCGCGAGCTGGAGATGGCGGCCGGCGTACTGCAGCACCTGCACCGTCTCGAGCCCGGAGATCTCGTCGAAGAACCAGCCGCAGCTCGTGTACATGAGCATGGCGTTGCGCTGCATCTCGAGGAGCTTCCAGATCCGGACCCGGTCCCCGGCGGTCAGCTCCCGGCGGCGATGCCGGGCCAGGAACCGCTCGCGGCTGTCCGCGGAGCGGTCGAGCATCACCTCGATGTAGTCGTCGCGCGCGGCCCACGGATCCACCAGGCACTCGCCGGCCAGGCGCTCGTAGACCGGCCGTGTGTGGTCCCGCAGCCAGTCCAGCGCCGCGCGCAGCGGCGCGCGCCACGCCTGGGTCCATGTCGCCTGGCCGCCCGTCCGGCAGCCGCAGTCGCTGCGCCACCGCTCGATGCCGTGCACGCAGCTCCACGAGCTCTTCTCGAGGATCTCCACCTCG
Organism: Planctomycetota bacterium; assembly: GCA_016935485.1. GTDB lineage: Bacteria > Planctomycetota > JAFGQW01 > JAFGQW01 > JAFGQW01 > JAFGQW01. Next base: position 10,130 of record JAFGQW010000279.1, on the reverse strand, counting down.
TGCGTCGGCGGATGGCGCTCCAGGAACTGCCCGTAGTTGGTGAGCACCGCCAGCCCGCGGGCTTCCAGGTGGTGCAGCGCGTAGGCGACCGCCATGTCGGCAAAGCGGCGGTGGTGGCCGTAGGTCTCGCCGTCGGTGGCGATGTGCGCGAGCTGCGGCCAGTCGCGCGCGTCCGAGAATGCGCCGAGCAGGCGCCCCGCGAGGATCTCGCCGCTGCGCAGCACGTCCTCGAAGGCCACCGCCCGCGATACGGGCCCGTCGTAGAAGAAGAGCGCGAGCTCGCGGCCGGAGGGCAGCGTCGCGCGGTAGGCCATGGTGGGATCGATCTGGCCGCCGGCCACGTCGCGCCAGCGCCGCCCCTTGAGCGGCCGCACGCGGGCGGCCTGGCCCGGCGCGAGAATCGTGAACGCGATGCCGTGGTCGGCCAGCACCTCGAGGGTCTCGAGATCGACGGCGGTCTCGGGCAACCACAGCCCCTCCGGCCGGCGGCGGAAGCGGTGCTCGAAGTCGCGGACGCCCCAGGAGACCTGGGTGCGCTTGTCGCGCCGGTCCGCGAGCGGCAGGATCATGTGGTTGTAGCCCTGGGCCAGCGCCGAGCCGTGCCCGCCGTAGCGGTCGCGGCTCTCGCTGTCCCCGGCGAGGATCGCCCGGTAGGTGGGGGGGGCCTGGTCCGCGAGCCAGGCGAGCAGCGTGGGGCCGAAGTTGAAGCTGATGCGCGCGTAGTTGTTCACGATCTGGACGATGCGGTCCTCGCTGTCGAGAATCCGCGAGGCGGCGTTGGGGGCATAGCACTCGGCGGTGATCCGCTGGTTCCAGTCGTGGAACGGGTAGGCCGAATCCTGGAACTCGATCGCCTCGAGCCAGGGGTTCTCGCGCGGGGGCTGGTAGAAGTGGCCGTGCACGCAGACGTACCGTTGCATGGGCATCGAACCTCGCGGGTTGTGGCGGCCGGCCGGCGGATCCGGGCCGGCGCGGTCATTCGTTCCTCAAGAAGATCACGGCGAGCGGCGGGAGCGTGAGCTCGAGCGAGCAGGGCTGGCCGTGCCAGGAGCGATCGACGGCCTCCACGCCGCCGAGATTCCCCAGGCCGCTGCCGCCGTAGTCGTGCGCATCGCTGTTCAGCACCTCCCGCCAGGTTCCCCGCCGCGGCACGCCCACCCGGTAGCCCGTGCGCGGCACCGGCGTGAAATTGAGCACGACCAGCACCTCGCCGCCGCCCGTGCGCGGGCGTCGCACGAACGCGAGCACGCTGTTGTCGTGGTCCGAACAGTCCATCCACTCGAAGCCGTGCGGATGAAAATCGACCTCGTGGAGCGCCGGCTGCTCGCGGAGGAGCCGGTTCAGATCGGCGACCCAGCGCTGCAGCCCGCGGTGCGGCGCGTGCTCGAGCAGGTGCCAGTCGAGGCTCTCGTCGTGCAGCCACTCCCGCCACTGCCCGAACTCGCCGCCCATGAAGAGGAGCTTCTTGCCGGGCTTGGAAAACTGGTAGCCGAAAAGCAGGCGGAGGCTGGCGAACTTCTGCCAGTCGTCGCCGGGCATCTTCGCGAGCAGCGCGGCCTTGCCGTGCACGACCTCGTCGTGCGAGAGCGGCAGGATGAAGTTCTCCGCGTAGGCATACAGCATGCGGAAGGTCAGCGTGTTGTGGTGGTACCTGCGGTGGACCGGATCGAGGCCCATGTAGCGCAGCGTGTCGTTCATCCAGCCCATGTCCCACTTGAGTCCGAAGCCGAGCCCGCCGACGTAGGGCGGCTGGGTCACCATGGACCAGGACGTGGACTCCTCGGCGATCATGTGGACGCCGGGAAAATCCCGGTAGGCGGCCTGGTTGAGCTGGCGCATGAACTCGATGGCTGCGATGTTCTCCTTGCCGCCGTAGGCGTTCGGCACCCAGTCGCCGTTCTGGCGCGCATAGTCGAGGTAGAGCATCGAGGCGACCGCGTCGACTCGGAGACCGTCGGCGTGGTAGCGGTCGAGCCAGAACAGCGCGCTGCTCAGGAGGAAGCTGCGCACTTCGTTGCGCCCGTAGTTGAAGATGTAGCTCTGCCAGTCGGGGTGGAAGCCCTGACGCCGGTCGGCGTGCTCATAGAGGTGGGTGCCGTCGAAGTAGCCCAGCCCGTGGGCGTCGGTGGCGAAGTGGGAGGGCACCCAGTCGAGGATCACACCGATGCCGTGCTGGTGCAGGACGTCGACGAAGCGCATGAAGTCCTGCGGCGTGCCGTAGCGGGCGGTCGGGGCGAAGTAGCCGGTCAGCTGGTAGCCCCAGGACGGGTAGTACGGATGCTCCATCACCGGCAGCAGCTCGACGTGGGTGAAGCCGAGCTCGCGCACGTAGGCGGCCAGCCGCGGCGCGATCTCCCCGTAGCTGAGCAGGCGCTCCGGCGCCGCCGGGTCGCGGATCCAGGAGCCGAGGTGCATCTCGTAGATGCTCATCGGCCGGTCCATGGCCTGGCGCGCCGCGCGCTCGGCCAGCCAGGGCGCGTCGTTCCAGGTGTAGTCGAGGTCCCAGACCACGGACGCGGTCCGCGGCGGTTTCTCGTGCCAGAAGCCGTAGGGGTCGGCCTTGTTCTCCCGGTAGCCCTCCAACCGCGAGACGACGTGGTACTTGTAGTTGGCGCCGCGCCCGACCCCCGGGATGAAGCCCTCCCAGAGGCCGGTCTCCCCGCGCCGGTGGAGGACGTGAGCGCCGACGTTCCAGCCGTTGAAGTCGCCGATGACGGACACGCTCTCGGCATTGGGCGCCCAGACCACGAAGCCGGTGCCGGCGACGCCGTCCCGCTCGATCGGGTGCGCGCCGAGCTTCTCGTAGAGGCGGTAGTGCGAGCCCTCGTTGAAGAGGTGCACGTCGTAGTCGGTCAGCGGCGAACCGGGAAGAACCGCCTTGCGGCCCGCCGCGGCGGCCGCGGTCGCCTTCTCGCGTCTCGATGGGCTCATCCGGGGTTCCTCGATGCCTGGTCGGGATTTGCCGCGGCGCGGCCCCGGCGGGCGCGCCTCCGGCAAACGAGGAAGTGTAGCGGTTTTTCGGGCCGAGTCTCGGGTCAATCGCTCGAATCGGCGGCCGGTCGCCACGGCGGCGCGGGCCCGGTATAATCGACCGAGGCGCCGAGGCCGAGAAAGAGGTGATTCATGAGCCGCACCGCGCTTCTTGCCGCCATCCTCCTGCTCGCGGTCGCGCCGCTCGCCGCGCAGCACCACACCGCTCCCTGGTCCTTCATCGGGGATGCCAATGCGGCGAGCCCCTATCCGGTGACGATCGGGCGCATCGACCTCCAGGGGGTGTTCACCACCGTCCTGCCGCTCGGCCGGCTGCTCCAGTACGACCACGGCCAGGGCGGCGCCCTCGAGGCCGACGACCAGACTTACGTGGTGGCGATCCTCTCCAAGGTGAACACCGGCAAGCTCCTCCGGGTGGACGCCGGCGGGACGATCCTCCAGACGGTCGTCATCCTGCCGGTGCCTCCGCAGGCGGGCGGCGGCTACACGCACGATGTGATCGTCGATCAGAACGGCGACTACGTCGTGGTCGTGGGGCCGCCCACCGCCGCGCCGAAGGCCTGCCTCCTCCGAGCGAACCGCCAGGGCGTGATCGGCACGATCTTCCCGGGGCCCGGCCTAGGCTACGCCACCGCCGTCACCACCGACATCGACAGCGGGCACTTCCTGCTGCTCGACACCCAGATGCGCGATGTCTACAGCATCGCGCCCGACGGCTCCGCGGTCACCTCGGTCGGCAACTTCTCCCGCCAGATCTACCTCCTGAACCAGCTCACGCAGGACGTGGCGAGCGGGGATCTGTTCGTGGGCTCCTGGTCGCAGTTCGGCGCCGTGCTGCTGCGCATGGACTCGCTCGGGCAGTCGACGATCTTCCTTGGCTGGGGGCTCTACGGCGCCTACGGCGTGCACACCGACCGCGCCAGCGATCCGTGCCCGCGGCTCGTGGTCGGCTCCACGAGCGTCGACTCGGGACTGTTCTTCGTGGATCTCGCGACCCGGGCGATCACCACGTTCTACAGCAGCGCGGTGGGCTTTCCGCTGGTCTATCACAAGGTCTTCCCCAACCGCGAGGTGGCCACCGAGCGGTTTGCCGCTCGAGGCTGGAATGTGCGGCTGCACTTCGCGGGCGAGGGCGGCAGCGCTTACACCCTCGCGCTCTCGCTGTCGGGAGTGCGGCCCGGGCTGTTCCTGCCGGACGGCCGGCGGATCTGCTTCAATCCGGACGCGGTGACCGCCCCGAGCGTGCTCGGACACCTCGCCGCGGTCTTCACCGGCCAGTCCGGCAGGCTGGACGTGGGCGGGCGCGCGACGGCCCGGCTCGACGTGTCTTCCCTGCCGCCGCTCGCCGGCCTTCGCGTGTGGATCCAGGCCCTGGTGCTCGACCCGAACGCGCCGCTCGGCATCCGCACCATTCCCGATCCCGTGGTGATGGTGCTCTGACTGCAAGGTTCTGGGGTCAGACCCCGGACCTCGCCGACGCGGAAGTCGGCAATGTCGAGGGCGCGCAGATCGGGGGAGCCGCGACCACGAGCACGAGCACGATAACGAGCGCGAGCAGGAGCGGCGGGGTGAAGCGTGCGGGTACGCGTGCGCGTGCGCGTGCGCGTGGCGCGGGCGGATTGCGCCCGCGGGGGGTGCGGGTGCGGGTGACGCGCGCGGGGTGCGCGCGCTGAGGTGGCGCGGGCGGCGGCTCACTCCGCGCAGACCGGGAACGCGGAGATCCTCAGCCGCGCGCAGCCCATGGGCACGAGGGTGACCGGCTCGACCGCGGCGTCGCTCTCGACCGGGCTCGGCGGCAGCCGGCCCACCAGCCCGCCGTCCATCTCCCAGGTGCCGATGCGCCGGGCCGGTGCGGTGATCGTGAGCGGAGCATCGTCCAGGGTGAACGGCTGCTCGGCGACCGGCTCCCGCCGCTGCACGAGCTCCAGCACCCGGAGCGGGCGGTGCTGATCGAGAACGAGCGCGTAGTTCCAGGGCGCGGCCGGATGCACCTCCCACGCCGGCCACTCCGGCGTGCTCGGCCGATCGGCCGCCTCGTGATTCGGCCAGTCCTCCTCGCCCTCGAAGCGCCGCCAGTGCTCCTCGATCCTGAGCGCGAAGGCGAGTGGGCCCCGGTGGACCGAGACCGAGTTGGCGTTGCGCTTGAAGGTCCGGATCCGGAGCGGCATGGGCAGCTCCAGCTCGATCCGATCGCCGTCCCGCCAGGCGCGCTCGAGGACCACGTAGCATCCGGGCGGTGCGCCGGACAGCGCCGCGACCCCGTTGAGCGCGACGCGGGCGTTCTCGCACCACCCGGGGATGCGGAGATGGAGCGGGAAACGGATCTCGCGCGGTGCGGTGATCGTGAAGCGGACCCGCCCGTCGAACGGGTAGTCGGTCGCCTCGTCCACGCGCACCGTGGTGCCGGCGCCTACCCGGGCGATCACGGAACCGCGGACAAAGAACGAGGCGCACAGCCCGCCGTCGGCCGTGGCGTGCCAGAGTTCCTGCGCGAGCGCCGGCCAGCCCTGGGCCACGTTGTGCTGACAGCAGCGGTAGCGGTGCGCCGAGTAGGGGAACATGCAGTTCTGGTTGTCGATCCCGGGATGCTTGTTCTCGCCGTCGAGCCGGATCTGGTTGGGCGCGGTGAGGTAGTGGAGGGCCTTGAGATCAGCGGTCATCGCCGCGGGCAGCGAGTTGAAGGCGACCTCCTCGCAGCGGTCCGCCCACAGCGGATCACCCGTGATCCGGAGCAGGCGGACGAAGCTCCGCAGGAACTCGACCATCGCGCAGGTCTCGGCGCCCTGGCGCGGATCGCCCCGGCCCTTGCGGCAGTTCTCGTCGGCGCCGAACATGCCGCCCGGCGCCTGCCCGAAGGACTCCATGACGCGGCGGTAGTTCTCGTAGGTCGCCTCGAGGTGCGCCGGCTCTCCCGACTGCAGCCAGAACTGGGCGGGCGCGCGAAAACCCTGGCAGATGTTCACCCCGTGCGGGCTCGCGAGTCCGGCCGTCCAGTCGGCCGTCCGGTGGTGCAGCTTCGCCGCCAGCTCGAGCAGGAAGATCTCGCCGGTCCGATCGTACAGCCAGTGCACGCTCTCGAGGTTGTCGCCGCCACGGAGCTTCTGCCAGCCGCCCGGCAGCAGATCCTTCTCGGCGAGCTGCCAGCGGAAGTAGCGCGCCATGTGGTCGAGCACGCGCGGGTCCGCCGTGGCCTCGTGCCGCGACCGGAGACAGTCGAGCGCCACCATGTTTGGCCACAGGTCGTTGGTCTCGCGGTTGTTCCGCGGCCCGAACCAGCCGTCCTGCTGCTGGCTCCGGAACATCCCCTCCAGCCAGACATTCGTTTCCCGGACGATGCGCGCGTCGTCGAGAATGTAGCCGAGATCGCCGAATCCTCGCAGCCAGTAGGGCACCTCCTCCCCGGCGTTCGTGCCCGCGCCGCGCGCGCTCAGCCACGCGTTGCCCTTGCGCATGAGGAACGGGCTGAGCTCCGCCAGGCGCCCGACCATTCCGTCGCGCAGCCGCACCAGCTGGCCGCGCAGCCATCCCAGCGGTTCGATCGCGCCGATGGGGAGCTTCACCAGCGGCGCCGCCCGGAGCGGCTCCTGCGGGCACGGGTAGAACGCATGACGTCTCGCGGCGTCGGGCCGCTCGGTCACGCGGGCGGCTGTCGGATCGTACGATCTCACGTTGGCTCCTCCACCGGCTCCATCGAACGCGGGCCCTCGCCCCACTGTTGCCCCGCCGCGCCGCAGGGAACGGGCCTTCCCGGCCGCGCGCCGGGGGCGCTCGCGCTGCCCTCGTGTCCGCCGCCGCCGCCGGGATGGGAGCCTATTCTACCTTCCGCACGGAGCTGACAAGACCCGGTGGCGCCGATCCCGGCCAGCCTGCCGCGGTGCCGCTCAGCGGTCGAACACGCCCGGAATCTCCGTGCGGCACTTCGGGCAGCGCCCGCCATCGAGCCGGTTCCAGCGGACGCCGAGCCCGAACCGCCGGATCAGCTCGGCGCCACAGGCGGGACAGCACGTGTTCTCGCCGTCCTCACCCGGCACATTGCCGGTGTAGACGAAGCGGAGGCCCGCTTCCCGGCCGATCTCGCGGGCGCGCCGGAGCGTCTCCACCGGGGTGGCGGGGCGGTCGCGCAGCCGGTAGGTCGGGTGGAAGCGGGTCACGTGCCACGGAATGTCCGGGTCCAGATCGCTCAGGAACCCGGCCAGCGCGCGGAGCTGGTCCTCGGCGTCGTTGTAGCCGGGGACCACCAGCGTGGTCACCTCGATCCAGATCCCCAGGCGGTGGTAGCGATGGATGCTGTCGAGGACGGGCGCGAGCGCGGCGCCGGTCATGCGCTGGTGGGCGGCCGGATCGAAGTTCTTCAGATCGATGTTGGCGGCGTCGAGCACAGGGGCGATCCGCTCCAGCGGCGCGGCGGTGATGGCGCCGTTGGTCACGAACACGTTCGCCAGCCCGGCGTCGCGCGCGAGCCGGGCCGTATCCAGGGCGAGCTCGTAGAAGATCGTCGGCTCGTTGTAGGTGTAGGCAATGCTCCGGCAGCCGGTCGCGAGCGCGTCCTCCACGAGGCCTGCCGGCGTCACCCACTGTCCCGGCACGGCCGCCTGCAGATCCTCGAGCGAGGGGCACACGACGGCGGGCTCGCGGCCCTTCGCCGCGCGGGCGCCCAGCCGCGGCTCCTGGGAGATGCTGAAGTTCTGGCAGTGGAGGCAGCGGAAGTTGCACCCCACCGTGCCGATCGAGTAGCTGGTGTGGTCGGGCAGGAAATGGAAGAGCGGTTTCTTCTCGATGGGGTCGATGTGGCGCGCCACCACGCGGTCATCGACCAGGGTGTAGAGCGTTCCCTCGTGGTTCACGCGCACGCCGCAGGCGCCCCGGCCGCCGGAGCGGATCCGGCAGTCGAGCGCGCAGAGCGTGCAGTGGACGCGGCCACCTTCGAGCTTGTCGTAAAAGAGCGCCTCGCGCATGCGGTCTGCTCGCTTCCGGAACGGGCGCCGGCGCCGAGCTTCCCGCCGGCGGCCCGCAGGGCCTGTGCGATCTGCGTGCGGTGCGAACGTCCGCCGGCGCACCGCCGGATCCGGCGGTCGTCCCCCGGTCAGCCACTTTCGGGCGGCGCGGCCGCGAACACGAACGCCCCGTAGCCTACCACCTCGCGGCGATCGCCGGTCACCGCACCGGAGTTCTGGAGCGCCGCGGTCTCGACGGCGAGCCCCCGCGCGCGCGCCGCGTGCAGCAGCCCGGCGATGGGCACCCGCCCGCAGGCGGTCCCCCGGACCAGCGCCTCGGGCCGCAGCGTCTCGATGGCGTCGGCCGTCGTCCGATCGAGACGGCGGGCCGTCTCGTCGTCGCGGTAATGGCTGAGGTCGGAGCTCACCACGATCAGCGTTTCCGGCCCGCCCCAGACGAGGTCGAGCACGCGGGCCGTCTCCGCCGGCGCCGCTTCTCCGGCCACCAGGGGCACGATCGTGAAGGCGTCGAGCACGAGCTGGAGAAACGGGAGCTGCACCTCGAGGCAGTGCTCCTCGGCGTGGGCGGTCTCGTCTTCCCGGACGAGCGGCAGCGCCAGGAGTGCGCGTACGGTCGCGCGGTCCACGGGCACGTCGCCGAGGGGCGTGGCGAACGCGGTGGCGGCGGAAACGGCGAAGCCGTGCAGCGGGACGCGGTGCGCCGGGCCGATCAGCACGACCCGGGAGATCCGCGTGCGTGCCCCGGCCAGGCGCACGTATGCGGCTGCCGCGGGCGGGCCGGAGTACGTGTAGCCCGCGTGCGGGACGATGAGCGCCTTGGGCGTTGCCCCCTCGCTGCCGGCGTCACGGCCTGCGCCGGCGGCGGCCTGGTCGAGATACGCCTGTACCTGGTGTCGGAGCCGGGTCGGGTCCGCCGGGTAGAAGAGCCCGGCGACAGCGGGTTTCCGGACGGTGTTCATGGGGCACCTCACCCATGGTAGCACGCGGGTCGGCGACTGCCAGAGGCTGCTTCGGCGGCGCGGGCGAAGAGCGCCGGCGGGCAACGGCGCGCGAGTCCTCGAACGACTGGGGTCTGACCCCGTTCCGAATTCGGCTGCGCCTGCTGAACCGGGTCGGACCGGAACGGGGTCTGACCCCCGTTGCAGACGTGCGGGTGGCGCGCGCGGAGTGCGCGCGCGGCAAGCGGGCGGAGGAACTCGCGAGCCCGAGCACGAAGAAGGAGCGGCCCGTGGGAGCCGCTCCTTCTTGCTGGTCACGGCACGGCGAAAATCACGTCACGAGAGACTCGGCGACGTGCTCCTCCACCGCGATCATGCTGTCGAATGGGGTGCCCACCTTCTGGAACAGGGCTTCGAGCTTCGTGCGGGACGGCGCCTTCCAGCAGCACACGCCCACGCCCTCGTCCCAGTTCATGTAGGAACGCAGGAATTCGAGGTCGCTTCCACGCGAAGCGACGATCACGTCCCGTCAGGTCTTCTTCAGCCGGTCCTTCGTGAGCTTCGGCATGGTGACGAGATAGAGCATCGGGCACCTCACCTTCACAAGACAGCGCTACCGCGGCGCCATTCCGGTCCCGCGCGGGATCCTCAGGGAATGCTGCCGCGACCTGGGGTCAGGACTGCGCTCACCGGGGCGCCAGTATAGCTCGGCCTGCCCGTTCTGTCACCCGGTCAGCCCGCGGATTGGCGCGTGCGGCCTGCGCGGGGGCGTGGGCGTGGAGCGTCGAGCATGCCAGGGCAGTGGGCGGGTGGAGCAGAGCAGGACAGCGGCGGCGGTTGGCGGATCGCGCCGGGCGGCCGGACGAGCGCCCGCTACGAATCTGGCCCGGGCTTGGTCACCCTGGGGTTCCGCGCGACGCCGTGGCGGGCGAGCACCCGGTCGATGTAGTGTAGAACGTCCTTGACGTACTGCCGCTTCTCGAGGTAGCTCCCCGGGAAGAAGCTCCGCTTGAAGCCGTAGATCAGCAGGTCGCACAGCTGCTTCACGTCGATGCCGAAGGCCTGCACGGCCTTCTCGATCTCGTCGCTGACGGTGGTGCGCGACACCAGCCGGTTGTCGGTGCACAGCGTCGCGGAAAGGCGGTGGCGCAGCATCTTGCCGAACGGGTGGTTGCGGAGGTCCTTCAGGCGCGGGATGGTCTGGGTGTTGCTCGTCAGGCACACCTCGAGCGTGATCCGGCGGTCG
>JAFGQW010000278.1 GCA_016935485.1 Planctomycetota bacterium | reverse complement strand
GGACCGCTCCCGTCGTCGGCGTTCTGCTGCTGCTCGGGCACCTTGCGATCGCGGCCGCGCCGGTCGCGCTGCTCTTCGTGTGGAAGCAGGGGCGTCTGCTGGCGCTGGGAGTCCTCGGCTTCTACGTGAGCCTCGCGCCGCTGTCCTGTCTCATCGAGGGCATGCGGCTGCTGCGTTTCTCCGAGGACGTCGACTTCCCGGTCTCGGAGCGTTTTCTCTATCTCCCGAGCTTCTACCTCTGCCTCGTGCTCGCCTGGCTGATCGCCTACCAGCTGCCGCGCTGGATTCCCGGCGCGCGCGGGCCGGCGGTGGGCGCGCTCCTCGCGGTGGTGGTGGCGGCGAGCGCCTGGGCGGACCACCGGCGCGCGGTCGACTGGTACGACGACTACCACCTCTTCCAGTCGGGCGTGCGCACCAACCCGGTGAGCGTGCGCATGTCGAACAACCTCGGCTTCGAGCTGATGCAGAACTGGGAGATCAAGCGTGCGCGCCAGCAGCTGCTCCGCTGCACCAACCTGGTCTCGAAGTACCACGAGCGGCGCACGCCCATGCCACAGGCCTTCCAGAACCTCGGGCACAGCTACTACCTGCAGGGCGAGTTCCACAACGCCGTGGAGTACTACCGGAAGTCGTTCCAGTACGACCCGAAGAACGCCGTGGCAGCCAACAACCTCGGGGCTCTCATGGGGATCTTCGGCTCGATCACGATGAACATCGAGCTCATCCTCGAGGGCTTCCGATGCTACGAGCGAGCGGTCGAGCTGGCGCCGAACTACGTCTTCGCCAAGAGCAGCAAGGATTTCATGCGCAAGGTCTTCCTCACCTGGCAGCGCTACCTTCACGCCGGAGACCGTGACCCCAACGTGGTCGCGTCCTTCGGGAACTCGTTCTTCCAGGCCGCCAGGAGCATCTCCGAGAGCGACGATCCGAAGTACCTCCAGGCGATGCAGATTCTCGACTCGGGGCTCAAGTTCATGCCGAGCGACGCGGAGATGGAGAAGATCTTCCCGGAGCTGGTCGCCGCGCCGGCGGCGCCGGCGGAGGGCGAGACGGAGCCGGCCGACGACAAGCCGAAGATGCACGAGATCAAGAAGGACATGGCGGACCGGTTCGCCCTGTGCTTCGAGCGGGGGATCCGGCAGTACGAGCGGCTGCTCGAACGCAAGGCCGCCCAGGATCCCGCCGAGGGCGCGCGCAACCCGGCGCTGAACTTCCTGCTCGGCGAGGTCTACCGCGTGGGCTGGCGGCGCACGCAGTCCCCGGAGCACCGCACGAAGGCGCAGCGTCACTTCGAGATCACGCTGGCCGGGGAGCCCGAGCACCCCGGCGCCACCCGAGGCATGGTGGAGCTCCTCCGCGCGGAGGAGGCGCACGAGGAGGCCGTGAACCTCGCGGCGGCGACGGTCGACGCGCTGCTCATCCCGGAGCGGCTGTGGGAGGAGGACGTGCCGGATCCGACGCCGCAGCCGCGGACCCGGGAAGCGCTCGAGCTCGCCCGGGAGATCGCGGCGTTCGCGAGCGCGGACGGCGGCGCGTCGCCCGGCGACGGGGCGGAGAAGGAGCGCTGGCAGGGATTCCTCGAGGAGACCACGCGCAAGTGTCTCGACGTCCAGCGCCGGAGTGCGGAGACCTCGCTCGGCGGCCAGGACGCGGAGGCGTGGAACAACCTCGGCTACTTCCACGTGCGTACCTTCGAGATCCTCCGCGACCCCAGGCGGCTCGAGGAGGCGATGGCGCACCTCGAGCGCGCCCTCGAGCTGGATCCGGTCCGCCCCGGACCGATCCTCAACAAGATCCACGTGCTGCACCTGATGGGCCGGCCGCAGGAAGCGGAGAGCCTGCGGGCGACCATGCGCCAGCGCTTCCCCCAGGATCCGCGCTTCCTGCCGCCCCAGGTGCCCCAGCAGGGTCAGGGCGGGCCGGCGCCGGCCCCGGGGCCGACGGGGCCGCCGCCGGGCCGGAGGCCGTGACGTGGCGGGCCGGCAAGCGCACGGCGGCAGGGGCCGCAACGCCAGCCGCAGTCGGTTCGGACTCGGTCTCGTGCTCGGGCTCGGGGTGCTTGGATGCGTGACCACGACGCGCCGGGTCACGCCGGACCTCGGAGCGGTGCTCGCGGCGTCGGGCCTCGAGATCGAGGTGCCTCCGGGCTGGCACCTCGAGCCGTCGCCGCTGCACTTTCTCGATTCCACGCTGCTGCACCTGATGTCGCCCGACGGCCTGGCGGTGGCCATCGAGGTGTCCCGGGGCGATCTGGCCGACCCGGAAGCGCACGTCCAGCATGTGCTCGAGCGCTACGGGCGGGCGTATCCGCAGGGGCGCTTCCATCCGGTCCGCGAGGCGATCGGTCCCTACGAGACGCACGGCTTCGACGGCGTGGTGTTCCAGCCCGACGAGTCCGGCCAGCGCCTGAATCTCCTCTACCGCTGCTTCGGGGCCGAGGGCCGGATCACGTCCTTCCAGGGCCAGGCGCCCGCGGCGGTGTGGTCCGCGCGCCGCGACGAGCTCCGCCGGGCGCTGGCCACCTACCGGGTCCACCCGCGCCGGCGGCCGACCGCTCGCTGAGCGGGGCCGGAGGGAGGCACGCGATGCGGGAGGCGATTTTCGCGGTGACCTTTATCCCCGGGTTCCGGTATAGTGGGCCACGCCTCGACGGCGGATGCCCGCCGGGCGCCCGGAGAGCTCGAGGCGCAACCGTTTCTCCGAGGAGACGACCATGAATGCGCGCAGCGCTGTGGCGCTTGTCCTTGCGGTCCTCATCCTGTCTTTCGGAGCATCGGCGCTTGCCGCGGCCCAGGCCGACGCGCCGGCGGCGGACGCCGAGGATCCGGCGCTTCAGGCTCACGTCGCGTACCTGGTGAAGATGCTCGAGAGCCCCAACCGGATCATCCGCGACAGTGCCCACCAGGGGCTGGTGGCCGTCGGCAAGCCGGCGCTTCCGGCGGTCGAAGCGGCGGCCGCCAAGGCGACGGGCAAGGCGGCGGAAGTGGCGGCCCGCACGCTCAAGGCGCTGCGCAGCAAGCTCGCGCGGATCGACGCTCGCAGCGCGGAGAAAGCGGCCGCGGGAGACGAGGACGCGCGCCGGCGGCCCGCCGGTCCGAGCGAGTCCGACATCGCGGCGGTGCTGACGGGTGCCGGCATCGATGCGACCCTTGCCGGCGCGGTGAAGGCGGCGCTCGAGGCGCGCCGGATCGCGCTCGAGGAGCTCAAGAAGGAAGCCGCCGCCGGGCTGGACCCGGCAGTGCTGAAGGACAAGCGCGCGGCCGTCGCGCGCGCCTTCCGCGGGAAGCTGGAGCAGATCCTCGGCCCGGAACAGGCGAAGAAGTTCCAGAAAGCCCTCGGCCAGCGCCGCGCCGACGGGGATGCGAGCGACGGCCGGCGAGCGCGCGACCGGTCCGACCGGGCCGATGGCCAGGAGTCCGGGCGCGCCTAGCCGGGGGCGCCCGGCGTCTTGCGCCGCATGCCGAGCCCGTTGCCGAGCACGCTCACGACCTCGAAGGCGGTCTGGTAGTTCCCGAAGGGCGCGCTCACCTGCACGCCCTGGATCCGGTCGATCACGCGCACAAGCGACTCCTGGGCGATGCGGATTCCCTCTGCCCGCGCCTCCTCGCGCGTGGTCGCCCGCCGCATCCGTTCCATCACCTCGTCCGGCACCACGCAGCCCGGCACCTCGTTGCGCATGAACTCGGCGTTGCGGTAGCTCGCCAGCGGCCAGATCCCGGCGAGCACCGGAATGCGCACCGGCTCGATCCGGTCGAGGAAGCGCAGCAGCGCGTCGGGGTTGAAGACGGGCTGGGTGATGGCGAACTCGGCCCCGGCGTCGACCTTCCATTCGAAGCGGCGGATCTCGCGCTCGAGGTCGAGGGCCTCGGGGTTGGCGCCGACGCCGAGGAAGTAGCCCGTCGGCTTGCCGATCGCGTTGCGTCCCACATCGCGCCCCTGGTTGAGGCCGCGCACGATGTTCGTCAGCCCGATCGAGTCCACGTCGTAGACCGGAGTGGCGTCCGGGTAGTCGCCGATGCGCGGCGGGTCGCCGGTCACGCACAGGAGGTTCTTCAGCCCCGCGGCGTAGAGCCCCATCAGGTCGGACTGCATGCCGAGGATGTTGCGATCGCGGCAGCAGTAGTGCAGGATCGGCTCGATGTTGGTGTGCTGGATGAGGACGAGCGCGAGCATCGCGGAGCCCATGCGCGCACTCGCGCGCGGTCCGTCGGGGATGTTGACGTGGTCGATGCCGGCGCGGTGGATGGCGCGGGCGGCCTCGATCATCTTCTCGGGATCGCAGCCGCGCGGGGGAGCCATCTCGATCGACACCGGGAAGCCGCCGCGGTCGATGGAGCTCGAGAGCCGGCTCTTCTGGCCCATCGCCACCACGGGCACCGTCGGCGCGTCGTCCACCGTGATGGCGGGAGGGGGCGGGGTGTCCGCCGGCCGCCGCGAGCGGACGGCGCCCTTGATGCGCTTGATGTGCTCCGGCGTGGTCCCGCAGCAGCCGCCGAGCGCGCGCGCACCGAGCTCGAGGAACCGGAGCGCGTAGGTCGCGAAGTACTCCGGCGAGGAGAGGTAGAAGACCCGCCCCTCGACGATGCTCGGCCTGCCGGCGTTGGGCTGTACGATCAGCTTGCCGCGGCCGAGTTCGCCGAGGCGCTCGGCCGCCTCGAAGTCCACGCGGGGACCGACGCCGCAGTTGAAGCCGACGAGGTTCGCGCCCTCGTCGAGGAGCAGGCGGATCACCTCGGCCGGGTCGGTGCCCCGGGGCGTGCGGCCGTCCTCGGCCACCACGAACTGCGCCGCCACCGGCAGGCCGCATCGCTTCACCGCCCGGAGCGCGTGCTGGAGCTCGGACTGGCTGATGAAGGTCTCGAGCGAGAACAGGTCCACGCCGGCCTCGGCCAGCGCTTCGGCCTGCTCGGCGAACAGCCCCTCGACTTCCTCGTAGGCGAGCTTGCCGAGCGGCTCGATCGGCACGCCGAGCGGTCCCATGGAGCCGGCCACCCAGACCCGGTCGCCCGCGGCCTGGCGCGCAAGCGCCGCGCCGGCGCGGTTCAAGTCCACCACGCGGTCGGCCAGGCCGAACTTGCCAAGCTTCATCCGGTTGGCGCCGAACGTGTTCGTCTCGATCACGTCGGCGCCGGCGCGGATGTAGTCGTCGTGGATCGTGCGGACCGTGGCGGGCGCGGAGACGTTGAGCTCGTCGAAGCACTGGTTGAGGAACGTGCCCTTGGCAAACAGCATCGTGCCCATGGCCCCGTCGAAGACCAGGACCCGCTCGGCCAGCGCCTCCAAGAACGGCTGCATGGGGGATCCCTCCCGGAAGTGGTTGCGCGGCCGCGGGTTGGATTTCGCCCGGACCGCTCTTCAGGAATCGACCGGCGGCGCTCGATGGCTTGAGGTAGGTCATGGCAGCGGTTGCGGCAAGTTCGCGCAAGTCCGTCTATGCTTGAGACGGCCGGGTAGCGCCCGGGGGTTCTCGGGCGCCCCGGGTCGCGTGGCCGCATCCAGAAGAGGCCCCGGAGTGGCGCCGGAGACCCCGGGGCCGGCGCACGGACCCTTCGCGGCGAAAGGCGAGGTTTCATGGGCGACGCGGGCGAGGTCGGCACGATCCAGTTCAGCCTGGTGATCCATAACCACCAGCCGGTGGGCAACTTCGATCACGTTCTCGAGCGGGCCCACCTCGCGGCGTACGGTCCCCTGCTGGACGCACTCGAGCGGTATCCGGCCGTGCCGGTCGCGCTGCACGTCAGCGGCCCGCTGCTGCGCTGGATGGAGCGCGCGCGGCCGGCAGACGTCGACCGCATCGCGGCGCTGGCCGAGCGCGGTCAGCTCGAGGTGATCGGCGGGGGCTTCTACGAGCCGATCTTCCCGCTCATTCCGTCGCGCGATCGGGTCGGTCAGATCGTGAGCTTCGCCGACCATCTCGAGGCGAGGCTCGGCCGGCGGCCGCGCGGCCTGTGGCTTCCCGAGCGCGTCTGGGAGAGCGC
>JAFGQW010000277.1 GCA_016935485.1 Planctomycetota bacterium | reverse complement strand
TGGGGTCTGACCCCGTTCCCGGGTGCGGGTGCGGGTGACGCGCGCGGGGTGCGCGCGCTGCGTGGCGCGGGCGGGCGGCGCCCGCGGCTATGGGGCGGTCAGGTCGACGGCGTCCAGCCGATCCCGCAGCCGCGCAAGAATCCGGAAGACCTCGACGGGATCGAGCGGCTTCTTGAGAACGGCGCCGATGTTGAGCCGCTTCTTCTCGGGGCCGAGCTCCTTCAAGCTCGCCTCCTCGGCGATCAGGACGACCGGCAGGCGCGCCTCCTGCCCGCACATCGCCTCCAGGCACTCGAGCGTCGCGACGGGATCGGGCCGATCCTCCACGAAGATCACGTGGAACTGGCGCTCCTTCAGGACCTGCAGCGCCTCGTGGAGCTCCACGAAGTCGCCCTCGAATCCCTTGAACTGGTCGATCGCGACCTTGAGGGCATCCCGCGTCGCCGGCTCGCCGTTGATGTAGAGGATCTTCACCATGGAGTCCTCCGGGCCCCGGTCGCGCCCGCCGCGAAGTCCGGGCCCTGCCCTTCCTTCTTCGACATTCCCGGCCCGAGGTCTGGAACCGGCGGCGGGCAACCGCAACCGCCGCCGTCGCGCCGGCACCCGCGCTCGCAGGCCGCCGAGCTGCCTCCTGACACGGCCCGGCACACCTGCTACGATGCGGCCCGATCCGGGATTCCGCGGCGAGACCGGCCGCCGGTGGGCCCGGACCCTTCGGGAACCCGCATGACGGGGGGCGGCTCGCCATGGCGATCCTTGCGGGCATCGACGAAGCCGGACTGGGGCCCCGCCTGGGTCCGCTCGTCGTCGGTCTGGCGGTCTTTCGCGGCCCCCGTGGCGTGCTCGACCGCCTCGCCGATGCGCTCGCGCCGGAGGTGCGCGCCGACGGGCGCGCCCCGGTTCCGGTCGGAGACAGCAAGCGGCTCTACGCCGCCGCTCGCGGCCTCCACGTGCTCGAGCGCGGCATCTACCCGTTCGTGCGGCTTGCGACCGGCGTGCTCCCCCGATCCCTCGCGGAGTGGCTGGGGCGCCTCGAGCTCGCGCGGCCCGACACGCCCCCGTTCGCCGCCCCGCTCCCCTGGTACGCGGCGCCGCTCGAGTTGCCGCGCGCGGTCTCCCCGGATCGGCTCGAGGAGGGTGCGGATCGCCTCGGCGCGGCCTTGGCGCGGGCCGGCGTGGAGGCCTCCGAGGTGCGAACCGTGGTGGTGGCCGAGGACGAGGTCAATCGCGCGCTCGCCCGGTGCGGCTCGAAGAACGTGCTCAACTTCGAGGCCGCCGCTCCGCTGCTCCGCCGGATGTTCGAAGTCGCCGCCGGGGACGCGGACGAGGACATGGAGATCGTCGTGGACCGGCAGGGCGGGCGCAAGGACTACGCGGCGCTGCTCGGCCGTCTGTTCCATCCCGCCGTGGTCCACTGCCGGCCGGCGCCGGAGGGCGTCTCGGCGTACACCGTGCGGACCGCCGCGCGCCACGCCGAGATCCGGTTCGCGACCCGCGCGGATGCTGCGTTCCTGCCGGTGAGCCTCGCCTCGATGCTCGCCAAGTACACGCGGGAGTTGCACATGACGCTGCTGAACCGGTTCTGGCAGGCGCGCCTTCCCGATCTGAAGCCGACCGCCGGATACCCGACCGACGCCGGGCGCTTTCTCGACCGGATCGACGCGTGCCGCCGCGCCGCCGGCATCCCGGTGGACCGGCTCGTGCGAAATCGCTGACGGCGGCCGGCCGGACTCGCGGCAAAGAAATCGGGTGGGGCCGGCAAGAAAGCTCTTGCAATGCCGGCAACCGGCCGGTAGAACCCGCGGAGCCTCTCGACCCGGAGATGATCGTGCATTGCCAGCCCCTGTGGGTCTGGCAGTGTACGATGACGAACGAACGGACACGACTCGCGTTCATCCCTCGCCGGTATCCAACCGGCATCGAAGGAGTGCGGTCATGGCTACGTTCTACGTGACCGAGGAGCAACTGGCTGCCGCCGTGGGCCGGCACGAAGGGCCGGCAGCGTTCGGAGCGGGGTTGACCGAGCGCCTGCCATGGATCGCGCCCACGCCGGGCGCCCTCGACGTCGCGGCGCTCTCCCGGCCGCGCGCGGCGCAGAGTCCCAAGGGGTTCTTCCTTCCGGCCCTCGAGTCGCTGGGACGCTACGGCACGTCCGCCGGGACCGGCGCCGGCCCCGCGGAAGACGGCCGGGACATCGTGCTCGTGGGCGTGCGCGCCTGCGAGCTCAGGGCCCGCGATTACCTCGACCAGGTGCTGCGAGACGGCGCCTTCGCGGACCCGACGTACAGCCGCCGCCGCGAGCAGCTCCTCGTGGTCGCCTGCGACTGCGTCGACTGCACCGACTCGTGCTTCTGCACCGCGGTGGGCGGCCAGCCCCACCCGACCGGCGGCTACGACGTGAACCTTGCGCCGGTCGGCGACGGATTCCTGGTCGAGGCCGGCTCCGAGCGGGGCCGGGCGTGGCTCGCCGAGCGGCTGGCCGGCGCAATCGAGGCGAGCCCCGCCCAGCTCGAGGCCCGTGACGCCCGGCGCCGCGACATGGCCGAGCGGGTGGCGCGCCAGAACGCCGACTTCGGGCTTGCGGTCGCGGACGCCGATCCGCCGACGCTTCCCGACGACGGCGACCCGGCCTGGCAGGCTTTCGCGGCCGATTGCGTCGAGTGTGGCGCGTGCACGAACATCTGTCCGACCTGCCACTGCTTCTACCTCTACGACCAGGTGCTGGGGGCCGAGCAGTTCGAGCGCGTGCGCAACTGGGACAGCTGCCTGCTGGCGAGCTACCATCGCATGGCCGGCGGGCCGGGGATGAAGCTCTCGCCGCGGGCGCGGCTCTCGAGCCGGCTCGCGAACCGCGTGCTCCACAAGTTCGACTACTCGCCGCGCCAGTACGGCCTGCTCGGTTGCGTGGGCTGCGGCCGGTGCGTGGAGGGGTGCCTCGGCGAGATCGACATTCGCCGCGTCGTGCAGGAGCTCCGGAGATGATTGTGCAGAACCCTTACCTCCCGCTGGCGGCGCCGGTGATCGAGGTCCTCCAGGAAACGCCCACGATCCGGACGCTGGTGCTCGCGCCGGCCGAGCCGGTCGGGTTCCGGTCGGGGCAGTTCGTGCAGCTCACCCTGCCCGGCATCGGCGAGGCCCCCTTCACCCCGTCGAGCTCGCCGCTCGAGCCTGCGCGGCTGGAGATCACGATCCTGCGCACGGGCACGGTGACCGACCGCTTCCACGAGTGCGGCACGGGCGACGTGCTGGGGCTGCGCGGCCCGTTCGGCAAGGGCTATCCGCTCGACAAGATCGACGGCAAGGAGATCCTGGTCGTGGGCGGCGGCTGCGGGCTGGCGCCGCTCCGCGCGCTCATCCTCGCGGTTCTCGCGGAGCCGGAACGGGTCAAGCGCATGAGCATCAAGTACGGCGCCCGCAACATGGAGGAGCTCCTCTACCGCGAGCAGCACGCTCGGTGGGCCGCGGTTCCCAACGTCGACTTCACGGCGACGATCGACGTGCCCCAGGAAGGCTGGGACGGGCCGGTCGGGGTCGTGCC
This sequence comes from Planctomycetota bacterium, assembly GCA_016935485.1. Lineage (GTDB taxonomy): Bacteria > Planctomycetota > JAFGQW01 > JAFGQW01 > JAFGQW01 > JAFGQW01. Next base: position 225 of record JAFGQW010000277.1, on the reverse strand, counting down.
GAAGCTGCTCAAGGCCAGCGACATCGATCGTTCGAACAGCCTGGTCTTCGTGTGCGGGCCGGGCGTCATGCTGAAGTTCACGACCATGGCCCTCCGGGAGGAGGGCTTCGAGCCCGAGCAGATCTACCTGTCCATGAACCGCCGCATGAGCTGCGGCATGGGCCTGTGCGGGCGCTGCAACGTCGGGCCGTACTACCTGTGCAAGGACGGCCCGGACATGAAGTA
>JAFGQW010000045.1 GCA_016935485.1 Planctomycetota bacterium | reverse complement strand
GGCCGCAGCCGGTCGAGGATGACCTCGATGGAGTGGCGCTGGTAGCGGTCGAGCCGCTCCACCTCGTCGAGGCGGCGGATCTCGCCGTCGATGCGGGCGCGGACGTAGCCCTGCCGCCGGAGGTCCTCGAGCTCCTTGCGGTAGGCCCCACGGCGATCGCGCACCAGGGGCGCCAGGATCACCACCGGGCGGCCGGCGCCCAGCCGGAGGATGCGCTCGACGATGCCGTCCACGGTGTCCTCGGTCACCGGGCGGCCGCACTGCGGGCAGTGCGGCGTGCCGAGGCGAGCGTAGAGCAGGCGGAGGAGATCGTAGACCTCCGTGACCGTGCCGACCGTCGAGCGCGGATTGCGCGCCACGGTCTTCTGGTCGACGGCCACCGTGGGGCTCAGCCCCTCGACGCGGTCCACGCGGGGTTTCTCGTAGCCGCCGAGAAACTGGCGCGCGTAGGCGCTGAGCGACTCGAGGAAGCGCCGCTGCCCCTCCTTGCAGATGGTGTCGAAGGCGAGACTCGACTTGCCGCTGCCGCTCACGCCCGTCACCACCGTGAGCGCGTCGCGCGGGATCGTGACGTCGATGCCCTTCAAGTTGTGCTCGCGCGCGCCCTGGACGACGATTGCGTCGAGAGCCTTCGAGGGCGGGGAGGCGGTCAAGGTTTGCTCTCCTTGCGCAGCGAAGCGGCGGCGGGAGTCGGGGCGCGCGAGCGCGGGAATCTTGCTCCACCGGTCCGGGGCGGTCAACCCTAGGGCGGGGCACCGGCGGGGCGAGGAGATGTTGCCGGCGCGGCGGCGACCGACTACGGATTTGGCGGTCTCGAGAGAAGTCCCGGGGCCGTGCCGGGCGGCCCCATTGAGAGCGAGGAGATCCCGCCATGCGTACCGCCATGCCGCTTGTGTTCGCCGCAATCGTGCTTGCGGTCTGTGCCTGCGGGGACGGGAGCAAGGAGCCCGCAACCCCCGGGAAGCCTCCCGCGCGGCACGCCGCCGGGGCCGACGGCGCCACGCACCGCCACGGCCACCCCCTGTCGCTCGGGTCGGTCCGGCTGGGGGCGACCGAGTTCGCCGTGCTCCAGCTCGGCGCGCCGGCCGCCGGGAAGGAGCTCGGATTCTGGATCTCGCCGGCCGAGGGCGCCGACCTCGGCGAGAACGTCAGCCTGCACGCCTCGCTCCAGAACGAGAGCGGCGCGGACCTCGCCCCCGCTGCCGCCGCCTCGTTCGACGGCAAGCGCTATCACGTCCACCTCGCGGCCCCCGCCGCCAAGGGACAGCCCGCGCGCATCCTGCTCCGGTTGCGGACGGGCGAGCTCGAGGACTCCGCCGCTCTCGATCTCGCCGAGGGCTACGGCAAGCACGACGGCGTGCTCGCGTCCTTCTCCGGCGGCGACCGCAAGGGGCGGCTCGAGCTCAAGCTCCACGATGACAAGGGAGACCTCGAGCTCTGGCTCATCACGGAGGACGGCAAGTCCTTCGATGTGCCGCTGGAGACCGTGATCGAGGCGACCTTCCTCGAGCCCGAGGACCGCACCGTGCAGCTTGCAGTGCGCAACCGAAACCGCAACGAGGACGAGAACGGCCAGCCCAACGTGCGCAACGGCGCCACCAACTACTTCGTCTTCCCGGGTCTGACCGACGAGGACGCCTCCTGGCTCGAGGGCGCCGAGTTCGCCGGCACGGTGGTGGTCCGTTTTGCCGCCGGCGGCGTCGAGTATTCCTCGCCGCCGTTCCGGCTCTTTCCGCACACGCACGCCCACGACGCGGGCCACGAGCACTCGCACGAGCACAACCCGTAACTGAAAAACGCCCCAGGGGCATTCTTCCCAGATAGCCCCCCCTATCTGAAAAAAACGCCCCTGGGGCGTTTTTTTCAGTTACGGCAATCGCCGTGGGCGTCGTCGTCGCCGTGGGCGTGGCCGCCTTCGATCGACGGCCCGCTGGCGGGCGCCGCATGCGCGTTGCCGTGCCCCGCGTTCTCGAAGCAGCTGATCCCGTAGGCCAGCGCGAGGCCGAGCAGGAGCGCCAGCGTCAGCGTGATCCGGTCGTGGCGGTGGAAGTGGAGCTCGGGCAGCAGGTCGCTCATCGCGATGCACAGGAACGTGCCGGCCGAGAACGCGAGCGCGCAGCCCACGAATACCGCCTCCTCGCCCGTGTCCAGCCTGAGCCCCAGGAAGAACAGCGCCACGCCGGCCGGAATCACCAGGGCGAACAGGCCGTTGATGAGGTGCCGGAAGCGGACGGACCAGTTGCCAGCCGCGAGCAGCGTCCCGATGGTCATCGAGTCGAGCGGCTTGTGCAGGAAGATCACGAGGAACGTCCCGAAGCCGGCCAGCCGCGCGGCGCTGCCCGCCTGCCACTCCGAGCAGGTGCTTGCCGCAAGCGCGATCCCCGCGAGCAGCGTGTGCAGGGTGAGCCCGGTGAAGGCTCCGCTCCAGCCGAGGGTGTGGCCTTCCGAGACCGGGCCGTGATCGTGGTTGCCGCCGGCCGGGCCGCCGTCCCGCGCCGTGCCCGCGGCAGGGGACGGGTGGTGGTGGTAGCAGAAGAACCGCTCGACCAGGAACATGAGCAGGAATCCGCACAGCATCCACCAGACCACCCGGTCGATCGAGCGGAGCTCGTGAAAGGCGTGCGGCACCATGTGGAAGGTGCCCACCCCGAGCATCACTCCCGCCACGAAGCTCACCGCCAGCTCCATCCGGCGGTGGGTCATGCGCACCCAGAGCGGGATCCACCCGCCCAGGAGCGAGGCGACCAGGATCAGCGCGCAGTAGACGAGGAGAGTGGCGGCCAGGGTCATGTCGGTGCTCCGCAGGATCGTGCGCGCAGGATCATAGCGCGGGCTTCGCTCGTCGACCACAGGGATCCGCGGGCGCAATCCGCCCGCGCCACCTGAGCGCGCGCTGCCCGCGCGCGACACTCGCACGCGCACCCGCCCGCTCCCCTATCGTTCTCGTGCTCGACTGCAACTTCCGGCGCCTGACCCCAGGAAGTTGCACGCCGGCGCAATCCGCCCGTGCCACCTGAGCGCGCGCTGCCCGCGCGCGACACCCGCACGCGCACCCGCCCGCTCCCCTATCGTTCTCGTGCTCGACTGCAACTTCCGGCGCCTGACCCCAGGAAGT
>JAFGQW010000276.1 GCA_016935485.1 Planctomycetota bacterium | reverse complement strand
TTCTTCGCGCCGCGGGGAAGATGGCAAGTCGGTTTGCGGGCGCCGGTTGCACGACGAGCTGCGATCCCGCTCGGCACGCCGTCTCCGTTTCGAACAGCATGCGGTGATGCGGGACAGGCCCGTCCCGCCTGTCCCACGGTCACGCGCCACAAGCTGACAGCTGATGGCCGATAGCTGTGGGCCGCGGGCGAAGCCCGCGCTATGCTACCATCTCGGCGAGGCCTGACCCCGGGGCGTCCGCAGACGGAGGTCCGACGCAGAGAGGAAGCTGGCCGTGAAGTTCGTGATCGTGTACGTCGACGGGCTGGCGGACCTGCCGGTGGCCTGCCTCGGGAACCGGACCCCGCTCGAGGCGGCGAGCACGCCGGCGCTCGACGCCCTGGCCGCCGGTGGCGTGTGCGGGCGGCTGGACCTGCTCCCGTCCGGAGAGCGCGTCGCTCCCGAGAAGCCGCTGTTCGCGCTGCTGGGCGGCGATCTGCGGCGCGGGGTGCCGGGCCGGGGCGGGCTGGAGGCCTTCGCCACGGGCGTGCCGGCCGGCGGGCAGGGCTGCGTGGCGTCGGGACGGCTGGTTTCGCAGCTCGACGGGCGACTCACCGATCTTGGTGCAGGGAATCTCCGTGACGCGGAGGCCCGCTTGCTGGTCGAGCGGCTCAACGCCGCGCTCGGAGCGCCGGGATTGGAGCTCGTGCACTTGCGCCGCAACGAAGTGCTGTTGCTGTTGGGCGACGCGACCGGCGAGCGGGCCGAGACCACGGCGCCCGAGTGCTGCGCGGGCCGGCCGATTCTCGAACACCTTCCCCGCGGTCCGGGGGGGGAACGGCTGGCGGCGCTGGTCCGGGCCTCGGCCGAGATCCTCGAAGAGGATCCGGTGAACCGGGTGCGCTGCGATCTGGGCGAGAACCCGGCCAACCTGCTGTGGGTCTCGGGCGTCGAGAACCTGCCGCTGGACGCGCGCTGGCTCTCCGTGCAGCCGCACAAGGGCGCGATGGTCAGCGAGGAACTGTGGGCGGTGGGGATGGCCATGGCGTTCGGTTTCGACCCCCAGGGCGAGGGCGACGTCGTCGCGGCGGATACCGAGGCCGTCGGCCGTCTGGCGGTTGCGGCGGTGGACGTCTACGACCTCGTGGTCGCGCACGTGAGCGATCCTGGGCGGGCCGCGCTGGCACAGGATTCGCGGCGCAAGGTGGCGAGCATCGAGGAACTGGATCGGCGCGTGGTCGCTCCGCTTCACGAGCGCGTGGCGGCGGACGGGGGCCGGCTCGCGGTGATCTCCGCATGGACGGCCTCGAGCCGCGAGGGTCTCGTCGTGCCCGGTTGCTCGCCGTTCGTTCTGTGGGGGCGTGGGGCGGAGGGCGGGCGCGCGGGCCGCCGGCTCACGGAGGACGAGGTCCGGAACGCTCACCTGGAGGTGCGCGACCCGGCGCAGCTCCGCGAGTACCTCTTCGCGGAGCGGTGAGCATCGGACCTGGACAGCGCCCTGGCGCGCGGCCGGGTCGGCGCGAGCCGCTGCTGATCGCGGCGGGGGGCGGTAGACGGAGCCGGCCCTGTAGCACGAGCGCTCGGATTTCGTGTTGCAGTTCCGCGCTGTCGGGCCGCTGATTCCTCGCCTTGCGCCGATGCTGGCGCATCAACGTTCTTTCAGGCCGTCACCTACGCTGCTCAGCCGAAAAGGGCGGGAGTTGGTATCGCGATTGCTATGCAGGTCGGCGTGCTTCGGCAAGTCGCCAGCGAAGTCCGGTGTGCAGCGCCTCCCGCAGAGGCGAGTGCGGCCGGTGGCTCAGACAAGACCGAGACCCCGGAAATGTTGCTCATTGGAGAAGAATGACCCCGATTTTCTAGACCCCGACCTCTATCCTCCGGGATCTCGAAGGGCAGGAAAGCGTGGCTTTCCTGCCCTTTCCCTTGTCTCGCCCGGGCGCGGGCGCGATCACTGCGCCGGCGCTTCTCGCCTCGGTGGGGCGGGACGCACCGTGCAAATCCGATACCGGGTCGGGCCGCCGGCCCGCAACGGCCGCGTCCCGGGCGCTACTCCCGCCAGCCCTCGAGGTCCTTGGCCCGCCGCGTGTGGATCGGGATGTCGACCACAAGGTACCGCGACTTCTCGTACTTTTTCAGCATGACCAGGTGGAGCAGGACCGTGGCCTCGGTCGTGTCGCTCGGCGCAAGGAACGAGAGCTTGGCGCTGTCCGCCGTCCGGACGGTGCGCACCTCGAACTTGTCGACCGCGGCGACCGGTTTGCCACCGGCGTCCACGAAGAGGATGCGCGGGATGGCCGCCATGACCGGCACGTCGGCCCTGGCCGCGGTCGCCGGCTCGGGCGTCGGCGCTTCCTCGGGCGCCGGCTCTCCGTCCTTGTCCTTCTGGTCAGGTTTCTTCGGGTCTTTCTTGTCGGTCTTCTTAGGGTCGGTCTTCTTCTTGTCGGTCTTCTTAGGGTTGGTCTTCTTGGGGTCGGGCTTCTTCTTGTCGGGCTTCTTGGGCGCGGGTTTCTTGGCTTCCTTGTCGCCGCCGTCGTTCTCGGCTTGCGGAGCGGCTTCCGGTACCTTCTTCTCCTCTGCTTCGGCGGCCAGCTTGAAGCCCTTCTGGTAGACGATGGCGTAGTTTCCCGGCGGAAGCGGGGGGTTGGTGAACGCGATGTCGGTGTGGAAGACGCCGAGGAAGATGTGCCCCGCCTTCTGACGGCGGAGCTTCTCGGAAGCCATCTGCAGGCTGCCCTCGGACTCGAACAGGTGGTCGCGGATGTTCACGAAGCCGAGCCACTGGTGGTCGCGGACGATACCGTGATCGGCGTGGGTCTCGTCGTGCGTCACCTTCTCCCGACAGCCAACCCCGTTATCGAGATCCATGCTGATCAGGCGTGGGTCCCAGAAGGGCTGGAACAGGTCCCGCGCCAGCCGGTTCAGAGGCGTCACCCCGACCCGGGCATCCTTGGCGCAGCGGAAACCAAGCGCCTCCGAGGCGATCGCCTTGTCACAGCTGAAGCGAAAGGCGACCCGAAGGTGCTCCTTGTACGCCTCGCCGTAGGCGCCGCCCTTGATCACGACCAGGCTGTCGCTCGGCGGGGGGGAGAAGTCGCCGGCGCGGCTCGGCGGCGCGCTCGGGTGTGGCTGCCAGGAGTCGGCGGTGAACTCGAGCGCATTGCCGATCATGTCCAGCATGCCGTAGGGGCTGACGCCCTTCGGAAAGGAGCCGACGGGGCACAGGGCGGCGGGCCGGAGATCCCGGTTGTACTCCGACAGCCAGTAGAGCGCCCAGTTGCAGTGGTCGGTGTGCTCGTTGCGGAACTCGTTGCCCCACGGGTACCACCGAGCGTCCTCCGTACCGCGGGCGGCCTTCTCCCATTCCATCTCGGTCGGCAGGCGCTTGCCCATCCACTCGGCGCAGGCCTTGGCCTGGAAGAAGGTGATTCCGGTGACCGGCAAGTAGATCGCTTCCGGCGGCTGTCCCTTTTCCACTTCATTGCCGAGCGCGCCATCGAGGAAGAGACGATTGAACCGCTGGAGCTCTGCAGGCTCCAGCTGATCCAGCCCCTTGGCGACGAGCTTGGCCGCTTCCGGGACGCTGATTCCCCGGAAAAAGGCCTCGTCGTAGAAGTCCTTGCGATCGACCATCCGGTTGAGTGCCGCGATCAGCGCGTCCTGAAGTTCGGCGCCCACCTCCCCGGCGTCGTCTGCCACCGAGTTCAGCGCCGCCTTGAGGCTGTCGTCGAGCAGCGCGAAGATGCGGCCGATCGGGGTCGGCGCCCGCGCGGCGGTGCTCCCTTCGCGGATCCGGGCCACGAGGGCGGGCCAGCGCTTCACCTCGTCGTGGAAGTAGTGCTGCGTGGCGCCCGGCAGCCGGCCTCCACGCCACCGGGTGAGGACATCCGGCTCGTGTTGCGGCGCCGCCGCACCGGTCGCCTGCCGGAAGTGATGGTATTGGAGGTTGGTGCATTCGTGGCGGTCGAGATGGAAGTCGTCGACCTCTTCCCGCCGGCGTTTCTCGTCGACGATCTCCGGGTGGATCAGCCTCCAGAAGCGTTCCTTCTGCCGGCTTCCGATCCGGAGGTACTGCTCGATCTCGACCGCTTCGCGCATGGTGGTGCCGGCGAGGTAGGCTCCCTTCTCAACGAGCGACATGCCCGGCCAGGAGCGGTCGTCCCGGCCGTTCTTCAGGTTCTTTGCCTTCGCGTCGACGGGCGTAGGCGCCGGACCCGGACTCTGGGGCAGGCCCGGGCGCCCGAGCGCCCCGAAAAGGAGGATGGCAACGGCGAGAGCGGCCAGCGGGGTGCGCAGCATCGCGTTCTCCTGTGCGCGGCGGAGCGAGCCGTGAAACGGGGGGAGGCGTGATGGCCTCGGAGCGTTCTTTTCCCGGGAGGTCCGCACGAGCCCGGACCCACGAGGAAGTTAATCCTAACTGCCGCGGCTGTCAACGAGTAGAGAGTGTTGAGACGGCATGTCAGTGTGATAGAATGCCGCCCGCAAAGGCAGGTCGGCTCTGCCGCGCGAGCCCCGTGGAGCGTGCCGGCTCGGAGGGCGCGGCAGGTTCGGTCGGGGGTCGAGGCCGCGCTCGGGCTGCGTCTGAGGAGATGTCGTATGTCGTGGGTCCTCTGGATCATCGGGGCGGCAGTCGTGGTGGTCGGCGGCTTGTTCCTGTTCCGCTGGCTGGCGCCGCAGAAGTGCCCCAGGTGCAAGGTCAAGATGCGACTGCTGTCCACGAACTGCGGAAAAACAAAGAAGCTCGAGTGCCCCAAGTGCAAGCACCGCGTCGACACCGGTATCCCGACGGGCCGCGGAAAACGTTAGCAGAGAGAGATTTGCAGCGGGCTGCTGGGTGGGACCGGAGGAGGGGGGCGGCCGGCCCGGGACGGATTGTCGGCCGCCGCGGACAGCCCTGTTGACAGCGCCGGGGCGCCCGCCTACAATTCGAGGTGTTCGCGAGGAAGAAGAAGAAAAAAGGAGCGGTAGATCGGCGCCCGCGCCGCAGGCGGCGAATCCGGACGGAAGCGCCGGATACTCGGAAACTCCGCGGGGCGCTGGACTTCTCTGCTCCGTATGGGCTGTTGCGATCGGCCTCGCGTCGCGCTATCGCCTGTTTGACAATTGAAGATCGGTTATCAAGGGAATACCAGTCCGCTCGGATCATCCTTGGCACCTGGCGATGTTCCACGGTACTTCCACACACATTGTCCTACTATCTCTCAATTTACTTCATTTACCCCCTTAGAACGCCTGGAACGTCCGAGTGCCAGTCACCCCTAATCTCAACGTGATCGCTACGGGTTGGTATTCCCCTTTTTGCTGTACGCACCTGGCGGACGCGGCGGCATCGGCAGGCGCTGGCGGTGCGGACGCGACCCGCGCCGGAGGAGGCGCGGCGTGACCGGAACGGTCGAACCCCATGATCCCGACCCGGAGACGGCGACCGGGGAGGCCGACCGCTGTGCGCCGCTGGCCCGCCGGGACTACGTCTTCGACGTCCAGGAGAGCGTGAGAAGCATCCGTCTCGATCGCTACCTGGTCGGCAAGTTCCCCAACTTCTCGCGGACCTACTTGCAGAAGCTCATCCGGGACCGGGCGGTCTCGGTCAACGGCACCCCCACGGATCGGATTCGCCATCCCATCGAGGTCGGCGACCGCATTGCCGTCCGGGTGCCGGGAGCCACCTCGCTGGATCTGGCCGGGGAATACATCCCGCTCGACATCGTGTTCGAGGACTCCGACCTCGTCGCGATCAACAAGCCGGCGGGGCTTGTCGTGCACCCGCCTGGCCGTGGGTCCAATGCCGGCACGCTCGTGAGCGGGCTCGTCTACCACTTCCAGCAGGAGCTCAGCACGGTGAGCGGACCGCTCCGCCCCGGGATCGTGCACCGCCTGGACAAGGACACTTCCGGGATCATGCTTGTCGCCAAGAACGACTCCGCGCACTTCCAGCTGGCGCGACAGTTCCACGAACGCGCCGTCCGCAAGGTCTACCAGGCCGTGGTCCAGGGGGAACTCGAGCGCGACGAGGATGTGATCGACCTGCCGATCGCCCGCCACCGGCGCAATCCCGAGAAGATGGCGATCGACTTCAGGATGGGCAAGTCCGCCCAGACCCAGTACAAGGTGCTCGAGCGCTTCCGGGGGTACACCTACGTCGAGCTCTATCCGCGGAGCGGCCGCACGCACCAGCTGCGCGTGCACATGACCTACATCGGCCATCCCGTCGCGACCGACTTCCTGTACGGCAACCAGCGGGTCATCTTCGGCGACGAGTTCTCCGCCGAACCCGGGGCTGCCGACCGGATCGTGATCGCCCGCCAGGCGCTTCATGCCCATCGCATCCGGCTCGAGCACCCGGTGACGCGCGCGGCTCTGGATCTTGCCGCCCCCTTGGCGCCCGACATCGAGGAGCTGCTCGATAACCTGCAGAGGCACAGGCGGTTGAGGTAGACGCCGCGGCGGTCCGGGAGACGTCACCGGGTGTGGTGCCGGCCCGCCCGGACGCCGCTTGCCCCACCGGCGAGGTCGCCGGGCTCGCGGTGGCGGCTTTCGCCGGGGGCGCCTTGAATCGCCGCTGCCGGACCCGCTATTCCTTCTTCTCTCGATCGATCTGGAGGATGGCGGCGTACCGCGGCGGCGAGGTCGCGAGATTCCAGGACGGTTCCTTCGGTTCTCGCGCTCTGCCCGGCCGCGGGCCGTCGACCGGTCCGGAGGCGGTTTCGATGAGTCCAACCTCGAAGCTCCTCCCGGAGAGGCTCCGGGAGTGGCTCGACGGCGCCTATGCGAAGGAGCTCGGACGCGGTCCGCGCGCCGCCGCGGTGACCACGCCGTCCGGCATCGCCGTGGCGCCGCTCTACGTGCCGCCGCTCACGGGCGAGCCCGCCGCGGCGTTCCTGCGCGACGTGGGGCTTCCGGGGGAGCCTCCGTACACGCGCGGCGTGACCGCCACCATGTATCGCGGCAAGCTCTGGACCATGCGCCAGTACGCGGGCTTCTCCTCCGCGCGCGCCACCAACCGCCGGTTCCGCTTCCTGCTCGAGCAGGGTCAGACGGGGCTCAGCGTGGCGTTCGATCTGCCGACGCAGATGGGCTTCGGGCCGGAGGATCCGATGGCGGCGGGCGAGGTCGGCAAGGTCGGGGTGAGCATCGCGAGCCTCCAGGACATGGAGGAGCTCTTCGCGGGCATCCCGCTCGAGGACGTCAGTACCTCGATGACGATCAACACCACTGCGATCGTGCTGCTGGCGATGTATGTCGCCCTGGCGAAGCGGCGCGGGGTGGCGCTCGAGCGCCTGCGCGGCACGCTCCAGAACGACGTGCTCAAGGAGTACGTGGCGCGCGGGACCTACCGCTACCCGGTGGCGCCCAGCATGCGGCTGGTGACCGACATCCTCGAGTACTGCGCCGCCGAGCTGCCGCGCTTCAACCCGATCTCGATCAGCGGCTACCACATCCGCGAGGCCGGGAGCACCGCCGTCCAGGAGGTGGCGTTCACGCTCTTGAACGGCCTGGAGTACGTCCGCGCGGCCCTGGATCGCGGCCTCGCGGTGGATGCCTTTGCGCCCCGGCTGAGCTTCTTCTTCAACGCCCACAACCACCTCTTCGAGGAGGTGGCGAAGTTTCGGGCCGCGCGGCGCATCTGGGCGCGCTGGCTCGCGCAGCGCTTCGGCGCGCGCGACCCGCGGAGCCTCCGGCTGCGCTTCCACGCGCAGACTGCCGGCAGCATGCTCACCGCGGACCAGCCCGAGAACAACGTGGTCCGCGTTGCGATGCAGTGCCTGGCGGCCGTGCTGGGGGGCGCGCAGTCCATCCACACCAACAGCCGCGACGAGGCGCTCGGACTGCCGACCGCCGAGAGCGCGCAGCTGGCGCTCCGCACCCAGCAGGTGCTGGCCTTCGAGAGCGGCGTCGCCGATACCGTCGATCCCCTCGGCGGGGCGCCGTACGTCGAGGCGCTCTCGGATGGGGTCGAGGCCGGGGTGGAGGATTACGCCGCGCGCGTCGAGCGCCTGGGCGGCATGATCCCGGCCATCGAGAAAGGGTTCGTGCAGGAGGAGATCCGGCTGGCCGCCTACGACCACCAGCGGCGCGTCGAATCCGGCGAGCGCGTGGTGGTGGGCGTGAACCGGTTTCGGGTCGAGACCGAGCCCGAGCCGGAGGTCTTCCGGCCGGACCCGGCGGTGGAGACCGAGGCGGTGACCCGGGTCCGAGCGCTGCGCGCTTCCCGCGACGGCGCGCGGGCCGGAGCGGCGCTCGAGCGCCTCGCGGCCGAGGCGCGCGGGACCTTGAACCTCGTGCCGGCGGTCCTAGCGGCCGTCGAGGCGGGCGTGACCCTGGGCGAGATCGGTGCGGTCTTCGAGGCGGCCTTCGGCCGCTACCGCGAGGTTCTCACGATCTGACGGCGGCCGCCGTGCGGCCGGGACAAGAGGCACCGATGACGGCGAGCGAAGGACGGCTGCTGGGCGTGGAGCACCTCGGGGTCGCCGTGCCGAACGCGGCGGCGGCCGGCGAGGCTTTCCGCACCGCCTTCGGGCTCGAGCCGGGGCACACCGAGGTCCTGCCCGAGCACGGCGTCAAGACCGAGTTCTATGCGCTGGGCCGGGGCGCCGAGATCGAGTTCATCGAGCCGCTGGATTCCGCAAACTCGATCGGGCGCTACCTGGAGAGACAGGGCAGCGGCATCCACCACGTCGCGCTCCGGGTGGCGGGCCTCGATTCGCTGCTCGAGGCCATGAAGTCCCGCGGGGTCCGCCTGATCGACGAGCGGGCGCGGGTCGGGGCGCAGGGCAAGCGGGTGGCGTTCATCCATCCCCGATCGATGGGCGGCATCCTGGTCGAACTCGTGGAGCACCCCGCCGGTGAGCAGTAGCGCGGAGAAACTCGAACAGCTCCGGAAGATCAAGGCCGAGGCCCTCAAAGGCGGCGGCGCGCAGCGCATCCTCGAACAGCACAAGAAGGGCAAGCTCACCGCGCGCGAGCGCCTGGACCTGCTCCTCGACGAGGGGAGCTTCGTCGAGACGGACCGCTTCGTGCGCCACCAGTGCCACGACTTCGGCATGGCCGAGAAGAAGTTCTGGGGCGATGCGGTGGTGACCGGCCACGGCACGATCGACGGCCGCCCCGTCTGCGCCTTCGCGCAGGACTTCACCGTCTTCGGCGGCAGCCTATCGCGGGCGGTCGCGGAGAAGATCTGCAAGGTCATGGATCTCGCCATGCGGATGGGTTGCCCGCTGATCGGGCTGAACGACTCCGGCGGCGCCCGCATCCAGGAGGGCGTCGTGAGCCTCGGCGGCTACGGCGAGATCTTCTACCGCAACGTCCGCGCCTCGGGCGTCATCCCCCAGATCAGCGTCATCCTCGGGCCGTGCGCGGGCGGCGCCGTCTACAGCCCTTCCATGACGGACTTCATCATCATGGTGGAGGGCACGAGCTACATGTACATCACCGGCCCGAGCGTGGTGAAGACCGTCACCCACGAGGAGGTCGACCACGCCCAGCTGGGGGGCGCCGCCGTGCACAACACGCAGACCGGCGTGGCCCACTTTCGCGCCGGGGAGGAGGCGGAAGCGCTGGCGCTGGTGCGCGAGCTCGTCTCCTACTGGCCCTCCAACAACATGGAGGACCCGCCGTTCCTCGCCACCGACGACCCCGTCGACCGCAAGGACGACACCCTCGATGTCCTGGTGCCCGACGATCCCACGCAGGCCTACGACATGTTCGAGATCATCCGCCGGGTCGTGGACGACGGGCGCTTCCTCGAGGTGGCGCGCGAGTTCGGGCGGAACCTCGTCGTCGGGTTTGCGCGGCTGGGGGGATTCCCGGTGGGGATCGTCGCAAACCAGCCCAAGGTGCTCGCCGGCGTGCTGGACATCGACGCCAGCGTGAAGGGCGCCCGCTTCGTGCGTTTCTGCGACGCGTTCAACATCCCGCTGGTGACCTTCGAGGACGTGCCGGGCTTCCTGCCGGGCACCACCCAGGAGTTCGGCGGGATCATCCGGCACGGCGCCAAGCTGCTGTACGCCTACTGCGAGGCGACGGTGCCGAAGCTGACGGTGATCACGCGCAAAGCGTACGGCGGCGCCTACATTGTCATGTCCTCCAAGCACATCCGCGGCGACTGGAACCTGGCCTGGCCGGCGGCGGAGATCGCCGTCATGGGAGCCAAGGGCGCGGTGGCGGTCGTCTACAGCAAGGAGCTCAAGGAAGCCGGCGGGCGCGCCGCCGAGGAAGCGCGGCTCACGGCCGAGTTCGAGGGCAAGTTCTCCAATCCCTACGTGGCGTCCGAGCGCGGCTACATCGACGACGTGATCGAACCCTGCGAGACCCGCCCGGCGCTCATCCGGGCGCTCAAGTTCCTCAGGAAGAAACGCGACCAGAACCCGCCGAAGAAGCACGGCAACATTCCCCTGTAGGACGGGCCCGAGCGGGAGCGTCCGCGGGAAGCGGAGGAGCGTGAGGCCGAGCATGTTCCGGAGACTCAAGATCTGGCCCGGCAGCGGCGGCATGTTCAAGAAGGTACTGATCGCCAACCGCGGGGAGATCGCCGTGCGCATTATCCGCGCGCTGCGCGAGCTCGGGGTGGTGAGCGTCGCCGTGTTCAGCGAGGCCGACCGAGAGGCGCTGCACGTGCGGCTGGCCGACGAGGCCTATCCGATCGGCCCGCCGCACCCGCTCGAAAGCTACCTCGACGTCGGCCGGATTCTCGAGGCCGCACGCCGCGCTCGGGTGCAGGCGATCCATCCCGGCTACGGGTTTCTCGCCGAGAACCCCGCCTTCGTCCAGGCGGTGGAGAAGTCCGGGCTGGTGTTCATCGGGCCGGATGCGGAGTGCCTGGAGATCATCCGCGACAAGCTCAAGGCCCGCGAGGCCGCGCGCCGCGCCGGCGTGCCCGTGGTGCCCGCCGTGGAGCACGTCACCGCGGACACGATCCCCGAGCGCGCCAAGGAGCTCGGCTATCCGCTGCTGCTCAAGTCGGTGGCCGGCGGGGGTGGCCGCGGCACGCGCCGCGTGGCGCGCGCGAAGGAGATCGTGGCGAAGTACGAGGCGTCGGTGAAGGAGGCGCGCTGGTCGTTCGCGAACCCGGACGTCTTCCTGGAGCGGCTGCTCAAGCGCGCCCGCCACATCGGCGTGCAGATCGTGGCGGACCGGTACGGCACGGTGACGGACCTCTACGAGCACGAGGGTAGCGTCCAGCGCCGCTACCAGAAGCTGGTCGAGGAAGCGCCGTCGCCCGCGGTGGACGACAAGCTCCGGGCACAGCTCGTGCGGTCCGCCGTCGCGGTCTCCAAGGAGGTGGGGCTCACCGGGCTCGGCACCGTGGAGTTCTTGCTGGACGGCGAGAAGAAGTTCTACTTCCTCGGGCTCAACGGCCGCATCCAGGTGGAGCACCCGCTGACCGAGATGATCACCGGGCTCGATCTGGTACGCATGCAGGTGGAGCTCGCCGCCGGCGGCAAGGTGCCGTTCGAGCCCGGCTCGGTCGGGCGGACCCAGCACGCCGTGCAAGTCCGGGTGACGGCCGAGGATCCGGCGCGCGGCTTCATCCCGTCGGCGGGCGTGATCCGGGATCTCGAGCTTCCGGGCGGCAGCAGCGTGCGCGTCGATTCCGGGATCCACATCGGGCAGGAGGTCTCGCTCTACTACGATCCGCTGCTGCTCAAGATCGTCACTGGCGGGCGCGACCGGGCCGAGGCCCTGAGCCGCCTGGACCGGGCGCTGGCGGAGTTCCACATGGACGGGGTGGTGACCGGCGCCCAGTACATCCGGCGCTTCCTCAAGTACAAGCCGTTTCTGAGCGGCAGCTACGACGTGCGGGTGATGGAACACTTCCTGTCGTCGGTGGACGGCAGCAAGCGCGAGATTCCGCCGGAGGTCATGGCGGCGGCCGGCGCGCTCATCGCCGAGGACCGCATCCACCGCGGCCTCGGCATCACGGCGCCCGGGCCGGAGTCGGCGGCGCTGGAGCGGCCGGGCCGCGACCCGTGGATCTTCGCCGGGCGCTGGAGCGGCATGAGGGGCGGGCTGATCCGGTGAGGTTCTTCGTCACCATCGACGGCAAGGAGCGGGAGGTCGAGATCCGCAGCGGTGACGTCGGCACCCGGGTGCGCATCGGCGGCAAGGAGTACGGCGTCGATCTGCGCCGGATCGCGGGCACCAACACGTACAGCCTGTTGGTGGACGGGAAGTCCTATGCGGTGACGGCGATCCCGGAGGGCAAGCACCTGGTGCTGAAGTGCCAGGGCGAGAGTTTCCGGGCCGCGGTCGAGACGGAGCGTGAGCGCGCGGCTCACCTGATCACCGGCGCCACGCGGGCCAAGGGCCCGGTCACCGTCCTGGCGGTGATGCCGGGGTTTGTGCTGCGGGTGCTGGTTTCCCCCGGCGACCCGGTCGAGCCGGGCCAGCCCATGCTGGTGGTCGAGGCCATGAAGATGCAAAACGAGGTGACCGCCGAGGTGCCGGGCGTGGTCCGGGAGGTGCACGTCGAGGCCGACCAGACGGTGCGCGGCGGCGATCCCCTGGTGACGGTCGAGACCCAGTAGGCCGGCCGGCATCGGGCGGGACGGCCGCCGTCGCGTCTGGCGGGCCGGCGCCGATTCTGGTAACAGACGTCCCGGCGGCGGCCCGTGCGGTCGCCCGAGGACCCCGAAAGAGAGCTGCCGATGTCGCGTCTGGTGATCTTCGGTCTGGATTGCCTGGTTCCCGAGCTCGTCCTGGAGACCTGGCGTGACGAGCTGCCCGCACTCCGCCGGCTCCTCGAGCAAGGGGGCGGCCGTCGCCTCGTCTCGACGATCCCGCCCATCACGGTGCCCGCGTGGACGGCCATGATGACCTCGCAGGACCCGGGCCAGCTCGGGGTCTACGGGTTTCGCAACCGCGCCGACCACAGCTACGAGAACCTGGTGTTCGCGGATGCGCGCGCGGTGCGCGCCAAGACGGTCTGGAACCTGCTGTCGCGCGCCCGGCTTCGGTCGCTGGTGATGGGCGTACCCCAGACGTATCCCCCGAAGCCGCTGAACGGCGCGCTCGTGGGCTGCTTCCTCACGCCCGGTCCCGACGCCGACTACACGTATCCGCCCGAGTTCAAGGCGACGCTCGCCGCCGCCGCGGGCGGCGAGTACGTGATCGACGTGAAGGACTTCCGCACCGACGACAAGGAGCGGCTGCTCGCGGCCATCCAGGAGATGACGCGGCGGCGCTTCCGCGCGTTCCGGACCGTCTGGGCGGCCGAGGACTACGCCTTCGCGATCGTGGTGGAGATGGGAACCGACCGCATCGTCCACGGGTTCTGGCGCTACTTCGACCGCACGCACCGGCTCTACGAGCCCGGCAACCCCTACGAGAACGCGGTGCGCGACTACTACCGGCTGGTGGACGAGGAGATCGGCCGCACCCTCGCGATCCTGCCGGACGACGTCTCCGTCATGGTCGTCTCCGACCACGGCGCCAAGGGCATGGAGGGGGCGATCTGCGTGAACGACTGGCTGATCCGCCAGGGCTACCTCGCGCTCCGCGAGCCGCCGGCCGGCCGGACGAAGCTCGTCACTCGGATGATCGACTGGTCGCGCACCCGCGTGTGGGGCGACGGCGGCTACTACGGCCGGATCTTCCTCAACGTGGCGGGGCGCGAGCCGGCGGGCGTCATCCCGGCGGAGGAGTACGAGACGTTCCGGGACCGGCTGGCCGCGGAGCTTGCGGCGATCCCGGACGAGGAGGGCCGCCCGATCGGCACGGTGGTCTACAAGCCCGAGGAGATCTACCGGGCCGTGAACGGCGTGGCGCCGGACCTGATCGTATACTTCGGCGACCTCCGGTGGCGCTCCGCGGGGACGGTGGGCAACGCTACCCTCCACCTCCGCGAGAACGACACCGGCCCCGACGACGCCAACCACGCCCAGGAGGGCGTCTTCATCTGGGATCGGCTGCGGACCACGGCCCCGGCGCCGTTGTCGATCTACGACGTGGCGCCGACGGTGCTCGATTTCTTCGGCCTGGCGGTGCCGGAGGAGATGATCGGCCGGCCCATCGGGAGAGAGGAGCGCGCCGGATGAAGGGATTCACGCTCTGGCTGACCGGGCTCAGCGGTTCGGGGAAGTCCACGCTGGCCCGCGAGGTGGAGGCGGCGCTGCTCGAGCGCGGCTGCCGCGTCGAGGTGCTCGACGGCGACGAAGTCCGGCAGAACCTCTCGGCCGGGCTCGGCTTCTCGCGTGCCGATCGCGACACCAACATCCGCCGCATCGGCTACGTCTGCCGCCTGCTCTCCCGCAACGGCGTCGTGGCCATTGCCGCCGCCATCTCGCCCTACCGGGAGGCGCGCGCCGCCAACCGGGCCGCGATCGGCCGCTATGTGGAGGTCCACTGCGACTGCGACCTCGAGACCCTGAAGGCGCGCGATCCGAAGGGGCTCTACGCGCGCGCCGCGCAGGGGGAGATCGCGAACTTCACGGGGATCTCGGACCCGTACGAGCCGCCGGAGCACCCCGAGGTGGTCGTGCACACCGGCCGCGAGGATGTGGAGACGTGTGTCCGCCGCATCCTCCGCACGCTGGAGCGGCTCGGGCTCGTCCCGGGGGTCGACGCCGAGGGGTATCGCCCCGAGGAGGAAGCGGAAATCGCGCGTCGACTCGAGGACCTGGGATACCTCTGAGGGCTCGCGGCGGCCCGTCCGCCGCAATCCGGACTTGCAAATCCCCGACTTCGGATTACAGGTCTCCAAGCGGCCGGCGCCGGCGGCGCCCGGACGCCGGCGCGCGCGGCCGGCGTGCGTGAGGGACAGGGGGCGCAAGACAATGCGCCGGCCGGCAGCGGATCCGCCTCGCGCCCGGCGGCCTGACGACACCCCCGACTCCGGAACCCCGACCCGACCCGGTGGTTCGATGCGATGCCCATGAAAGTACTGATCCTCGGACTTGACGGCGTGCCGCGCGGTTTGCTGGAACGTCTCGCCCGCGCCGGGGTCATGCCGAGCTTCGCGCGCCTGATCGGGGAGGGCACGCTGCACGACCTCCGGGCGAGCATCCCGGAGATCTCCTCCGTGAGCTGGACGAGCTTCATGACCGGCGCGAACCCGGGCATCCACGGCGTGTTCGGCTTCACCGATCTCGTGCCCGGCACGATGCGCATCCGGTTCCCGCGGTTCTCCGATCTCGAGGTGCCGACGTTCTGGGATCGCCTGGGACGCCAGGGGCTTCGGTCCGTGGTGCTGAATCAGCCCTCGACCTACCCCGTCCGGCCCATCCCGGGCGCGCTGGTGGCCGGCTTCGTGGCGCTCGACCTGGACCGCGCGGTCTACCCGGCGCGCCACCTCGCCCGCCTCGAGGCGATGCGCTACCGCGTGGACGTGGACAGCCGCCGGGCCCAGTCCGACCGCACGCACCTGCTCGAGGAGCTCGAGGCGACGCTCGCGGCCCGGGAGGCGGCGGTCGACTACTTCTGGACCGAGGAGCGCTGGGACGTGCTGGAGCTCGTGATCACCGGCACGGATCGGTTGCAGCACTTCCTCTGGGACGCGCTCGAGGCGGCGGAGCACCCGCTGCACGAGCGGGTGCTCGCGTACTACCGGGCCGTCGACGGGCTGGCGGGCCGGCTGGTGGAGCGCTTCCGCGCGGAGCATCCCGCGGGCCGGTTCTTCGCACTCTCGGACCACGGTTTCACGCGCGTCCGCCAGGAGGTGCGCCTGAACGCCTGGCTCGAGGCCGAGGGGTATCTCGCCTTTCAGGGCGAGGAGCGAGGGGCGCTCTCCGCGCTGGCGCCGAGCACGCGGGTGTTCGCGCTCGACCCGGGCCGGCTCTACCTCCGCCCCGCGAGCGAGGCCTTGAGGACCGAGCTGATCGAGCGTCTGACGGCACTTGGCTTCGGGGGCGAACCGGTGGTTCGGGCCGTGCACCGGCGCGAGGCGATCTACCACGGACCGCTGGCCGAGCGCGGCCCCGATCTGGTCGTGCAGGCCCATGACGGGTTCGATCTCAAGGGCACGCTGAAGGCCGATTCAGTTTTCGCGGCCCCGGCGACGATGAGTGGCATGCACAACTCCGAGGCCTTCCTCCTGGCCGATCACCGCGTAGGGGACAACCTCGACATCGCCGAGGTGGCGGGCCACATCGAGGCGCTGTTCCCATGAGTCGCCGCCCGCTGCTCCTTGCGGCCGGCGTGACGCCGGCGCTGGTCCTCGCCCTGTCCGATCCGGCGCTGGCCTACGTCGGCCCCGGCGCCGGCTTCGCGCTCGTTACCTCGTTCCTGGTGGTGTTCGGCGCCGTGTCGCTGGCCGGAATCTATCTTGCCGCCTGGCCCGTCCGGCTGGCGGTCCGGCTGGTGCTCGGTCGCCGCGCGTTTCGCCACGCGCGGATCCGGCGCCTGGTGATCCTCGGCCTGGACGGGCTGGACGCCGCGCGCTGCGGCGAGTACCTGGCCGCGGGCAAGCTTCCCAACCTCGCCGGCCTCCACTTCATCCCGCTCGACACGACGCTGCCCGCGCTCTCGCCGGTTGCCTGGTCCACCTTCCAAACCGGGCTCGACCCCTCCGGGCACGGGCTGTTCGATTTCCTCCGCCCGGCGCGGCCGGGCTACAGCGCGGAGCTGTCCTCGGTGACGACCACGCTCCCGCCCCGCACGCTCGCGCTGGGGCGCTACCGGATCCCGCTCGGCCGGCCGCGCATTCGCCTGCGCCGCCGCGGCACGCCCTTCTGGCACGTGCTGGGCCGGCACGGCATCTTCTCGGCGGCGATCCGCGTGCCGATCTCGTTTCCGCCGGAGAAGTTCCGCGGCGTGGCACTCTCGGCGATGTGCGTGCCGGACCTCCGGGGAACCCAGGGCACGTTCACGCTGTTTGCCGCCGACGGCGCGGAGCCGGCCCGCTCCGAGGGCGGCGTGCGCGTGCCGGTGCAGGTGACGGGGGAGGAGGTCCGGGCGGTGCTCACGGGGCCGCCGAACCCGCTGGTGGCCGGCCATCCGGCGCTCACGGTGCCGTTCGTGGTGCGGCTCGACGGCGGCGACGGGCGCGCCACGCTCGCGCTGCAGGGCCGCACCGTCGCGCTCGAGCGCGGCCGGCACACCGAATGGCTCGAGGTGGTGTTCCGGGCCGGGCTGGGCGTGAAGATCCGCGGCCGGGTCCGGTTCTGTCTGGTCGAGGGCGGACTGCGCCTGAAGCTCTACGCCTCGCCGGTCCATCTCGATCCCGAGCGCCCCGCCCAGCCCATCTCGCAGCCGGCCTCGTACTGCGTCTACCTCGCCAAGCGCTTCGGTCCGTATGCCACACTCGGGCTCGCCGAGGACACCTGGGCGCTCAACGAGCGGGCGATCGACGAGGCCATGTTCCTGGACGGCACCTACCGCATCCACCTCGAGCGCGAGGCCATGTTCTTCGATGCGCTCACCAAGGTGCGGCGCGGGCTGGTGGTCTGCGTGTTCGACGCGTCCGACCGCATCCAGCACATGTTCACGCGCACCCTCGAGGCGGACCATCCGGCCAACCGCGGCAAGGAGACGGAGGCCTACCGCGGGGTGATCGAGGACATGTACCGGCGCATGGACGATCTGGTGGGGCGCACCCGGGCGCGGCTCGGCCCCGACGACGCCCTGCTCGTGATCTCCGACCACGGTTTTTCCTCCTTCCGGCGGGGCATCAACCTCAATGCCTGGCTGCGCGAGGAAGGCTACCTCGTGCTCGCGCCGGACGCCGAGCCGGGGGTCTGGTTCGCGGGCGTCGACTGGTCGAAGACGCGGGCCTATGCGCTCGGGCTGTCGGGGATTTACCTCAACCTCGCGGGTCGCGAGGCCCGGGGGATCGTCGGTGCCGAGGAGGCCCGGGCGCTCAAGGCGGAGCTGAGCGCGAAGCTCGAGGCGCTCCGCGATCCCGAGGACGCCGGCCAGACGCCGATCCGCCGGGTGTTCGACGCCGCCAGCCTTCACCACGGTCCGTACCGGGACGAGGCGCCGGATCTGCTGATCGGCTACGGCGCGGGCTACCGGATCTCCTGGACCGGCGCCACCGGGCATGCGGGCGGCCCCGCCGTCGAGGACAACACGCGCGCCTGGAGCGGCGACCACTGCGTCGACCCGGCGCTTGTTCCCGGCGTGTTCTTCTCGACGCTCCAGCCGACCGTGGAGCGCGCGCATCTTCGCGATCTCGCGCCGACCGCGCTGGATCTGTTCGGCGTGCCCGTGCCGGAGCTGCTCAAGGGAGTTCCCGTGTTCCGGAGGAAGAGCGCATGAGGGCGTGGCTCTGCCGCCTGGGTTCCGTGCGCGCACTGGCGCTCGGGGTCGTGCTGCTCGCCGCCGCGGGCGGGTGCGGTTCGGAAGAGCCCGCGGCGCCCGTCCGGCCGCGCGTGCTCGTGCTCGGCATCGACGGCATGGACCCGGCCCGGCTGCACGAGCTCATGCGCGCCGGCAAGCTGCCGAACTTCGCCCGGCTCGCCCGCGACGGGGCCTTCCTGCCGCTCGGCACGAGCATCCCGCCGCAGAGTCCCGTCGCGTGGTCCGACTTCAGCACGGGCATGGACGCCGGGGGCCACGGGATCTTCGACTTCCTGCGCCACGACCACCGCACGCTGGCCATTGCAGAATCGGGCGCCGAGCCGAAGAAGCCCTCGCGGCTGCTGGGCATCCCAATCGGCGGTGGGGGGATGGTCAACCTCCGCCATGGGCGCGCGTTCTGGGAGCACCTCGAGGAGCGTGGCATCCCCGCCACCGTGTGCCGCGTGCCGGCCAACTTCCCGCCCGTGGGGCGCCAGGCGCGCACCTTCTCGGGGCTGGGGACGCCGGACATGCGCGGCACGCAGGGCTGGTTCACCTACTACACGGACCAGCCTCCCACGGACGCGGACTCGTTCAGCGGCGGGGCGGTCGTCGAGGTGAAGGTGCGCGACCACGTGGTCCGGACGGAGCTCACCGGGCCGCCCAATCTATTCTGCGAGGACGAGACGCCCGTGCGCGTCCCGCTCACCGTCTTCCTCGACCCCGAGCGCACCGTTGCCCGGATTGACGTGGGGGAGGAGAGGGTCTTGCTCGTGCCGGGCGAGTGGAGCGCCTGGGTGCGGGTCGCGTTTCCGATGGCCCCGCTGTATGCCCCGCTGTATGCCGAAACGGGCATCGTGCGCTTCTTTCTGAAGTCGCTCTCCCCCGCCCTGAGACTCTACATGAGCTCCGTCAACGTGGACCCGGCCTCCCCGGCGTTCCCGATCTCGACGCCCCCCGACGCGATCCGGGAGCAGAGCCGGGCACTCGGCCTATTTCACACCAAAGGAATGCCGGTCGACACGAAGGCGCTGCAGTGGGAGGTGCTCGACGAGGGAGAGTTCCTCCTGCAGGCGCTCGGCGTGCTTGAGGAAGAGGAACGCCTGCTCGAGCACGAGCTCGCCGGCTGGCGGCGCCGCGGCGGCTTCCTCTTCTTCTACTTCGCCACGGTGGATCAGGTGAACCACATGGCGTGGAGCGCGGGCGATGCCCGCCATCCGGCCCACCGGTCCGAGGACAGCCCGGCGCTCCGCGGAGCCATGCCGCTGCTCTACCGCGAGATGGACCGGATCCTCGGCCGGGTGCGCGACCGCCTGGACGCCGACACCACGCTCATCGTCATGTCCGACCACGGCTTTGCGCCCTTCTACCGGCAGGCGCACGTGAACACCTGGCTGGCGCGCGAGGGGTTTCTCGCCCTGTTCGATCCCGGCGAGATCGAGGGCGCGCGCCTGCAGGAGGATGTGGACTGGCTGAGGACCCGGGCCTACGCGATCGGCTTCAACGGCATCTACCTGAACCTGGAAGGGCGCGAGACCATGGGCCGGGTGAGCGCGCGCAACCGGGAGAGCGTGCTCGCCGAGATCGAGCGGAAGCTCCTGGCCTGGCGCGATCCCGTCAACGGCAAGCCGGTCGTGCGACGCGTCTACCGCCCCGGGGCGGTCTACTCGGGGCCCCTGGTCGATCGCGCGCCCGATCTCATCCTCGGGTATGCCCGCGGCTATCGGGGCTCCAACCGCACTGCGCTCGGCGAGTTCGGCCGCGTCGAGATCGAGGACAATCTGGATCGCTGGAGCGGCGATCACATGATGGCGGCCGAGGAGGTCCCCGGGATCCTGCTCATGAATCGCCCCGTGAAGAGCCCGCATCCCCGGCTCGTGGACCTTCCGGTCACGATCCTGGAGCTCTACGGGATCCCGCGGCCGCCCGAGATGATCGGCGCATCGCTGATTCGAGAATGAAAGGTGCGCGCGCGGCCGCGGGCCGCTCGGCTCCAGAGGGCTTCGCGAAGGAGAGAGCATCGATGTTTGGGCACAAGGTGAAACTGCCGCCGGAGCTCTGGGAGCGGGCTCGCCGCCACGCCGCCGAGGCCGGCTTCGCGACGGTCGACGAGTTCGTGGTCCGTGCCGTGGAGAAGGAGCTCGAACGGGCCCGCCAGGACCCGAGCGACGAGGAGACGCGCAAGCGTCTGGAGGGGCTGGGCTACATCTCGTGAGCGGTGCGTGCGTTCTCGTGGACGGCGCCGCCCGCGGGCCGCGCCGGGTCGCGGACCGGCGGTCCGGGCGGCCCCGGTCCACCGTGCGGAGCCCGGGAGCGTCATGAACCGGATCCTCGCCGCCGTCTTTGCCGCCGTGCTCGCGCCGCTGGGCGCGGTGGGGCCGTGGCTCGCGCTCGGGGTGCTGTCGCTGGTCACGGCCGTGGTCATGCTGCTCGTCTTCCGGCTGGTGTCCAACCAGGCGGGCATCCGGCGCGCCAAGGCGCGGGTGGTCGGCCAGCTGCTCGCGATCCGGCTCTTCAAGGACGATCCCTGGATGACCGTGCGCGGGCTCGGGGGAGCGCTCCGCGAGAACCTCGGCTACCTCCGCCACGCCCTGTTCCCGCTGCTTGTGATGATGGTTCCGGTGGGGCTGATCCTCGTGCACCTGGACCCCTGGTTCGCCCGCACGCCCCTCCAGCCCGGAGCGGTCACGCGCGTGGCGGTCGTGGTCGCGCCCGGTGCCGACCGGTCGCTCCCGGCCGTGGAGCTGCACCCGTCGGACACCGGCGCCTACCGCGTCGAGACGCCGCCGCTCCGGATCCCGTCGCTCGGCGAGATCGACTGGCGGGTGCGCGTCGAGGGCGCGGGCTCGAGCGAGCTTCGGTTCTCGGTCGACGGCAAGACGTTCGCCAAGGAACTCGTCGCGGGAACGGGCATGCCGCGCGTGAACGCGGTCCGGAGCCGCGGTCTGCTGGGGGCGCTGCTCTACCCCGGAGAGCCGACCCTGGAAGGGGCGCCGGCCATCCGGGAGGTCGTGGTCGACTACCCCGCGCGGGAGTTCACGGTGCTCGGCCTGTCCATGCCCTGGTGGCTCGCCTTCTTCCTCCTGACGCTCGTCCTCGCGTTCCTGTTGAAGAAGCCGCTCCGCGTCGAGGCGTGAGCGCTCCCGTCGCGGGGGGGGCGCCGCGTCATGCCCGGGCGCGGGCGGGCTGGCCCCGGCCCCGCCTTCCTCAAGCGAGCAAGTGCGGCTTCGTGCCCCGAGTTCCCTCACGGCTCGCCCTCCCCGCGGGTCCGGAACGACTCTTCCGGACGACCCGAGAAACTTCGTTCCGGCCGGCCGGCAGAGCGGTTAGAATCAACGATTGCTCCGGTCCGGGATCGGGCCGGGGGGGTGTTTCGCAGCCGCGCCGGGGGGGGCGCCCGCCGGAAAGCGGTCCGAGAGGTAGTTCTGCCCGCAAGACGATGTGAGGTGCCGAGTCATGAAGAAGACGACGTTCTGTGCGGTGCTGGTCGCGCTGCTGGGGCTCACGGCGGCGGCAGGCGAGGTCTACATCCCTTCCAACACCCCCAGCACCGGCGGCGGGCCCAATTCGTGGCCCTTCGAGACGTACTCTGCCTGGCGCTACCAGCTCAGGATCCAGTCCAGCATGCTGGGCGGGAAGCGGTTTCGCATCAAGGAGATCAGCGTGGCCTTCGCGGCCACCCGATCGCCCTGGAGCGCCACGCAGTTCCAGCTCCGCATGGCCCACACGCAGCAGACGACGCTCAGCATGACGTTCGACACGAACCTCGGCGCGGGCGCCGTGACGCTGATCGACGGACCGCTCACCTTCAACGCGATCGCGAACACGTGGTCGCCGCTCGGCATTACCAGCGGATTCGACTACAACGGGAAAGACCATCTGGTGCTCGAAGTGCGCTACTATCGGAACACGACGGCGGGGGCCTCGGTCTGGACCGACACCGGGATCGAGCGCTGCTACATACACACCGGCAACACCGCCGATCCCTACAACGCCACGACCGCGATCACGCCCGTGCCGGGCGCCATGATGGGCATGAAGGTGCGGCTCACCACCGTGGACACGCAGATCATCGGCTCGGGCTCGGGGCGGATCGGCACGGACCTGACGCTCTTCTTGCTTTCGCCGCCGGACGGGGGGCTTGCGTACCAGGTCGGCACTTCGCTCGGCACCGGGCCGATCGTGCTGGGCAACCGCCTGCTCGGGCTCGGCGTGGATGACCTGCTGGTCGCCTCGGTGGGCGGCAAGCTCCCCGGGGTGTTCCAGAACTACGCCGGCACCCTCGACGCCCAGGGGCAGGCCACCGCGAAGATGGCGATTCCGGCCGACGCGGCCCTGGTGGGCATCCGGCTCCACTCGGCGTTCGTCGTGCTGAAGGCCGGTGCCCCCTTCGGCATCGAGTCGATCTCGGACACCTTCACGTTCACCATCACGAAGTAGAAGGTGGCGTGCGGCAATCGCGCCGTCACTCCGGCGCGGGCCCGCGGGTCCGCGTCTTGCGGGCGGGCTTGCGCGCCGGGGCGGCTTTCCGGGCGGTCTTCTTCCTCGGGGTGCCGGTCTTCTGGGCGGTTGCCTTGGGCCGACGCGGTCGACCCGGACCCGCGGCACGCTTGGCGAGGATCAGCGCCACCGCCTCGGCTTCCGTGAGCGCCAGCGGATCCGCAACGGTGCGCGGCACGGTGGCGTTCACCTCGCCGTCGGTCACGTAGGGCCCGTACCGCCCCCGGAGGAGGCGGATGTCCTGGTCCTCGAGCGCGGCCACCTTCGGGAACACCTTGAGGGTAGCCGGGGCGGCACGGCCGCGGGTCTTCTCCTGGCGGAGCAGCTCGAGCGCGCGCTCGAGCTCGATGGTGAGCACGCTGTCCTCCGGCCCCAGACTTCGGGTGTCGCTTCCGCGCTTGACGTACGGCCCGTAGCGGCCGAGGTGCGCCACGACGTCGACGCCGTCCGGGTCGTGGCCGAGCGTGCGGGGCAGGGCGAGCAGATCGAGCGCCTCCATGAAGGTAAGCGTCTCGGGAGTCATGCCCGGCAGCAGCGACACCATCTTCGGCTTGTTGTCGGCGCCGGGGCCGGGGTCGCCGAGCTGAACGTACGGCCCGTAGCGGCCGCTCTTCACGTATACCGGCAGTCCGCTCTCGGGATGCTTGCCCATGCAGTGGGGGCCGACGGCGGCCTGGTCGAGCAGCGCCTGGACCCGCGCGGGGGTGAGCTCGTCCGGGCAGATCTCGTCCGGGAGAGGAACGCGTATCTCGCCCACGCGGAGAAACGGCCCGTAGCGTCCCACGCGAACCACGACTGGCTGGTCCTCGAGCGTGAAGGCGAGCGGGATCGAGCTGACGGCGCGCGCATCGATCTGCTCGCCGAGCTCCGTGACGGCACGTCGCAACCCGACGTTGCCGTTGCCGTGGTAGAACTCCTCGAGGTAGGGAAGCGCATCCTCCTCCCCGCGCGCGATTCCGTCCAGACGGTCCTCCATGCGCGCCGTGAAGTTGAGATCGATCAGCGCCGGGAGGTGCTGCTTCATCAGCTGCACGACGGCAAATGCGGTGAAGGTGGGGACCAGGGTGGCCTGCTTCTTGAACGTGTACTCGCGCTTCTCGATCGTGTCGATGATGCTCGCGTAGGTGCTTGGCCGGCCGATGCCGGACTCCTCGAGCATCTTCACCAGGGAGGCCTCGGTATGCCGCGGCGGCGGCTGCGTGGCGTGGCCTTCGGCCTCGAGGCGCGTCGCCGTCACGCCGTCGCCGGCCGCGACCGGGGGCAGCACCACCTCCTGGTCGGCCAGCGCGGCCTCGGGATCGTCCGAGCCCTCGACGTAGGCACGCAGGAACCCGGGGAAGTCGATGGTGCGGCCGGCCGCCTGGAAGACCGCCTCGCGGCCGTTGGCCGTGGCCGCCACCCGCAGGTTCCGCCGGCGGCCGCGGGCCGGTTTCATCTGGCTCGCCATGGTGCGCTTCCAGATGAGCTCGTAGAGGCGGAGCTCGTCGGCGCTCACCTTGCCCTCGAGCGCCTCGGGTCTGAGGAACGTGGCGCCGGAGGGACGGATCGCCTCGTGGGCCTCCTGGGCGTTCTTGACCTTGTTCTTGTAGGTGCGGGGCGTGTCGGGCAGATACTCGCGCCCGTAGAGCGCTTCGACCTCGCTGCGCGCGGCGCGGAGGGCCTCGGGGGACAGCGACACCGAATCGGTGCGCATGTAGGTGATGTAGCCGAGCTCGTAGAGGCGCTGGGCGGCGCGCATGGTGCGCCGGGCGACGAAGCGAAGCTTCCGGCCGCCCTCCTGCTGCAGCGTGGAGGTGGTGAACGGTGCGGCCGGGCTCTGGGTGAAGGGCTTCTCCTCGGTCTCCTTCACGCAGAACTCGGTGCGGCGGAGCTTCTCGGCGAGCTCCCGCGCCGCCGCCTCGTCCAGCCGCTCGACGGCCTCGCCGACGAGCTCGCCGGTGGCGGGATCGAAGTCCTTGCCGCCGGCCACGCGGCGGCCGCCCAGGCTCGCCAAGCGCGCCGGGAACGCCGCCCCTTCGGCGGGCCGGAACTCGCCTGCGAGGTCCCAGTAGCGGGCGGACCGGAAGCGCATCCGCTCCAGCTCGCGCTCGACGATGATGCGGATCGCGACGCTCTGCACGCGG
>JAFGQW010000275.1 GCA_016935485.1 Planctomycetota bacterium | reverse complement strand
GGATCGCCTGGTCAAGCACAGCGAGGGCACGAAGTAGGAGCGCGCGGCGGCGCAGCGGCTCGGCGCCACGGCGACCGAGCCCGGGCGGTCCTCATCGTTTCGCCCGCGCTCGCCGTCCGCGCCGGCGCACCCCGAAGGGCTTCCACGAGTCGAACTCCGGCGGCAGCAGGTCGAGGATCGCCTCGGGATCCATGCTGTAGAGATCGTAGTTGACCTCGAGCTGCTGGACGACGTCGATGAAGCGCCCCAGCGTCCCCGGCTCGGCGCGTCCCCCTTGGGCGCCCCGCTTCGGGCGGCGGCGGCGCCCCTCGTAAAGACGGTGCGCGGCCTCGAGGATCGCGGGATTGCTGATGAAGCTCTGCCGCGAGGCCAGCTCGTGGTGGAACCTGTTCTCCACGTGCACGCGGGTGCACAGGAGCAGGGCCGCGCGCTCGCCGTGCAGGCGATAGACTCCGAAGGGCCCCGCGAGCAGGTGGCGGTGAGCATACCGGAAATCCGGGTCGAGGATGTGCCGGTAGTCACGGCCGGGCTTGCGCGACCCGTCCCTCGCCGGCGGGCAGACCTGGTCGAAGTAGTAGAGGGACAGCCAGCTCCACAGGCCGACGTGGCTCTCGATGGCGGCGCGCGAGACGCCGTCGAGCGCGGCGCCGAGGTGCTCGGCGGCTTCCAGGCGGCTCCGAAAGCGCTGCGGCGCGACCGCGCCGGCGCCTTCCACCGCCTCGCTTTGCTCCGGGTCGGTCAGCAGCGTCTCGGGCGGCGCCTCCGCGAGCCCGGCGCGAAGCCGTCCCAGATAGGCGCGAAAGGCGCTCACGCCCTGCGCGTTCAGCGCGCGAACCATCTGCTCGCTCACGCCCGTCGCTCCTCGACCAGCTTCCGGAAGGTCGCGAGCACGCTCCGCGCCCCGCAGAAGGCGTTGACGGCATCCTCGATCCACCGGCCGACGTCGGGGTCGTCGGGATCGGCCGGCGGCCGGGGCCGTCCCAGCGCCCGCATGGCGTAGCGCAGCCAGAGCGCCGGCCAGTCCTCCTCGTCGCTGTCGGGATCGGTGTGGCGCTCGCCGCGCAGCACGCGCGTGAGCACCGCCCGCACGACCTCCGGATAGACGAGCGTCAGGAACTCGGGGCCGGCCCGCGCGGCCTCCCGGATCCCCTCGATCCGCGTGTTGAGATAGAGCGTGGGCCAGTCGCCGTCGAGGTCCAGTGTCCAGACGCGATCGCCCAGATCGGCGTGTTCCGCGAAAAGCAACGTGTCGCGGTTCTCCTCGTCCCGGTCGACCGCGAGCGGCACGATCTTGTCCGCCGCCGCCACGATCCGGCCCACCGCGCCGGCGGTCTCCACGACCTTCACCCGAAAGAGTGGGTTCTCGACCGGAATCCGGTCGAGACGCCGGATCGGCGGGGACTCGAGCCGGGCGACCGAGCCGAAGTCAAACCGCATGTAGGCCGACCGATGATACGCCTCGACGAAGACCTGCGCGCCGCCGTCGAGGCCGAGCCCGTCGAGCCGGAGGTCCGCGTCGAACAGGCGCGCCGCGCCCCCCTCGCGCACGCGGATCGCCACCCGCGAGCGCGGGATCTTCTTGCGGCCCGTGAAGTTCACCCGGCGGATCATTCTGCCTGCCGCCTCTCGCGCACGCGGACCCTGAGGTCGCGACGCGGGTCGAATCCGCGCGCGATCACCTCGAACGGCGTCCGCCGCACGGCCACCTCGATGCGGTTGCCGCTCAGAATCACGACATCGCCACCGGTGGCCCGCACGGAGATCGGCGGCTCCTCGACGCGGAAGTCGTGCGGCGACCAGTGACGAAACGGGTTGCCCCGGCGCACCTCGTAGGCCATCTCGACCTCCAGCCGCAACGCGCCATCTCCGGAGTCGGCGGATCCCGCGAGCTTGAAGCCGCGGTCGACCCGGCTGAGCACGAGCCGCCCGCCGCTCCTCAGCTCCGGCGGCGCGGCGCCCGCGCTGTCCGACGCGTCGCCCGGCGATTCGGCGCGCTTCTTGCCGTCGGGCCCCGCCGCCGCCGCTTCCCGCAGCAGCGAGAAGAGGCTCCGCAGCAGGTCGGGATCGCGGCCCTGCGCCGGCCGGCTGAGGATCGCCAGCACGTTCCGGGGCGCCGCCTTCACGTAGGCGAGCGTCGAAGGCCCGCGCACGTAGCACCGCTTCATCTTCGCGGAGTGGCGCTGCCATTCGGTGTGCGCCGGGTTCTCGGCGTCGCCGAGGAAAGCCGACAGCGCCGGGTCGGTCACGGAGAGAATCCACCGGGTGCCGCGGGGACGGGGCGCCGAGGCGTTGGCGATCGTGATGCCCTGCCGCACGAAATGCCCCTCCCCGCCGCCGAGCTCGTCGTCCCGCTCCATCAGCAGTGTGAACGGGCATTCCAGCGCGGCAGCGCCCGCCCTCTCGACCGGCACGCCGACCTCGACCGCCACCCGGTCGCCGGCCTCGAAGCGGCGGCGAAGCCGCGCCAGGTCATCCGCGTCGAGGAGGCCCGGGACCATCTTCGGCGCCGCGCCCGCGGGCGGCGCCTGCATCGCCGCGCGCGCCTCGGCGGGCGGCTCGAGGCCCCACCGCGCGAGCCTCAGCAGACGCAGCGACTCGCGCGTCCCGCCGCGCCGCGTCCGGCGCAGGTAGGACTCGATCGAGTCGCGGTCGAGCCGGATGGCCGCGCCGTCGCCATCGGCCACCTCGACGACGAGGGTGCCCGCGACGAGCGGGGCGAAGTAGTGCTGGAGCACCGAGTCCAGCAGTCGCGGAGAATCGATCTCGCGATCCGGATAGGGCACCACCACCGAGAGCCCCGGCTCGCCGTTCCGCCTCAGCCCGAACGCGCTGGCGAAGCGCTGGATCGCGTCGGGCTCCTCCACCGGCAGGCAGAGCCCCGCGCGGTGGTGACCGAAGAAGCCGTACGGCGCGTAGCGCCGGCCGGCCACGCTGTGGATGCGGAGCGCCGCCTGGCCCATGAGAAGCGAACGCCCGTCGCTCTGGCGAACAGTCAGCCCGAAGAACGTATGGACGGCGGACGCCGCCGGAAACACGGTCTTGCCGAGCCCCCATCGCCCCAGCTCATGTTCGCCCTTCACGGAGCGGCCGATGTTGCGCCAGAAGTAGTAGAAGTCGTTGCGCGCCGGCGCGCCCTCGTCCTCCGCATCCTCGCACTGCGCGGGGTCTCCCTCGAGGCCGCGCGTACCGAAGTCCTCGACGACGAGATACGCCAGCGGTGCGGAGGCCCGCAGCGGTGCGACTCCGCTTCTTCTGGCTGCGAAATGCGGCTCGAGGCCGGCGAGATACCCGGCTTGCGCCGCGCTCGCCGACGCCACGGGGGCGCGAACCAGCTGGAAGCGCACGACCACCCCGGTGCCGGCGGCCGCGGCATCGATCGAGTTCTGGATGGCCTCCCGCACCAGCACGTCCGTGATCCCCGCGAGCGCCTCGGTGGCGAAGAACTCGTCCTGCACCGGATCGATGTTGAGCTCGCCCGGTGCCATCGGACGAAACTGCCACGAGGAGTTCCGCGGGTCCTCACCCATCGCCGAGCGCACCTGTCCGAGGCCGGCGATTCCTCGGGCCCGTCCGGATCGAAGACCAGCGGATCGCGCAGCCACCGCGGCCGCCTACTCTGAAAGCTCGTCGCAACTGTGTCAAGAGCGCATTTCGCCCCCGCCGGGCCGGGCGCCCGCCGGGGCGGAAACGGGGGTCGCTCGCCGGGAATCCCGCCGGTCTCACCGTCGGGCACAGGCGCTTGGCCGCCTGACGACACCGCAAACGACGACGCGAATTCCCCGGAGAAACAAGGGGAATTCTCGTGTGTGGGCGGGGAGAGAAGCTCTCCCGCCGGCGGGGTGCAGGATCTGCGGGCAGCTCAACGGGAGTCCGAGGACGGATCCGACCGGGCGAGGCCTCTGACCGGCAGGACTTCTGGCGCGTCGGCCTGCCTCGCCGTCACGCCCTCGCCGGCCCGTCCGGCCCTCCTGCAAAACCGCGCGACCCGTAGCAGGTCCTCCGGCTCACGGCCAAAGCACGACCGAGATCGGCTCCGCCGGCTGCTCGATGGTCACGGGCAGGCCACCTCGCGTTCTACTGAATCGTGAACACGGACGCGTTGGAAATGCTCGCGACCCCGGATGGCGCGGTCGCCTTCAACGTCAAGAACGCCGAGAAGACCCGGATGCCCTTCAGGCTCGGGAGGTTCGGGATCTGGATCGCGGCCGTCGCCCGGCCCTGGGCATCGAGCACCCCCGCATAGTTCGGGAAGATCCCCGGCGGCACGCTCACCACCGTGACAAAGAACAGCCAGTCCGGCGAGAGCTCGAGCGGCCGAATGTCGATCCGCATCGGGCCGGTACCGAAGGAGCTCCCCAGCCGGTACGGAACACCGGCATCTCCTGACGCATGAAGCGAGAGGCTCACCGCGGCGCCCGGCGTCGGCGACCCGCCGCCGGTCAAGAAGGTCAGTGCAACCTTCGCCACGCAGCACTCCAACCGGCCGTTATGCGTCAGATCCGGGCCCACCGTGACCGGAAATGTCGTCTCGGTGCTCAGGGTCACCCCGGCGATGTAGACGCTTCCCGCCACATCGACGGCGATTCCCTGACCCACCTCGTTCCCATTCCCCCCGAGGTAACTGCAGTAGGCGAGCGCCGTGCCCGCGGCATTCACCTGCGCCACGAAAGCGTCGGTGCCACCATTATGCGTCAGATCCGGGCCCACCGTGGCCGGGAAGGTCGTCTCGGTGCTATCCGTGTACCCCGTGATATGAGCACATCCCCTGGCGTCCACCGCAACGCTCTTGATCCACTCGCTTCCGGCACCCCCGATGTAGCCGCAGTAGACAAGCGCAGTCCCGTGGGGATTCACCTTCGCCACGAAAGCGTCGTCGGCACCATTGTGAGTGAGATCCGGGCCGACGGCCACCGGGAAAGTCGCCTCGGTGCTGGCCGTGTAGCCGGCGAGGTGGGCGCTGCCGGCCGCGTCCACCGCAATGCCGTAGCCCACGTCCGCGCCGCTGCCGCCGAGGTAGCCGCAGTACGAGAGGGCGGTGCCTGTGCTGTTGACCTTCGCCACGAAGACGTCACGGGCGCCGCCACGGTACGTCAGATCCGGGCCGACCACTACCGGGAACGTCGCCTCGCTTGACTGGGTCCAGCCGGTGATGTACGCGTTGCCTCCGACATCCAGCGCGATGCCGTAACCGCAATCCGCGTTTGCGCCACCGATGTAGCCGCAGTAGACGAGCGCGCTACCGGTAGCATTCACCTTCGCCACGAAAGCGTCGTCGCCACCGCTGTGCGTGAGAGCCGGGCCGACGGTGACCGGGAACGTCTGTTCGTTGCTCGTCGTGTATCCGGTCACGTAGGCGTTCCCGGCGGCATCCAGCGCGATGCCGCTGCCGCAGTCCATGCCGCCGCCGCCGAGGTAGCCGCAGTACGAGAGGGCGGTGCCTGTGCTGTTGACCTTCGCCACGAAGACGTCGTAGGAGCCGCTGTGCGTGAGAGCTGGGCCGACGGTGACCGGGAACGTCTGTTCGTTGCTGAGCGCGTATCCGGTGACGTAGGCGTTCCCGGCCGCGTCCACGGTGATGCCGCAGCCCCAGTCGTCACCGCTTCCGCCGAGGTAGCCGCAGTAGGCGAGCGCGGTGCCTGTGGCGTTCACCTTCGCCACGAAAACGTCATAACCGCCGTTGTGTGTCAGATGCGGGCCGACGCCCACCGGGAAGGTCTGCTCATTGCTGTCCGTGATTCCGGTGATGTAGGCGTTTCCGGCCGCATCCACGGCAATGCCGTACCCCGTATCGTTGCCGCTACCGCCGAGGTAGCCGCAGTAGACAAGCACCGCCGGATCGAGCACAAGTGGATGAGCGGGCTCATAGCGGCCAAGGTCGAAGCCGAAGGCCGTCCCGTCGCCGGCTGCCTCCGCGTCGAGCCGGTAGGCCATCTCCACCGGCACGCGCGTGCCATCGATCTCCTGCCAGGCGACCGGTGCGGCGTCCTCGAAGCTCCCGGCGGGGGTCGTCACCCGCAGCGTGCCGGCGTCGGTGATCGCGACGCTTTCCGCGCCACGGTACTTGAGCCGGATCCTCGCCGGGTCCGCTCCTGGCGCGACCACGAACTCGTACTTCAGCTCGTTGACCGTGCCGGTGTAGACCAGATCGATCCCCGGCCAGAGCTCGGGGTAGACGACCTTCGAGAAGGTGGGCAGCCCTGCTTTCCAGTCCTTCTCCGGCCCCTTGAAGTAGCTGAACACCGCCCGCTGGCGGTCCTGGCCCTC
Organism: Planctomycetota bacterium; assembly: GCA_016935485.1. Classification (GTDB taxonomy): domain Bacteria; phylum Planctomycetota; class JAFGQW01; order JAFGQW01; family JAFGQW01; genus JAFGQW01. Next base: position 697 of record JAFGQW010000275.1, on the reverse strand, counting down.
GGGTCTTGCCTCCGCGTTGCGGCCCACGAACTCCAGCTTCACCACCCAGTCCCGGTCCTCGCCCTTGAGGCGGAAGGTGATTCCGGCCGGGGTGAAGAACAGCGTCTTGTCGGCCCCCTGGAGGTAGTAGGCAACCTCGTCCGGGTAGGCACGACGACTTCGCGCATGCCGCAGGACCGTTACGATGCCTTGCTTCTGGAGCGCATGCACGCCCGCCGCCGGTGGGAGAACCAGCCGGCGGTCGGCGTCCGGATCGACGACCTCGACCGCGAGGAGATCTTGCGCACCCGCGAAGACGCGATCCGCCACCGGCGCATCTCCGCCGGCACAAGCATGGATGTCGGGGAGATCCTCGACCGCCTGGGTCTACGGGTAGACGGCGAGCTCACGCAGGCCGCCCAGATCCTCTACGGCACCCGCTATCTGCCCGACTACCCCCAGGGCAAGCTGAAGCTGGGTCGCTTCCGCGGGACGAAGATCACGGGTGACATCCTCGACAACAAGCAGGAGCACATGCACGCCTTCGCCATGGTGCGGGAAGCCATGGCGTTTCTCGATCGGACGCTCCCGCTGGCCGGTCACTTTGTCGAAGGGCGAATCCAACGAGAGGACCGTCTGCCTGTTCCCCCGGATGCTCTTCGCGAGGTGCTGCTCAACGCGGTGATGCATCGCGACTACGCTCAACCCGGCAGTGACG
>JAFGQW010000274.1 GCA_016935485.1 Planctomycetota bacterium | reverse complement strand
GGTTGATGCCCGCAAGGTCGCCCCGGATCATCCGGCCCGCCGCACCGAGGTTGATGCCCGCACCCCACGCGCCGCCCACCGCGCGCCGCCCACCGAGCCGAGCCGCCGCACCGAGGTTGATGACCGCCGGCGCCACCCGCCGCACCGACGAGCCGCCGCACCGAGGTTGATGCCCGCAAGGTCGCCCCGGATCATCCCACCCGCCGCACCGAGGTTGATCCCCCAGCCGCCGCAGCGGCAACCGCACCGGGTTCGTCAACCGCCACATCGACGCTTCGACGTCCGTCGGGTCCAAGGGCGGGACCGCTGCTTGCAGCCCTCCGGCAGCCCGGATGGCACACCAAACCCGCGGCGGCACGTGCGGCGCCCTCGTGCACTCCAACCGGGCCCGTGTCCCGGATCAGGCGCTGCTCGCGAGATGCACGCCTCAGGGGTGTGGTCCCTGGCCCTTCCGAACGAACCGCCTGCGCCGGCTTGACCAGTAGGTTTGCCCCGTATCAACGACGCAGCGCAGACCGCGCAAACCGCCTGCTCTCCCCGGCCCGGAAACTGGAGATCCGGCCAGGAAGTCACTACATTTCCACCTCAAGAACAGGACCAGCTTTGCCCTGTTTCCCGGCGCTGGTCGAGGCCAGGCGCGCCGTGAGGATCTCTCACGGCGGCCGTTGCCATTCCACCCGCTGGTTTGACCGGATCGCGCGATCGTTGGTCCTGTGCTAGGGAATCTGCGCCGACACAGGAGGTCGCGCCATGAACGAGATTCGGATCCACGGACGGGGAGGCCAGGGCGGCGTCACCCTGGCCAAGCTGATCGCCACCACTCGGTATCTCCTGGGCGACTCGGTCCAGGCCTTCGGCATCTACGCGGCGGAGCGGTCTGGTGCGCCCCTCCAGGCGTTCTGTCGCTACGACACGCACCCCATTACCAACCGCAACCTGATCTACGAGCCCGACCACGTGGTCGTGCTCGATCCCACACTGGTCGGCCAGGGCATTTCCAAGGGGCTCAAGCCCGGGGGCTGGATCCTCATCAACACCGACAAACCTCCGGAATCCTACGCAGAGCAGTTCGCCGGCCATCGTATCGCGACCGTCGATGCCACTTCGATCGCCCGCAAGCACAAGCTGGGCACGCAAAGCGTTCCCATCGTGAACACGGCCCTGGTCGGCGCCGCGGCGAAGCTGTTTGGCTTCACTCTCGACGAGGTGAACGCCTCGCTCGAGCACCTCGGCTTTCTTGGCAACAACCTCCTCGCCGCCCGGGAGGCCCACGAGCAGACCCGGATCGCCGAGGCCGTGGGCGTCGCAAAGGTCGACAAGATCGCGGTTCCCCGCACGCGTTTCCGGGGGCTCGTGGACGGCAACACCGGCGAGCGGCCGCGCGTCCGCACGGGTGACTGGGCCACGCAGACACCCCACCGGCAGCGCCGCGTGCCGCCCTGCAATCACATCTGCCCCGCCGGGAACGATGTCCAGGGCTTCCTGGCCGAGCTGGCCCACGACCGCGCCGATGCGGCGCTCCAGATCTTGCTGGAGACGACGCCGTTCCCGTCGATCTGCGGCCGCGTCTGCCCAGCGCCGTGCATGCAGGTCTGCAATCGGATCCACCTCGACGGCGCCGTGAACGTGCGGGAGCTGGAGCGCTACGCCGGCGACCACGGTCGCGCCGAGGTCCAGACCCGGCCCGACCGCGAGGAGAAGGTCGCAGTCATCGGTTCGGGACCGGCAGGCCTCGCCGCCGCCTACCACCTCCGGCGCCTCGGCTATCTGGTCACCCTCATCGAAGCCGGGCCGAGCATCGGCGGCGTGATGCGCACCGGCATCCCGCCATATCGCCTGCCGCGCGACGTGCTCGACCGGGAGATCCAGCGCATCCTCGACCTCGGCGTGGTGAGCATCACCGGACGCAGAGTGGACCGCCAGGCGCTGCTCGCGATCAGCCAGGACCACGACGCAGTGCTCGTGGCGACCGGGCTGCAGGAACTCCGCTCGCTCAGGCTCGGCAGCGATGGCAGCGACACCGTCATGCAGGGGATCGATTTCCTCGACCTCGCCAACCGGCAGCGAATCCGGGTGGACGGCGAGGACGTCGTGGTGGTCGGCGGCGGCAACACCGCCTTCGACGCCGCGCGCTCGTCGCTCCGGCTGGGCGCGAAAAGCGTCCGCATGGTGTATCGCCGGACGCGCGAGGAGATGCCGGCCATCGCGGAGGAAATCGACGAGGGCATCGAAGAGGGCGTGCACATCGACTTCCTGACCTTGCCTGTTCAACTGCACCCGCACGGAGACAGCGGTTCCCACACCCTGGTCTGCCGCCGTATGGAGCTCGGTGGACCCGACGACTCCGGCCGGCGCCGGCCGGTCGAGATCCCAGGTTCCGAGTTCGAGATCCGGTGCGATCGCGTGCTGCTCGCGCTCGGCCAGTCGCCGGAGCTGTCGATCTTCCCCGAGGGCACCGAGGTGCACGCCGACGGCAAGGTTCTCGGCATGCTGCAGACCCCGGTGTTCGCGGTCGGCGACCTGGCCACGGGCGACGGCACCGTGACCGCCGCGATCGGCTCGGGACGCCGTGCCGCGCTGCACATCCACCACACGTTGACCGGGGAGCAGCTCCTCGCGGCGCCGTACGCCGAGCAGGACGTGGTCGGCTACGAGGACATGAGGATGCACCTGTTCCAGCGCTGCGCGAAGCAGGAAAGCCCGGCGCTGCCTCCAGCCGAACGGCGCTTCACCTACGAGGAAATCCATGAGGGGCTGGCCGACCCGTCCGAGGCGCGGCGCTGCCTGAGCTGCGGCGTGTGCAATGAGTGCGACCGGTGCGTCACCTATTGCCCGGAGGGCGTGCTGAAGCGCGTCGGACATGAGTTCGTCTTCGACTACAGTTTCTGCAAGGGCTGCGGCGTGTGTGCCGCCGAGTGCCCGCGGAACGTGATCTACATGAGCCAGCTCTGATCGGGCGTCACCCCCTGCGGAGGAGCGATCGCATGGCCCTGGAAGTCGTCACTGGAAACCACGCGGCGGGTTACGCACTGAGCGTCGGCGGCGAGGCGAATCGCCGCGCGCGCGGCGTCTGCTGTGGAATCTACCCGATCACGCCGCAGACGGAGATCGTGGAGTTCGTTGCGCGGTTCAAGTTCTCCAAGGGGCGGGTGGTGCACGTCGAGAGCGAGCACAGCGCCATGGGGGTGTGCATCGGCGCCGGCATGAACGGGGCGCGCTCCTTCACCGCCAGCGCCGCCAACGGACTGACCTACATGGCGGAGAACATCTTCACGGCCGGCTACTACCGCGTGCCGGTCGTGCTTGTCGGCGTGAACCGCACGATGGGGCCGCCGTGGAACATCTGGGCCGACCAAAGCGACACGCTGATGTTGCGCGACGGCAACTGCATTCAGTTCTACTGCGAGGACAACCAGGAGGTGGTCGATTCCATCCTGCTCGCGTTCCGGCTGGGCGAGGACCGGCGCATCCTGCTGCCGGTGATGGTCATCATGGAAGCGTTCATCATGTCGCACACGCAGATGAACACCGAACTTCCGGAGCAGGGACTGGTGGACCGGTATCTTCCGCCGTTCGATCTCCCGCACCGCCTGGACAACGCCCGGCCGTCGACCGTCGGCGGGCTGGCCTGGCCGCAGGAAACGCTGAGCATGCGCGTGGAGGTCGACGAGGTCTTCCGGCAGATTCCGGCCGTGTACGACGAGTGTCGGCAAGCGTTCCTGGACGTGTTTGGGCGGGACGTCGGCGGGTTCACGACGCCGTACGAAACCGAGGATGCGGAGCTGGTGCTGGTGGCGTCGGGCACCATCGCGACGACGACCCGGGAAGTGGTGAAGAAACGGCGGGCGGCCGGCGAGAAGATCGGCATGGTCAAGGTGAAGGCGTTTCGTCCGTTTCCCGAGAAGGAGCTCCTCGGGGCCGTGAAGAACGCGCGCAAGGTCGGCGTGCTGGACCGCAATTACGCAGCGGGGATCGGCGGTATCTTCTGGCAGGACCTGCGCGCGGCGGCGCAGGGCAAGCGCGACGATCTCGTGCTCCAGGACTACCTTGTCGGCGTGTGCGGCGGGGACGTGACGCCGGATCTGATCGAGGAGTGCATCGAGGACCTGCGGGGGCGCCGCAAGGCCGGCTCGCCCGTGTGGAAAGGAATCGAGGCATGAGCACGAAGACCGCGACCCACGGTGCCGCCGCCGGCGCCCCCGTGTGTGGTGTCGAAAACAGCCTGCTGCGACCCGGAAACACGAACTGCGGGGGGTGCGGCCTGTCGATCGTGCTCAGCATGATCGGGCGGGCGCTCGACCGGGCGGGCAAGCAAACGCGCATGGTGATTCCCGCTTGCTGCGGGATTGTCACGGCAGGCGGCTATCCGACGTCGAGCTACGGATCGCCGGTGCTCGGGGCCACCTTCGGCGGCTCGCCGGCGTTCGCCACCGGGGTTGCCGCCGTGGGGGATTTGAACGGCGAGCAGGACTACGTTGTGATCAATCTCGCCGGCGACGGTGGGACCTACGATATCGGGATGGCGACGCTTTCGGCGGCGGCCGAGAGGAACGAGAACTTCATCTACTTCTGCTACGACAACGAGATCTACGGGAACACGGGCGGCCAGCGCTCCTCCGCAACGCCGGTGGGAGCGAAGACGACCACGACGCCGTACGGCGAGACGGTTCCGAAGAAAGACATCCTGTCCATCATGGTCGCGCACCGGATTCCGTACGCGGCGACGCTGTCCATCGCTCACCCGGAGGATTTCGAGCGGAAGATGCTGACCGCCATCCGGACCCGGGGTTTCCGGTTCCTGCTCGCCCACTCTCCGTGTCCGACCGGATGGAAGAGCGAACCCTCGCAAACCGTGCAGCTGGTGCGGATCGCAGTCAACAGTGGTCTGTTCGCTCTGTACGAGGTGTTTGACGGCAGGCGCTACCGCGTGAACGTCTCCCCCGACGGGAGCGATCCGGAAACGTACTACGGCCAGCAGCGGCGTTTTCCCCGGGATGCGGTGGACTTCCAGGTCGTGCGTGCCGAGGTCGGGAATGCGGCGACGCGGCTGGCGAAGCTCGCGGAGATCTGGCCGGCACGCGACGACGAGTAGAAGGGCCGGCTTCGCACCCATTGTCGATCCGACGGGGGGGGTGCACCAGCCCGCCCGCTGACCCGCCGGCCCACCGACGTTGCTCCCGCCGCCCCGCCACAGGCGAACTGACTGACGGTGCTCCGGCTGGTCCCGCCGACCGACGGTGCTCGAACCGACCGAGGTTGCTCCGCCCGAACCGACCGAGGTTGCTCGCTGACCGAGGTTGATCCTGCCCG
>JAFGQW010000273.1 GCA_016935485.1 Planctomycetota bacterium | reverse complement strand
CTCGAGGCGGCTCGCGGCATCGCCCGAGGCATCGTCTCGTGGGTGGAGGGAACCCGCGGCGCGCTGCGCCTGGAGCGCGACTACGGCTGGGCGCTGCTCGCGCTCACGACGGCGGCCGACCTGTTTCCGGGCGAGCGGTTCGAGGCCGCCCGCGACCGCGTGGCTGCCGAGTTCCGGCCGTTCCTGCACGACAGCGGGCTGGTGCTCCTGGAGCTGACGCGCAATCCGACGGTGGCGCGCACGGCGACCTTCACCGCGCTGGGCGTCGTGGTGCCGGCGCTGGTCGCCTACGCGCGCGCCGCGGGCGCGCCGGAGTGGAACCGGCGTGCCGCCGCGATGGTGCGCCGCTACCTCGCCGAAGCCTGGGATCCCGAGACGGAACGGCTCGCCTGGACGCTGTTCGTGGACGCGAGCAGCGGGCAGGTCATCGGGCGGAGGGGCCAGGTCGAGGGCGCCGAGCTGATGTTCGTGGCGGCCGGCGCCGCGGTGGCCGCCGGGGGCGAGGAGATGGGGCTGGCTCTCCGGCAGGCGCGAAGCCTGGCGGATCGCGGCCTGCGCGCGTTCCGCCGGGAGGGGCACGGGACCCACAACGGGGAGCGGATCAAGGCGCTCAGCGCGCTGCTGGAGCTCGGTCCGGACTGAAACCGGCCGTGGGTGGCGCCGGCGGCACTGCAGTGCAAGCTGACCGCTGACGGATGATCGCTGTCGGCCGCGGGCAGTGCCTGGGCTAGGATCCCCGCCCGACGCGGCGCCTGGCTTGCTCGGTGGAGGGCGGCTCCTCGAACTGGCGCAGCTCGGCGATGATCCGCCAGGCCGCGCTCGGGATGTGCTCCTTCTGCCGCTTGAGCACGCCGTCGAACAGCACGATGCCGCGGTTGGCCTTCGAGGACTCGAGCTCGCGGTTCACCGCCCAGTCGCCCGGCAGAAAGCGGTGGACCACGACCAGGATCACGTAGGCCACCAGTGCGCCCTTGACCAGCCCGAAGGCGCCGCCGAGCATGCGGTCGATGGCGCCGAAGTCGAGTCGGACGAGGAGCTTCTTGGTGTAGTGGGTGAACACCAGCCATGCGCACCAGACCGTGAGGAAGAGCCCCACCGACGAGACCAGCACCGCGGTCGAGGCCGCCAGATCGGGGAGAAGCCCGGTGAGCCACTCGTGGAGGTGCGGTCCGTAGTGGAGCGCCACGAAGACCGACGCCACCACGCCGAGGATGCCGGTGACCTGGAGGAAGAAGCCGCGCACGAGCCCGACCACCATCGACAGGCCGAGCAGGGCGAGCACCCCGACGTCGAACCAGTTCAGACGGGCGAGGAAATCGGTCGTGGTGCTTTCCATCAGCGGTCCTTTCTGTCGTCAGCGCAGGCGTCCGGACACGCGGCGCCGGTCGAGGCACCCGCGCGGTCGCTCCACCGCGCGCCTGCTGCCACGCGCCGGGCTGCCGGCGCTATTCGCCGACGGCTCGCAAGATTCTACCGCAGCGGTCGGCGAGCAGCGCCATCGTGCCGACCACGGAGTCTCGCGCGAGTCGCAACCGACGTGCCTGCGCTCTCTTTTCTGCCCGGCGCCAGCCCCGGCGAATCGGGGACAGGGAGTTGACCCCCTGCCTCTCCCGCCTATAATCCGGGACGCACGGGGCGGAGACCCACCTCCCGGTGGATCGCCGTGCCTGACATCTTCGGCCGTGACATCTTCGGGCGATTAGCTCAGGTGGCTAGAGCGCCACGTTGACATCGTGGAGGTCACAGGTTCAAGTCCTGTATCGCCCACCATTATAACTCAGCCCGCAGGATACAGTTAGCTTACCTGACCCGACACGCTCCGGCGGTCCCGAATTCTCTCTCGAAACGCCCTCTCCAGGCGGCAAGTACCGTCCTGAAAGCGAGACACGTTTCCCAGCCGCGGTGGCGCGGCCAGCGCCCGTCCTCGTCGGATCCTCCCGTCCTCCTCGAGAGCATCCTGGCCGCCGGGGCGCCCGATTCCACCTGAACCGCCGCATTATCGCCTCTCCCCGACCCCCCCGGATCCATCCAGCCCCGAGGGGTCGTTTTCATGTACCCCCGGACCGCCGACGAACCCCGATCAAGACGCAGTGTCCGCGGAAACGGTTCTCACGCCGCGCCCGCCCCCGGGTTGCCGACCAGCTTTCAGGGCACCGCCGCGGACCCGATTGCCGACTCGAGACCATCGACTCTTGATCCAGGCGTGGCGGCCGTTACACTGGACGCCCAACCACGCGGCTTCTCGACCATGCACCAGAGTCCTTTATCGGCCGGGCTTCCTCCGTCCTCGGTGCCGTGTCCCGTCCTCCCCGGCACGCATCGCCGGTTTACGCGGATCTGCCCAGTAGAAAGTCAGGACGCGACCGAATCGATTCACACCGGTAAGGAAACTCTCCACGTTGGACATCCCCCGGATATTCCACATCACTGAGAGTGCTCACCGCATCCACAACCCGATCACACCCGAGAAGCTCGCCACTCTCGGCGCGGCGCTGCGTCTG
>JAFGQW010000272.1 GCA_016935485.1 Planctomycetota bacterium | reverse complement strand
CGCTCCAGGCGCAGCGCGCCGCGGGTTCCCTCCACCCAGGAGACGATGCCTCGGGCGATGCCGCGAGCCGCCTCGAGCGCCGCCGCGTCCCCGCGGAGCAGCGCATGCGCCAGCAGGCCGCGGATCCAGGTGTGACCGAGCTCGTGGCCGCCGTCGTGGTCGGTCCCGTGCACGCGGGGCAGCCCCGTGTGCTTGAAGTCGAGGTCCACGTCGAGGTGGTGGCGCACCGCGCGGCGCGTCCACGCGAGAAGCTCCGGATCCTGCGTGCGGAAGTGGCACTGCGCGAGCACGCGGATCGCATCGTACTCGGCGTTGGCCCAGCCCAGCGTCGGCAGCCGGTAGTCGCCGAAATCGTCGGCGCCCATCGATTCGGGACGTCCCATTTCCGCGACGGCGAGCGCCACGCTCTCCCGGATCGCGTCCTCCGCTGCCGCGCTCGCGGCGGCCGCGCGCCATGTCCCCAGTCCCCCCCACCGGTCGACCGCGTCGGCCCGGAGCACCGCGACCCCGCCGCCATAGCCACCGGCGGCGCGCACGGCATTCCAGAGCGCCGCCGGCGGCGGGCCGTTCGCGAACCCGAAGACCACGCGCAGCGTCAGCCGCCGGTCCGCCTTGAAGCTCTCGACGTTCTGCCGGAGCACCACGCTTACCCCGCCCCGCTCTGCCCGCACCTCGACGCCGCCGCGAACCGCCGCATCGCCGAGATCGAGGACGACCCACGCCGAGCCGAATCCCAGTCCGAGCGTCGTCGCTTCGGGGCCGTCCCCGCCGAGGGCGCGCCCGTCCGCACTGAGCTCCGCCGCGCCGCCCTCCGCCACGACCAGACGCATCTGGCCGCACTTGCGCCGCGAGATCCGCCGCGTGCGAGCCGACCGGAACGCGAGCTCCGTGAGCGGCGCCGGCCAGCCGAACTCCCAGCCAACCGCAGTGGCCTCGAGCGGCCAGCTCTCGATCGCCGCCTCCAGCTCCAGCAGGAACGAGCCGGACCACACCTCGGCGCGCGTGCGGAACAGGCCGCCGTTGCCGGCGGCGCCGCGGGCCGTGAGCCCGATCGAGCAGCCTGATGATGCGCCCTCCGGCCGGACGTCCTCGAGGGTCCCGGCAATCCGGCCGCCGTCCTCGCGTCGCCATGCGAGCTCCGGGCCCGCGCCCGCCGCGAACCACGTCAATCCGCCTCCCCGCAGCTCCCAGAGCAGCGGTCCACCGCCCAGGCACGCCCGGAGCGAGCGCGCCGCGGGGCGGCTGCCTTCCTCCTCCCGGATCTCGTGGAAGCGATCGTCCGTCCGCAGGACAAGGCGGCCGCCGCTCGTGCCGTCGCGAGCAACTCCGCCGGGTTCCGGACGGAGGAGTAGCCGCCGCGCCTGCCCCGAACGGAACTCGAGCGACGCGCGCCCACGCACCCACCGCAGCGTGCCGCCCGGCCACCGCGCGACCGGTGTCCAGTCCACCGCGATCGGACGGCCCGCGTCGCCTTCCGCGGCCCGGATGTCGCGCGTCTCCGCGGCCCACCCGGGAGGCAGCACCACCCCGAACCGACAGGGCATCGCGGCAGTCGCCCCCGGCACGGGCGACCGCAAGGCGACCTCGACCGCCGGCGCCGCCGCACACAGCAACCCGATCAACGCCCAGGGATTCATGCCCCCCCGGTCGCCCCCGCCGCGCGACGGTTTCACTCGGCGGGCCGAAAAACTACAATGGGACGCAAGCCAAGCTGAGGAGCGGCCATGAACGCAGGCTCCACCGTGCCTGAACGATCCCCGGAGCGCGTCGGAATCCTGGGGGGCACCTTCGACCCGGTCCACATCGGCCACCTGATCGTCGCGCGCGAGATGGTCGAGGCGCTCTCGCTGACGGAGGTCCTCTTTCTGCCGGCCCGCGAGCCTCCGCACAAGGCCCCCTCGGGCCTCACCCCCGCCGAGCACCGTCTGGCCATGCTGCGGCTTGCGATCGCCTCCGAACCGCTCTTCGCGCTCGACGAGCGCGAGCTCCGGCGTGGCGGCAAGTCCTACACGTTCGACACGCTCCGCTCGCTGCGGGAGGAGCGCGGCCCGCGCACCGAGCTGTTCTTCCTGATCGGCGCCGACACGCTGCCCGAGCTGAAGACCTGGCGGCGCGCGCCCGAGCTATTCGGACTCGCCCATTTTGCCACGGCGGTACGGCCGGGCTGTCTGCTCTCGCGCCTCGAGGAACTCCGCGACGCCCTGCCCCCGGAGGCGATCGCCGATCTGGAGGCGCACTGCATCCCGACGACTCCGATCGGCGTCTCGTCGACGACGATCCGCGCTAACATCTTGCAGGGAAGATCGATACGACATATGGTCCCGCGCGAGGTCGAAACCTATATCCGCGCTCGAGGGCTCTACCGGGCCGCGCCGTCGGAAACTGGCGAAGAACAGCGACATGGGGGTTGACGCCCCGCGAGGCGATCCGTAGACTTTGGCCCATCGAAGGGAAAAGAGCCGCGGCTCTCGAGTGGCCTGTCCGACGCGAGCTGCGCGATCTCGTTTCCGGGGTGCGTGTCCCCGGCGTCGTCCTCTTTTCCCGGGATACCTCGCCGCAAGGCGCGCCATCCCGCGAGCGTGGAATGGTTGCACCAGGTCGTCCTGGTTCAAGCTGCGTCGAAAGGAAGGCCATGAAGAAGCTAGGCTTGGTGGTGCTCGTCCTCTGCGTTGTCATCGCGCCGATGGGCTGCCGAGCACTGATGGTCGGCACGGAAGCCGGGTATCAGGCGGTCGTCGCCGTGATCGATCCCGTCGACAGCGGCCACTTCTGGACGGACTTTGGCGACTACCTCCGACAGTCGGGCAAGAGCATGCGCTCCAACCTGAAGAGCTTCCATCAGTCGCTCGACCGCCACTTCATGCTCTACGACTGGGACGACCCGACGCTCTGAGCCCCCAGCGCTTGCGGACGAGTCGCGCGCGCGCGCGCGCCGCCTCCTGTCCGGAATCGCGGCGTAGCCGTCCATTCTCCGAAGGCCCTCCGTGCCGGAGGGCCTTCACGGCGTACGGCGGAAGTGATCGATCGCCTCCTCGAGCGGTCCCTCCGGACGGCGCGTCGCGTCCATCTCGAGCCACCGGATGTCGGCAAAGCTCCTGAACCAGGTGCGCTGCCGCCGAGCCAACTGGCGGGTCCGCGTCTTGATGGCCCGGACCGCCTCGTCGAGCGTCGTGTCCCCGCGCAGATGGCCGAGGAGCTCGCGGTATCCGATGGCTTCCCGGCTGGTGGTGCCGAAGGCCCCCGCCTCGGCGAGCCGGCGAGTCTCCTCGAGCCAGCCTGCGGCAAGCATGCGCTCGACGCGCTCGTCGATGCGGCGGACCAGCTCCGCGCGCGGCCAACGGATGCCGATCCAGCAGACCGGCCGACCCGGCGCGGCGAACTGGGTCTGGCGGCCAGAAATCGGCTCGCCGCTCGTCCGGAAGACCTCGAGCGCTCGGATGAGGCGCTTCACGTCGGCGGGGTGAATCCGCTGCGCCGCCGCAGGATCGACTGCCGCCAGCTCGCGGTGCAGCGCCGTCGCGCCTTCCCGATCGACCCGCGCCTCGAGCGCGCGGCGGCAGTCCGCATCGCGGGCCGCCTCCGGGAAGATCCCCTGGCGGAGCGCTTTCAGGTAGAGCGCCGTGCCGCCCACGTAGAGCGGCATGCGTCCGCGAGTGCGCACGTCGGCCTCCGCCCGGCTCGCCGCCGGGAGGTACTGCGCCACGCTGAAGCGCTCGACCGGCTCCACGAGGTCCAGCAGGTGATGCGGTACGAGGGCGCGCTCTTGGCGCGTCGGCTTGGCGGTGCCGATGTCCATCCCCCGGTAGACCTTCATGGAGTCGACGCTGAGGAGCTCGGCGCCGAGCCGGACCGCCAGCGCGCGGGCAAGGCTCCCCTTGCCGCTCGCCGTCGCCCCGACAACGGCGTAGAGCCGTGGAGGTGGCGCATCCATCACGACCGGTCTCCGCTCCTGCCCGGGTGCCGTGTCGCGCCGCCGGCCAGGCCTTGTCCCTTGTCAACGTCGCGACGACGCTTACAAGTTAGTGCATTCCGGCAGGTCGTGGGTGCGCACCGCCGCCGGTGTCCGGCGCGCCCCCCTCGGGAGACAACCGCCATGCAAGAGCTCGCGCGCCTTGGCCCGAGGTGGCTCATCGTGTGGATCTGCTGCACGCTGGCCGCCGCCGCCCAGCCCGTCGCCGCCGACCCCCCGGACCCGGCGGCGATTCTCGGCCAGGCGCTCGCCGCGCACCGCGGACCGCAGCCGAGCGCGCCGCCCCGCACCCTCTGGTTCAAGGGCAACGTCTTGCAGGTGAGCCCGAAGGGCGATCGGAACGAGGCGGATGTCGAGCAGTGGTTCGTCGCCGCCGACAAGAAGAGCTCCATCGTCACGCGCATCGCCGTTCCCAACCTCGCCGGTGGCGAGCGGGTCTCCATCCGCGGATTCGACGGCCGGCGCTACTTCCTGGTTCTCGATGGCGTCCGCACGATCATCACCGGCAACCCGACCTACGAGAAGGACCAGGCCGCAATCGACCAGGACCTCGCGCTCACCCGCTTCCTGATCGACCACTTCCTCGTCGGGAGCCTGCTCGTTGCCGAGGCGAAGCTCGAGTACCTCGGGCGGGTCGACCGGTTCGGCGTTCCCGCGCACCGGATCCGCCGAACCGCTCCCGACGGCGCGATCAGGGTCTTCTACGTCGACGCCCGCGCGGACCGGACGCCGTACTTTCTCGGCATCGAGTTCCCGAAGACCAAGGACCAGCCCAAGCACGACTACCGCTTCGATCGCCTGCGCGCTTTCGGCGCCTGCAAGCTCCACCAGGAGATCCGCATCCACGAGGACGACAGCGAGAAGTTCCGGATGCGCGTCTGGATCGAGGACCTCCGGGTCGACGGCGACGCTCCCCCGGCCTGGGTGCCGTCCCGCCGGCCTTGACGGGAGGGCGCCGCCCGCCGTCAGACGCCCCGCTCTCCCCCGGCCCGGTCAGACGCCGCGCCGGAACCACCGTTCGATCTCGCCGACCGCCACGTGCACCGTGACCGGGCGGCCGTGCGGACAGAAGGGCGAGCGCGCCACCGCCTCGCCCTGTTCGAGCAGGGCGGCGATGTCGCCGTCCGTCAGGACGTCGCCGGCCTTGATGGCGCCGCGGCACGCGAGAGTCGCCACCAGCTCGTCGCTGATTGCCTCCAGCGCCCCGCATCCCTCCTCCCGCTCCAGGAAGCCCAGCAGATCGGCGACGAGCCGCCCGGGATCGACCTTGCGCAGCAGCTCGGGGACCCCCCCCACCGCGATCCGGTCCGGACCGTACGGCTCGAATCGGAGACCCAGGCTCTCCAGCCGGCCGCGCGCGCCCTCCAGCAACGCCTGCCCGCGCGGCCCTACCGCGATCACCTCGGGCACCAGCAGGAGCTGCACCGGCAAGGGGGCGTGCGCCAGCCGGCTCCGGATTCTCTCGAACAGGATGCGCTCGTGCAGCGCGTGCTGGTCGGTGACCTCGAGCCCGCCGGGCAGCTCGCGCATCAGGTAGGTCCTGAGGAACTGGCGCGCCGGGCCCGCCGCGGAGGATCCGCCGAACGGCAGCTCCGGGCCCTCGCGAACGCAGCGCTCTTCGGTCGTTTCCTCGGCGCACCGGCCGCTGCTCGGCGTGCTGCCGCCGTCCGGGCGCAACGGCCGGTCGGACCCGCGGCGGGCTCGGTGCCGTGGACCCGGTGCGCCGGGCTCGGCCGCCGCGGTGCGCGCGTCGTGGATCTCCGGCCGGAGGTCGACCCGGCCGAGCGCCGCGCTCACCCCCCGGAGCGTCAGTGCGAACAGGCGCGAGGGCTCGCGGAACCGGACCTCTTCTTTGGTCGGATGGACGTTGACGTCGACCTCCGCCGGATCCACGGCAAGCTCGAGGAAGGCGACCGGCGTCCGGCCGCGGAGCAGCAGCCCGCGGTAGGCCTCCCGCACTCCGGCCAGCCAGGTCCGGTCGCGGACAAAGCGCCCGTTCACGAACAGGTAGACCCACCGCGCGTCCGGCCGGTCCACCCCGGGCGGCAGCACGAATCCCGCGAGCTGCATCGGACCGCTCGCGCCGTCCACCGGGAGCATTCGGTTCGCAATCTCCGGGCCGAACAGGCGGCGGATGCGGGCGGCCAGCCCGCCGTCGGCCGGCAGGCGCAGCACCTCGCGGCCGTCGTTCTGCAGGCGGAACGCCACGTCCGGCCGCGAGAGCGCCAGACGCGTCAGCCACTCCGCGACCTGACCGACCTCGCTGCGAACGGTTTTGAGAAAGCGCCGGCGCACGGGGGTGTTGAAGAACAGGTCCCGGACCTCGACCAGCGTGCCCTCCGGCCCGGCGGCGGGAGCAGGTTCGCCGCACTCGCCGGCCTGCGCTTGCACCTCCGCGGCGGCCTCCCCGCCGGGCACGCGCGACCGCAGGCGCGCACGGCTCACCGCAGCGATGCTCGCCAGCGCCTCGCCGCGAAATCCGAGCGAGGCCACGTGGAAGAGCTCCTCGGCGTCGCGAATCTTGCTGGTCGCGTGGCTCGTGAACGCGAGCCGGAGCTCCTCGGCAGGAATGCCTCCGCCGTTGTCCACGACGCGGATGAGCGCGCGCCCGCCCTCCTCGAGCTCGAGCTCGATCCGGTCCGCACCGGCGTCGAGCGCGTTCTCCACGAGCTCCTTCACGACGCTCGCCGGACGCTCGATCACCTCGCCCGCGGCGATCCGGTCCACGACCTCCCTGGGCAGGACCCGGATCGCCATCTCAGACCCTCACCGGGTGGGAGTACCCGCCCCCCTGGAGCAGCTCGAGGACCAGGTCCGTCAGGACCTTCTCCGCGTCCTGGCCCTCGAGCTTGAAGCGGCGGTCCGCCTCCAGCAAGCGCCGGATGCCGCGGTCGAGCTCCTCTTGCCGGAAGCGGCGCGCGTCCTCCACGGTTCGCGAGACGAGGAACGGCTTGACGCCGAGGCGCTCCGCAAGCTCCCCGGGCCGCGCGCCCGCCGCAAGCAGGCGACGGGCTCGCGAGGCCTGCCTCAGGCGCCTGAGGAAGAGCCCGAGGATGGGCGCCACCATGTCCCGCGCGCTGAGCAGCCGCCGGTCCCCGATACCGAGCCCCTCGCGGAACAGCGCGGCCAGCGCCTCCAGGGCCCGGTCGGCATCCCGGGCCATCACCGCATCGGCGAGCGCGAACGAATCCGTCTCCCGGTGGCCGGGCCCGACCGCCTCCACGGCGGCCGCTCCGATCACCGCGCCGGGGCCCGCCATCATCTCCCAGCGGTCCAGGATCGCCTCGAGCTCCCCCAGGTTGGCGCCGATGCGGGCCGTGAGCGCTGCCGCCACGCCCGGCTCCAGGCGCAGCCGCTTGGTCCGCGCCCGGGCCTCGAGCCAGCGGTTCAGATCGGTGTCGTCCGCGCGGCGATTGCGGTCCCACGGGGCCACGCGGTCCGCGGGGCGGGCGAACTCGCGGTAGCCGCCGGCACGTTTGAGCGCATCCCGCAGCTTGCTGCGCCCCGGACCCAGTCCGCGCGCGACGAGCACGAGGCGGCTGAAGTCCGTCGGCGCCTCGAGGAAACCGAGCAGCGCCGCTCCGTGGGCCCGGACCAGCTCGTCCGCCTCCAGCACGATCACGAGCTTCTCGCCCCCGCCGAGCGGCCGCGTCCGGAGCTCCTCCACGACCCGCCGGCCCAGCGCGGCGACGTCGCCGCCCTCCGCGTCGAGCAGGAGGACATCGCCGTCGCCGCCGCTCCCGCCGACCTCGTTCTTCAACGCCGCAAGCGCGCGCCTCTTTCCGAAGTCGTCATCGCCCACGAGGGCGACCACCGCAAGGCGGCTCGCGCCATCGGATCCGGATTTCCTCATGATCGCGCCATTCTGCCGCACGGCCGCGCGGCTGTCGACAGGCTGTTCCCGCCCCGCTCCCCCCGGTCCGGCCCGCACTCCATCCTCCTCAGCGGAGGAAGAGGAGCAGATTGTAGAGGGCATGCGTGTACACGGCCGCCGCGAAGCCCCGCAGATAGAACACCAGTCCGAGCACCACGCCCGCCAGGGTGCGAAACAGGAACACGCGCGGCACGAACGGCTCGCCCCCCACCAGGATCAGATCGTGATGGCAGAGCGCGAAGAACACGGCCGAGACCAGGAGAGCCACCGCCGCCGCGGCCCAGCGCGCCTCCTTGAAGAGGCCGAAGACCACGTGGAAGACCGCGGACATGAGCAGCAGCCGGAAGAAGAGCTCCTCGTAGACGCCCGCGCCGAGCGCGAGCACCAGCTTCTCCAACGCGGTGCCGAGGGTCCCGCCCGGACCCGCGACGAGGGTTGCCATCCGAACCAGCGGCGCCTCGAGCAGCAGCACCAGCGGCCCCAGCAGGGCGGCGTAACCCAGGCACTCGAGCAAGAGGAACGAGAACCGCGCCGGCAGGTGGTCGAAGCGCTTCCAGGCTTCCCACACGCACACGACTGCGGCGGCAATCAGTAGTGCGTTGAGGAGGTGAACGCCCAGCGGGCCGATCTCGAGGAAGAGCTCGCGCAGGAGAAGCTGCGCGCCGTTGCGGACGCGGGGGCCGAGCACCCAGCACCCGAGTTCGTAGACCAGCAGCGCGGGAAACGCAAACGCGACATTGAGCGAGAAGTTGCGCGATTCGCGCCAGTACTGCTTGAGCGTCAATCCGGCACCGCCGTCCCCGCCACGGAAAGCGAGGCGGCCTCTGGAGCGCCCGGCGCGCCCGAGGCTGCGCCCGCGCCCCAGAGCTGCCGGTGCGGACCCGCCCATGGCCCGCCGCCGTGGATTCGATTTCGGTGAGCCTGGCATGAAACCTGGCGGGGGTCAAGCGCGCATGGCGGCGCGGGCCGAAGCACAAACGCCGCCGCCCCCGCAGCCAGGCGGCTTCCGGGGGCGGGCCTGAATCGATGGCTCAGTTGGTGTAGTAGGCGCTCATCTTCCGCACGCCGATCGCCGGCAGGCGAAGGACCTCGCGGCCGATCTGGAGGTTCACGACGGACACCGAGCCGTCTCCATTCGCCACGTACATCCGCGCCGGGCGGCGCGCGGCGCCGGAGGCGACGAGATCGGGCGCGCCGTGGTTGTTGTTGGTCTGGCAGACCACGAACGGGTCCCGGATCACCACGTCCCGCGGCCGGTCGCCGACCTTGATCGTCGTGGTGACCTCGTATTCCACGCCGATGTAGGCCGGCGGCGGATTCGGGAAGTTGGTGTACTTGAAGCGCGTCGCCCGGAGGTGCCGCACCGTGCCGTCGCCGCAGGTGACCCAGCAGCCCGTGAGGCTGGTGCCCGTCGGGATGGGCTCGTGCGCCGTGGCGGTAGCCGCCGACATCTGGTCGGTGTTGACCGAGGTCGGCGACGGGAAGCCTGTCACCACCTCGATGATGTTGTCGCGGCCGTAGCCGTTGAGCTGCTGCGGTCCGCCCTCGAAGACCGCCACGCTGTCCCCGCCGAGATTGGCGAAGTAGGCGTAGTAGGGCAGGTTCGGCCAGAAGGGCGGAAGTTGCGGGATGCGCCCCGTGGCGCACACGTCCACACAGGTGGGGCCGATGTTCCCGGTCAGCTTCACGCGCACCGGTTTGGCGGAGTTGATCAGGGAGAGCTGGATGACGCTCGCCGAGTTCTCCAGACGGTTGACGACGATCACGTCCTCGGCGGTCGGCACCACCGTGATGGCGTCGGGCCCCTCGCCGGTCGGAATCGTGGTCACGATCCAGCCGTTGGGGAGACTCGTGTTCGGGTCCGGCGACAGGTCGACCACGCTCACACTGTTGGCGCCGAAGTTGGACACGAAGAGCAGCGAGAGCAAGGGGTCGACCGCCAGACCACGCGGATCCGGTGTCCTGAGGTCCGAGTAGTGCTGGTAGGTGTTGGAGTTGATGACGTGGATGACGTCCTTCTCCTCGTTGGAGACGAACAGGAAGTTGCCGACCGGCTGCACCGGCGGCGGGAAGGGCTGGACGAGCACGTTGCACAGGCCGTTGTCGGGCGCCGTGCCGGGCGGCGTCCAGATGTGGATGTCCGGCGGCGGGCTCTGGATCGGCCGTGGCGCGTTGCCCTGGAGAAGCCCGATCTGGAGGTACTGGTTCTGCACCGGCGGGTTGCCGATGACGTTCGCCCCGGAGCCCGGCACCCGGAAGTACGGCGCGATGAAGGGTCCGATCTTCAGATCGAGCAGGTTGCCCACGTAGGGAAACTTGATGCTGCCTTTCTCGTTCACCGGAACGTAGAAGTCCTCGTACTGGCCGAGCTGGTCGTCGTACTCGTTCGTGTCGATCGCGGCGACCTCGCTGTTCTGGGTGATCAGGTGGACCACCTGCGGGGGCACGGGGTTGTTCGCGACCTGGGGTCCCGCCCCGGTGGTGAAGGTGTAGTTGCCGCCGGTGAGATCGCTCTGGGCCAGCTCGTTGTTGGCGAGGTCCAGGTAGTTGCCCGTCCCGCTGCGGATGGTCACCTTGATGACCGTGTTGCCCGGCATCGCGAACCGCGGCGTGAACACCACGTCGAAGGTCAAGCCCGATGCTGGGGTGAGGCTCCCGTCGATCTGAACGGGCGCCGGGCCGCCGGGGCCGATCACGAGCGCCTCGACCAGGAAGTTGGTCTGCGCCGTCGGACCGCCGATCGGCGCGGCCGCTGCCGTCGAGGCGTCGATCGGCTCGATGAAGCGCACGACGATCTGGGAGTTCACGTCCACGTTCTGCTGGTCGCGCGCCGGGTCGACCGAATCGACCCGGGGGAAGATGTAGTCGCGGGTTCCGACGTTGAAGCTCGCCCCGTAGCGCGCCGCCAGATTGTCACCCCCCCGGAGACTTCGGAGACTGGTCTGGCAGTCCACCAGGATCTGGCTCGCCTGTAGCCCGGCCGCCGCCAGCTCCGACGGCAGGAAGCTATCCGGCGTGAGCGGATTGCGGTCCTTGTCCGCAATGAAGTAGACGACGTGCGTGGCCGCCTGGTAGTTTGCCGCCGAGATGCCGAGCTCTGCCAGCGAGATGGGCGTCAGGTTGCCGACCGGGCGGAAGGTCCCGGTCGCCAGATCGAAATTGGTCTGGCCGTTCCACACGAGGAAGCCCTCCAGCCGGCGTGCAGAGTGCCCGGAGGTTGCGTCCGGAGGTGTGGCCGGCGTGTACGACCCCTCGTAGTAGTACGCGATGAGGCGCAGCGCCGAGGACGCCCCGTTCTCCGTGGTCGGGTCGAAGAGGCTGGCCGGGTCCACCCCGCGCGAGAACTCGATCCGGATATACTGGTTCTCGTCGGGCGGGTTCGGATCGGCCGGCATCAGCGGCCCGTTGGGCAGTGCATCCGCCGTCACCACGCGAAACGGCCCGCCGACGCCATCGTCGTCGCTACCCCCGCCACCGCCGCAACCGGCGACGGTCAGCCCCACGGCCGCGAGCCACAGCACCGCGACCACCGCCACCGGTCCCGTGTTCACAACGCGCATCTCACTCCTCCCGATAGGGGGGTCCCGAATCGTGTCGCAGGCGATCGACAGATCCTTCCGTGTTCGCCGGCTGTGCGCGCCGCACGCGCACGGTCCGGCGCACCCGAAGCCTCACTGCTTGTAGTAGTTGAACATCCGCCGCGCCCCGTTCGCCTTGAGGCGCAGCACCTCGCGGCCCGAACGCACCTCGATCACGCTGATCGTGCCGTCGCCGTTGGAGACATAGAGGCGCGACTGGTTGACCGACGCGGTGATCGGGGGATTCGGCCTGGTGTCGATATACGGCGTGAACTTCCCCTCCGGCGTCGAGCACCACAGAACGTTGTTGTCCAGCGAGACGTCATACGGGTTCTCACCTACCCGGTAGGTGGTGGTGATCTCGAACCGCGCCTCCACCAGGGCAGGCGGCGGATTCGGGAAGGCGGGGATCGAGAACCGCGTCGCCTTGAGGTGCACCACCGTGCCGTCGCCGGCCATCACCACGAACGCCCCCGTCATGCTGTCGTTGAAGGGCACCGGGTTCTGGTAGGTCGACGTGTTGAACCACTGGTCGCTGCAGATCCCGGTGGGCCGCTTGAGGCTGCCGATGATGTTGATCACCTGGTCGCGCCCGAACCCGTTGATCTGGGGCGGTCCTGCCTCGAAGATGACGATCTCGTTCGTGGTCGGGTTCGTGATGTACGCGTAGTACGGCAACAGCAGGTTCGTCAGCCGCGCACCCGCCGAGACCTCGTAGGGATCGCCCGCCTGCAGGGTCACGCGCACCGGATCGCCCGGATTGCCGAGGTCGGACACGGCGATGACTGACACCGTCTTGCCGAGCCGGTTGCAGACCAGGATGTCCTCGCCGTTGGGCTGGGCCGCAACGCCCTGCGGGCCGCTGCCGACCGGGATGAGCCGGACCAGCTCGCCCTTGGGCAGTCCGTCCGGTCCGGCCGTCACGTCCAGCACGCTCAGGCTGTTGGCGCCGAAGTTGGACACGTAGAGGAAACTCATGTCCGGACTGATGGACACGCCGCGCGGATCGGGGGTCCGGAGGTCCTTGATGATCACGAAGAGGTGGCTGCTGACGCAGTGCACCACGTTCTCCGCCTCGTTGGTCACGAACAGGTAGACCCCGTAGGGCTCCGCGTGCTGGCGGTTCTGGTAGCCCGGAGTGATCGACTCGGGGCAGTAGTTGGGCGGCGTCACCTGCGGGCGCGTCGGCGGCGGTTCGCTCGGGAGCGCCATTGTCGCCGTGCAGAGGATGTCGTCCATCACCTCCGGCGGCGTGTACTTGCCGGGCAGGACCACGGTCGTGGTCCCCGGGTTGCCGCGGTGGGCAAACCCCTGCAACCAGTACTGGCACTGGCGCGGGGGATCGTTGATGCGGTTGCGCCCGGATCCCGGCATCCCGAGCAACCGGGCGATCCAGGGCCCGACGACGCCGTCCTGGAGCCCGCCGGGGATGAAATGGCTCAGTTCCCCGCTCTGGTTCACTTCCTGGACGACGTCCTCGAATCCAGTCGCCGCGCGATCCAGCGCGCTCACGCGCACCGTGCCCAGGCCGCTCGTCGAAGTGATCACATGGACGCACTCCGGATCGATCGGGTTGTTGGCCCGCCGCGGGCCCGCGCCGGACGTGAAGGTGTACGCGCCGTCCGTGAACGAGTTCGGGGCGAGCGGGTTGCCCGCCGGGTCGGTCACGGCCGGGTGGTACGGACTCGCCCCCGCGAGCGTGCTCGCTGCGCTGTAGATGTTGACGATCGTGAAGTTGTTGCCATAGAGCAACCAGAACGGAGTCACCAGCAGGGACGTCGTCTGCCCGCTCGTCGGCGTGACCAGGGACGTGTTGTTGACGAGCTGGGGCGTCGACTGGCCGGGCGCCATGTACTGCTCGGCGAGCTGGAAGTTGACCTGCGTGTTGAGGGAAGGAACGGGGTCGCCAAACCCTGCCGGCTGGAACGAGGAGGCGTCGATCGGTTCGGAGAACCGGATGAGGAGCGTCGTGTCGACAGCGACGTTCGTGGCGCCGGGCGCCGGCACCACCGAATCGACTACCGGCGGGATCTGGTCCCGGTTGCCGACGATGAAGTTGGCGACGAACTCCGGATCGAGCGCGCGGCCGCGCACCGATTTGACCGCGGCGGTCAGGTTCACCATAATCTGGGAGTTCTGCAGCTTCGCACTGTTGGCGCGTAGAAACCGCGGAAGGAAGCTCTCGTAGGTCGTCAGGTCGCCATCCGAATCGGCCACGAGAATGAGGTAGTTCGCGCGGTCGCCGCGCAGCGGGATGTTGGGAGGGATCCCGAGCGCGGCGTTCGTCACGGGAATGTCCGCCGTCGGGCGGAACGTCTTGGTCGTGGCGTCGAAGTTGGTCAGCCCGTTGAGCACCGGAATGCAGCTCAGCCGCTCGCGCACGAGCGGCAGCAGCGGTGTCACCGTCGCGGCATCCGCCTCGTAGTAGAAGTTGAGGCATCGCACCCCCGAGCCCAGCCCGTTGCCCGTGGTGGCATCGAAGACCGTCGCCGGGTCGACCTCCGCCGTGAGCTCGATCCAGAGGCACTGGTTGAGCGTGGCGGGACTCGGCTGTAGCGGCAGGAACTTGCCGTTGGGAAAGCCCTGGGCGTCCCGGACCGAGAGCAGCTCGTTCTCGACTCCGCTCCCCCCGCCGCCTCCGCCGCAGCCGACCAACCCCACGCCTACGCCGATCACGGCCGCGACCATCCAGATCCGGCGGACAGCTCTTCGCATTTTCCTTGCTCCTCCCGTGCGAAACCGATCCTCAGCTACGAGCGCCGGCATCGCCGAACTCCCGGCTCCGTACAGGTCGCACCACCTGCAACGGACTCAGGCAGCAAGCTCCAGCCAAGCGGGATTTCGCAAAGCTTAGACCAACCAACTCAGTTTGCTATATACACTCCAAAGCCTTTTTCCTAAAGGGCTTATGATTTCCCTTGCAACCCGGACCCCCTCCGGAATGGCTCTCCGTGCGGATCCGCACGTGCGAACCAGCACGCCTCTGGCCACTCGCGCGACGCGCGGGACGCGACATCCGGGCATCTTCACCCCGGGGATCATAGAGAAAAACCGCGCATCTTGCAACAGGCTGCGCAGCGGCGCGGCCCCGCCTATCCGCCCGGCCGCGCCTTGCGGTGCCTCCGGGCCTCGATTATGATCCCCACCGAGGGCGGAACCCGATCTTGCGCGCACGTCGCCGTCAAGGAAACCTGATGGTCCTTCGCGATCCGGAGCATGCCTCCCCGTTCCATGAGCCCGCCGCCGTGGATTCGGCGTACGAGGTCACCCTCCGTCCGGCGCGCCTCGTGGATTTCGTCGGCCAGGACCGCATCCGCCAGAATCTCAGAATCTTCATCCAGGCCTCTCTGGAGCGCGGCGAGCCGCTCGACCACCTGCTGTTCTCCGGACTTCCGGGGCTCGGCAAGACCACGCTCGCCACCATCGTCGCCAACGAGCTCGGCGCCCGCCTCCACACGACCTCCGGCCCGGCGCTGGACAAGGCCTTCGACATCGTCGGCCCGCTCACCAAGCTCGAGCGCGGCGACGTGCTGTTCATCGACGAGATTCACCGGCTGGCCCGCCCGATCGAGGAGTTCCTCTACACGGCGATGGAGGACTTCAAGATCGACCTCGTGATCGACAAGGGGCCCGGTGCGCGGTCGGTCCGCATCGATCTGAAGCCCTTCACGCTCATCGGGGCGACCACCCGGGAGGGGCTGCTGACCGCGCCGCTGCGCTCGCGATTCGGCGTGCTCGAGCGTCTGGAGCCGTACCAGGTGGCCGAGCTCGTGGAAATCGTCGCGCGCAGCGCGCGGCTGTTCGGCGTTGCGATCGATCCCGACGCCGCGACCCTGCTCGCGGAGCGCAGCCGGGGGACACCGCGGGTGGTCAACCGGTTTCTGCGTCGCCTGCGAGACATCGCCCAGGTCCGCAGCAGCAACCGGATTGACGCCGCGCTCGCGCTGGAGGGCCTCGAGATGCTCGGCGTCGACCACCTCGGCCTGGAGGCCCTGGACCGCGAGATCCTCCGGGTGCTCCACCGGACCGGGCTCCCCGCGGGCCTCAAGACGATCGCCGCGGCCGTGGGCGAGGAGGAGCGCACGATCGAGGACGTCTACGAGCCGCATCTGCTGCGCTCCGGATTCGTGGCGAAGACCCCGCGGGGGCGAATGCTCACCGACTCCGGGCGCCAGGCCCTCGGCCTGCCGCCTGCCGCGCCCTTCGAGACCCCCGGCGGCGAGCTGTTCCCGTGACCTTCGAGGCGGAGCCGGCCCCGCGCCTCACCCAGGGTCTGCTGGCAACGGGCACGCTCTTCGTGCTCGCGGCATGCCTCGGCTACCACCTCGGCGGCACACCTCCGCCCACGCTCCATCCCCTCCGACCCGGCGGCCCGGAGCTGCGCGTCGAGATCGCTCCGGGGCCCGCGCGGGAGGTGGCGCTGTCCATCAACGGCAACTTCACCCTGAGCGCGCTGCGCTCCCTGCCGAGCCCGGGCGAATCGCGGCCCGCGCACTTCCACGACCGGGGCACGATCCTCGTGCGTGCGGAGCTGCGGAACCTGCGGGTCCTGCGGCCCGGCGGCCCGGCCGACGGCGAGGCCTTTCCCGACCGCCTCCGTATCCGGGGAGCCACGCTGCGCTACCCGGGCCGGCGCGAGCCGATCTGGGGCGCCGTCGAAGTGGAGCGCACCGGGCCGGAGACGCTCGAGGCTGTCGTGGTCGTCGACCTGGAGACCTACCTCCAAGGCGTGCTGCTCCCGGAGATGGGCGCGCGGTTCCCGCTCGAGGCCCTCAAGGCTCAAGCCGTGGCCGCGCGGTCCTACGCACTGGCCCGTCGCCTGGATACCCGCCGGGCGGAACGCGACCGCGTGCTCCGACGCTCCGATCTGGACCAGGTCTACCGGCCCGAGGAGCCCGTCCCGGAGGCGATCCGCATCGCAGTCGATGCCACCCGCGGCGAGGTGCTGGGGACCCTTGCCAGTCCCATTCCGGCCTATTACCACAGCACGTGCGGCGGGGCGACCCGTGACGCGGCCCCCCACTTCGACCCGACGAGCCCCATCCGCGGCGCCCCTTGCCCGTATTGCCGCGCGAGCCGCTACTTCCGCTGGGAGCGCCGGTATCCGCTGGACGGGCTGATCCGGGCGCTCGCCCCGGCGGCGCGGATCGCGCCGCCCATCACGGCCTTCCAGATCGAGCCGGACACGAGCGGGCGCGCCGTCACGGTGCGGGTCACGCACGCGGGCGGGGTCGCCCGCATCGGGGGCGACGCGTTTCGCAGCCTCATCAACCGCCATCTCGCGACCTCCCGCGAGGAGCAGCTGCTCAGCACGCGGCTCGACGCCCTCGAGCTGGACCCCTCGCAGCCGCTGGTCCAGGTGCGCGGGCGCGGGTGGGGACACGGCGTCGGCATGTGCCAGATGGGCGCCGCGGGAATGGCCCGCGAAGGGCACGATTACCGGCGGATCCTGGCCCACTACTACGCCGGGCTCCCGGTGAACCGGCTGTGGGGCGACCTGCCTTGAACGGGGCGCCGCGGTTCGAGGTGCTCGCGCGGGACGCCGGGACGCAGGCGCGGCTGGGCCGGATCACCACGACCCGCGGCGAGATCCCCACCCCCGCCTTTCTGCCGGTCGCCACCCACGGCTTCGTGCGCGCCCTGCCGATCGCCGCGCTGGCGGCGACCGGCGCGCAGATCGTGCTCGCCAACGCCTACCACCTCAGGGTCCGGCCGGGTGCGGAGGCGATCGCCGCGCTCGGCGGCCTGCACCGCTTCATGGGCTGGGAAGGCGCCATCCTCACCGATTCGGGCGGATTCCAGGTCACCTCGCTCGCGGGCCACCGGCAGGTGACCGACGACGGCATCGCCTTTCGCAGCCACGTCGACGGGGCGCTCCTCTTTCTCGACCCGGAGAGCGCGCTGGACTTCCAGGTGCAGCTCGGCGTCGACATCGCCATGGTGCTCGACGAGTGCACGCCGCACCCCTACACGCCGGGGCAAAGCCGCGCGGGGCTGGACCGGACGCTGCGCTGGGCGGAGCGCGCGGTCCGCCGCGGCGTCGGGCCCGGCCAGGCGCTCTTCGCGATCACCCAGGGCGGCACCGACCCGGCGCTGCGGCGGGAGGCGGCGCACACCCTCAGCGCGCTCCCGTTCGACGGGTACGCCATCGGCGGCCTCGGAATCGGCGAGGGCCGCGAGGCGCTCCGGCGCACGGTCGCCGCGCACGCGCCGGACCTCCCGGAGGACCGGCCGCGTTACCTGATGGGCGTCGGACCGCCGGCGGACATCGTCGAGGCCGTCGCCGCCGGCGTGGACATGTTCGATTGCGTCATCCCCACTCGAAATGCCCGCAACGCCGCGGCCTTCACCTGGCAAGGCCTCCTCAACCTGCGCAACGCTCGCCACGCCCGCGATCCTGCACCGCTCGGGCCGGATTGCCGCTGCGGCACGTGCGCGCGCCACCCGCGGGGCTACCTCCACCACCTCGTGCGGACCGCGGACTCCCTCGCCGGATCGCTGCTGACCGCGCACAACCTGCACTTCTACCAGCAGCTGATGGAGACCATCCGCCAGGCCATCCCGGCAGGCACGCTCGGCGCGCTGCGCCACCGTCTCTGCGCCGCCTACCCCGACCGGGCCCCGGGGCCCCGGCCTCTGCCGCCGCTGCGCCCCTGACCGCACGAACGCGCGCGGCGCGCCTACTGCGAGAGCACCTTCAGCCGGAGCACCTCGAGGTAGTCGTTGTCCATGGGGCTCTTACGTTCGGGGATCCTGCCGGTCACGGACACGTGCTTGTTCACGAACCTGTCGAGGTCGTAGCGCTCCGCCCTGAGGAAGTAGAGCACCACGCTGCCCTTCTCCAGCTTGTAAATGACCCGCTCGACGAACGGCTGACTGTACTTCTTGACCCAGCCGGTGATCTCGATGGTGCCCTTCACGGGCCTGAGCTCGTCGGGCAACGGCTGCCGCTCGCGCGCCTTGCGGGCGTCCTGGGCATCGAGAGTTGCGAGCTTGACCTTGGTAACCAGCTGGCCCGCCCGGTAACTGACCATGTACCTGGAGGCGTCGTCGGACAGCGCGACCGCTTCCTCCTCCAGTCGCGCCAGATCTTCCTCCACCCCCTGGAGCCCCTCGAGATCCTTCGCAGCCTCGTGCTTCTCGTAGCGCTGGTGGAGCGCAGCCAGCCGCACCAGCAGTGCCTCGCGCGCCTGGACCACCGCCTCGCCCGCCCCCGGCTCCGCGGCTTCCTCCGGCTTCGGCGCGGCGGGCGCAGCTGCCCCGGGGATCTCCGGGCCGGCGGGCGCCGGCCGGGCGGCGAGAAAGGCCTTCATCGCCTCCTCGCGGATCTTCTTCAGCTCCGGGCCGTACTGCTCCAGCGGTCCGAAGTAGCGCACGTAGTCCTGGTGGATCCAGACGAAGGTGTCGGCGGGCATCACCACCTCGTAGAAGCCCTCCTTCTCGCCGGTGATGCGCAGGCGCGTGCCCGGGGGCAGCGTGCGCAGCGGATACTGCTTCACCGTCGGCGCCGGCCGGAGAAGCACGTTCTGCGCCTCGAGCACGCCCGTCTGGTCGTCCACCTTCTTCACGTACTTCGTCGTGATGTAGGCGCAGAGCGGCTTGGGATAGAGGCACTTGAGCCACTCGTCCTTGGCCCCGCCGCGCCCGTAGACCTCGACCATCTCCCCCTTGTCGACGGTGGCCATGATGTAGTGGTTCTTGCCCCCGTCGCCGCGGATGTGGACGCGGTCCTCGGCGATCACGCCCACGTACGGGAACTTGTCCTGCCCGGGCGCCGGGCCCGCGAGCGCCAGTGTGCCCATCAGGACCGCCGTCAGGACCGCCACCTGCCCGAGGCACCGCCTTGTTGATTTCCGCACGTTGGTCCTCCCGTTCCTCGGAGTTTCTGGCGGCCCGCACAGCCCCCTCTCGGGCCCGCGGTGCCCGCCGCCACCGGACGGACAACCCGGACGTCCGCGCGGCGACCGCCCCTCTCGCCCCGCGGCCCTCGGGCCCGCGCACGACCGCATGCGACGTCGCACGGGCCCGGTGTCTGTCGCTCGTCGATCGCTTCCGCACCGCCCCGGGCACCCGGCCGCTCCGGGGTCTCGCCGCCCTGCCGGCTCGATCTCCCGCGCGCTCCGTCTGCCCCACGCGGCGAATCGTAACAGGCCCTTACCGCAGCGTCAAGCCGTCCGGCAGCTCCCGCCCCGCGCCCCGCTGCTCAGCGGGAAAACGCCACCGCGCAGTACGACACGGCCCCGTCCGGATCCCGGGCCATCTCGTAGCCGAGCACCGCGCCCCGGTACGCCGACGGGTCCATCGCCTCGTAGGCGCGCATCAGCATGTAGCCGCACGAGTGGCCGCACATCCGGCGCCGGTCCTCGTGCCGGGCGATCGTCCGATGGAACCCGGCAGCCGACCCCGCCGCCATGGCCGCCATCACCGCGCGGTCGTCCTCCTCGACCGCCGCGAGGAACGCCGCGTCCATCGGCGCCTCGTCCCCGAACCGGGGCCCCACATGCGCCAGATCGCCGCTGGCGACGAGCAACGTCCTCCCGGCGCCCTCCACCGCCACCGCCGCAAGCCCCTCCGCGATCGCGCGCACGCGTCCGTCGTCGACCGGCTCGCCGCCGTAGAACTCGTGGAAGGAACCGACCAGGATCGGCACCACCGGCGGCGGCTCGCCGCGGCCGAGCTTCTTCCAGACGTAGGCGAGCATCACCACCTGGAACTCGATGGAGTGCTCGCGCCGGTGGCAGAACTCCTCGGCGAACAGGTCGCCGGGGTAGCGCGCGGCGAGCACCTCCAGCGCGCACTCCTCCGCCCGCACGACGCCGAACGGCGTGGCGAAGGCCTTGCGCGTCGCCGTGAAGAGCGCCGTCGACGGCTGGTGGTTGGTGCCGAGGACCACGACCCGTTCGAGCAGCCCGGCCTGTGCGACCCGTGCGAACGCCTGCGCCAGCAGGAAGCCGCCGCGCCGCGGGTCGTAGTGCGGCGCGAACACCGCACCGGCCGGCGGGCCGGCCGCCGCCCCCGCCACCGCCGCGAGCGGGCCCGGGCCGCGCGGATGCGTGAAGTAGGCGTCGATGGCCGCAAGCGCCTCCGCCTCGGCGGCCGGAAAGCACAGGCCGGCGTGAAACGCCGGCCGCACCGCCGCCTCGTCGAACGCGCGGCGGACCGCCGCGAACGCCTCCTCGAACCGGGGGGTCGCCAGCAGCAGCGCCTCGTCGAGTTGGCGCACCAGCACGGCGACCTGCTCGGCCGCGACGATCTGGCCGAACCGCGACGCGAAGTCCGCCTGGAGATCGCGCGTCGTGCTCTGCCCATCGAGCTGGGCGGCAAGGTAGTAGACCGGCATCGCCACGAGCAGCACGCCACTGGCGATCGCCAGCGGATCCCGCAGCCCGATGAGCTGGCGCCCCTCGTGCTCCACGGGGAACGCCTCGAGCGCGCGGAGCGCGGGAAGCGGGGCGCTGGGGTCGATCGCGCCCGTGGGGTCCGGCGTCATCGCATTCACGGCAGACAGGTCTCCGAGAAGCCGGCGGCGGTCGCCCCTGGCGGGTCGCCCGCGCGCTCGTGGTAGGCCGCGAGCGCACGGCTGTACACGGTCGCCATGGGCAGCCCAGCCGCCCGCGCCAGCCGCGCGCAATCTTCGTGCTCCGGCGCGGCCGAGATCGCCTCGTCGCCGAGGAGTCCCACCTTCACCCGAACGCTGCCCCACGGCGTGGCCACCTCGACGAAGCGCCGGGCCAGCAGCACCCGGTCCACCTCGTGGCCGCGCACCCCGAACGTGGAGGTCTCGCGCAGCATCCGGACCGCGAGATCGGTGCGGCGCTCGACCGGCGCCAGCACGGTGAGGCGAAGGCCGGGGCGCCCTTTCTTCATCACCACCGGCGTGGCGAACACGTCCAGCGCGCCGGCCTCGAGCAGCCGCGGCATCGCCTCGCCGACGTGCTCCGGCGTCATGTCGTCGACGTTGGCCTCCAGCACCACCGCCCGGTCGGCGCCCGGCGGCGCCCCCACGTCCAGCAGCAGCGCCCGCAGCGCGTTCGGCCGCCCGGGCAGGTCCTGGCCTCCGGCCCCGTACCCCGCCGCAAGCAGCCGGCCCGCCGGCGGCAGCCCGAAGCCATCGCCAAGCGTGGTGACGAGCGCCGCGCCGGTCGGCGTGGTGAGCTCCGCCGGCGCCTCGGACCAGACCACGGGCACCCCCGTCAGCAGCTCGACGGTGGCCGGCGCCGGCGTGGGCAGTTCCCCGTGCGCCGTCGCAACGAAGGTCCGGCCCAGCGCGATCGGCGAGCTGCGGACCGAGTCCACGCGGAGCATCTCGAGCGCGAGCACCGCACCGGCGATGTCCACGATCGCGTCCACGGCGCCGACCTCGTGGAAGACCACGGTCTCGGGCCGGCACCCGTGGACCGCGGCCTCGGCCGCGGCGAGGCGGCGAAAGACGGCCGCAGACTTCTCCTGCACCGCCGCCGGCAGCGCCGAGCGCTCGAGGAGCTCGAGCACATCCGCGAGCCGCCGGTGGGCCGGCGCCGCGTGCTCCGCCACCGTCACCGCCACTCGCCGGCAGGCGATCGGCCCCTTCGCCACCGTCTCGAGCGCCACCTGGAACTCCCCGCGGGCAATCCCCTGGAGCGCCTCGAGCCAGGCCTCGAAGGAAACGCCGAGATCCACCAGCGCGCCGAGAATCATGTCCCCGGCCACGCCCGAGAAGCAGTCGAAGTAGACGACCCTCATGACCTTGGCCGGACCTCCACCTGCATCCCGGGCGCCGCCCGGAGGCGGTCCCGGGCGCTGCCGTCCCGCACCGCGATCTCGATCCGCCGGAGGCTCCCCACGAGCGCCACCACCGCGCCGCTCGCGACCGAGCCGAACGTGCGGCAGACCGGCCCGAGGTCCCGGCCCTCGAGGTAGACGTGCCACTCCCCGCCTTCCAGCAGGGCGCTCTCGATCGAGGTGATCAGGTTGCCGTAGCCGTCCGCCGCCAGCACCGCGCCCACCCACCCTGCTCCGGCGCGCCGGGCCGCGGGCAGCGCCAGCGCCACCGGGTCGTCCACCGGCCGACCGAGGGTCTCGAGCGCCGCGCCCGCGAGCAGGCGCGCGGCCGCCGGCGCCATCACGTCGCGGCCGTGAAACGTCTCCGAGCGGGGCGCGAGCCCGACCGCCTCCGCGTCGACCGCCACGATCTGCGGCCCGGCCGCGCCGCTCAGCGCCACGAGCGCCGGATGCAACAGGCCGTTGTCCGGACCGACGAAGCGGTACAAACCCGCCTCTGCCGCCAGGATGCGCCGCGCCGTGCCTACCCCCGGATCCACCACCGCGAGAAAGACCGCGCCCGCCGGGAAGTAGCCGGCCTGTTCCCTGAGCTGCAGTGCGGCCCAGGCAATGTCGCCCGCCGGCAGTCCGTGGGCGAGATCCACCAGGACGGCGTCGGGCGCCCCGCCGAGCACCACGCCCTTCATGACACCCGCGTAGGGATCGGCAAGCGGAAAGTCGGTGAGCAGCACGCACAGCGGGCGCCCGCGGTCCTCGCTCATCGGCCGGGTCTCCACCGGATTGCCTGCCCCGCCCGGGGCCGCCGGCCCGCCCGGCTACTCGCCGAGGATCTTCACGCGGAGCTCACGCTCCCGGGCCGGCGGGTCGAAGTCGAGAAACACGATCTGCTGCCAGGTGCCGAGCTCGAGCCGGCCGCCCTCGAACGGCACGGTGAGCGAAGGGCCGAGCAGCGAGGCTCGCACGTGGGCGTGCCCGTTGCCGTCGTGCCAGCGTGCGTCGTGGTGATAGGGCGCGCCCTCGGGGGCGAGCCGCTCGAAGAGCGCCTCCAGGTCCTCCATGAGCCCCGGCTCGAACTCCACCGTGGTCACCGCGCCGGTCGCCCCGGGCACGAACACCGTGACGATGCCGCGCACAAGCCCGCTGTCGGCCACCGCGGCCTGGACCTCCGCGGTGATGTCGTGCGCGTCATAGCCGCGGCGGGTGCGCAGCCGGATCGTGGCCGCCGCGACGGCCATCAGACCGGCTCTCCGAGCAGCGCGAGGATCCGGGCGCGGGCCGTCTCGAACACCGGCGCGTTCTCGGCCTCGAGGTTCAGGCGGAGTAGGGGCTCGGTGTTGCTCGGGCGCACGTTGCACCACCAGTCCGGATACTCGAGCGTGATCCCGTCCAGGTAGTCGATCTCCGCATCGGCAAACGTCCGGGCGAGCTCCCGGATCTTCGCCGCGGTGCTGTCCACGCGGAAGTTGAGCTCGCCGCTCCGCCACGTGCGCTGGAGCGGCGCAAGCAGCGCTCCCAGGGACGTGCCGCGCGCGCTCAGGAGCGACAGCACCAGGAGCAGCGCGATCTCGGCCGAGTCGGAATGGTAGTTATCCGCGAAGTAGAAGTGGCCCGACAGCTCCCCGCCGAACTTGCCGTGCTCCCGGCGCATCGTGGCCTTGATGAAGGAGTGCCCCACTCGCTCCCGGATGGGCCGCCCGCCCGCCGCCCGGATCGCCTCCGGCACGACGCGGCTCGATCTCAGATCGTAGACGACGGCGGCCCCGGGGTACTTCCGGAGGATCTCGGGCGCGAGCAGCGCGGTGATCAGGTCGGCGCCGACCGGGCGCGCGGTCTCGTCCACGAAGATCGAGCGGTCGGCGTCCCCGTCGAGCGCGACGCCCAGCTCCGCCCCGCTCTCGCGCACCTTCGCGATCAGCGCGCCGAGGTTCTTCACCTTGAGCGGGTCGGCCTCGTGGTTGGGGAAGGTCCCGTCGAGCTCGAAGAAGAGCCGCGTCGCGGTGATCGGCAGGCGCTCGAGGATGCGGGGCAGCATCAGTCCGCCCATGCCGTTGGCCGTGTCCACCACCACGCGCATCGGCCGGATCGGGCCGGCGAACGCGAGGACGTGCTCGAGGTAGTCGTCGCGAATATCGCGCTCCTCGAGGCCGCCCGCGCGCG
>JAFGQW010000271.1 GCA_016935485.1 Planctomycetota bacterium | reverse complement strand
TCTTCTCTTCTCTTCTCCTCTTCTTCGTGTTCTTCGTCTTCCCTTCGTGTCCTTCGTGTTTAACTTGACCGAGCCGATCCCGTTACCCCCCGCACTCACTCGAGCGGGGGGAGCGGCCAGTCCGGAGTGACGGTGCCGCCGCGCGTCTCGATGTAGCCGATCATCTTGTAGACCAGCCGCGCGGCCAGGAACTCGGTGACGGTCGAGCCCGCGAGCGGACGGACCTCGACCACGTCGAAGCCGACGATCCGCTTGTGGCGGGCCACCTCGCGCAGCACCGCCAGAACCTCTCGATACCGCAGGCCGCCCGGCTCCGGCGTGCCGGTTCCCGGGGCCTCGGCGGGGTCGAGCCCGTCGATGTCCAGTGTCACGTACACGAGCTCGGGAAGCGCCGCGGTCGCGCGTGCCGGCAGGTCGTCCGATGCCTCGTGCGCCAGGAAGGTGCGCACGCGGTCGCAGTCGCGCAGGAAGCGGGCTTCGGGCGCGGAGAGCGCCCGGATGCCGACCTGGACCACGGGGGCGACGTCCACCACCCGCCGGGCGACGCAGGCGTGGCTGTGCGTGCTCCCCTCGTAGTTGCTCCGCAGATCGGCGTGGGCGTCGATCTGCAGGACGCCGAGGCCGGAATGACGCGCGGCGAGTGCGCGAACGGGGCCGACGGTCACCGTGTGCTCGCCGCCGAGGGCGCACAGCACGTGCCGGTCCGCGCCCCACGCGGCGTACTGGGCCTCGAGGTTCCGGCAGAACGCCTCGGGCTCCTCGTCGCACGCCACCGGGGGACACGTGTGGATGCCGGCCCGCGCCGGCTGGACGCCCAGCTCCTCGTCGTGAAACTCCACCTGCGCCGAGGCCCGCAGGATCGCGTCCGGGCCGTCCCGGGTGCCTTGCTGGTAGGAGGTCGTCCGCTCGTAGGGCACCGGGACCACCCAGTAGCCCGCGTGCGGTGCGTCGCTGTGCGGTCGATCGAGTCCGAGGAAGGAAGACGGCCGGGAAGAGGACATGCTGCACGGCTCCTTCGATGCGGGATCGGATTCCCGCGGCCCTTGCCTTGCGTTTCGACCGGCGATTTCGTAGCGTGGGCCCCGCGAGCCCCCGGTTCCTTCGCCGCCCGTCGGGAGCCGGCCGGCCGTTCAAGCGGGCATCCGGAGTGCTTGTGATGCACCAGCTCCCGTCGGTTGTCAAGAGCAGATCCTGCCCCGAACCGCCCGCTCGCGCGCAGCCCCGCGCCGGGCGCAGCTCGGCCGCCGCCGGCGCGCGTGTGCGCCGGGATCCGGCCCCGACCCGGGCGCGGCGCGCGAGGGTCCTCACGGACTGAGCCATGGCAAGGCAGGTCCAGCGTTCCCGTCCCTCCAGCTTCCGGGCGCTCAGGCTCGTCGGCGTCGCGGTGCTGTTCCTCGGGGTCGTCTTCCTGTGGATCTCGTGGATGGACCGCGACCACGGGCTGCCCACCGGCGACGAGTACCGCTATCTGGCGGCGGCCGATCGCGCGCGCGCGGTGCTGCTCGATCCGCCGGCCGGCCTCGGCAAGACGCTGGTGGCGCTCGGCGACGTGCATCCGACGCAACCGCCGCTCTTTGCCGTCGTTGCCGCCGCGGCCATGCACTGGCTGGGTCCGGAGCTCCGGCGGCTGATGGCGATCCAGCTGCTCTTCCTGCTGGTGCTGCTCGTCGCGGTCTACAACGCCGGACGTGTGCTCACCAGCCGCCGCCGCGGCCTGGCCGCCGCGATCCTCGTCGCTGGCTTCCCGCTGACCTTCACGTACACCCACGAGTTCTTCCTCGAGCTCCCGACCGCGGCGTTCGTGGCCTGGGCGCTGTGGCTCCTGGTCGCCTGGCGCGCCTACGGCGGCTGGGGGCGGGCGCTGCTCCTCGGCGGCGTCATCGGCCTGGGGCTCCTGACCAAGTGGACGTTTCCGGTCTTCGTCCTGGTGCCCGCGCTCCTGCTCCTCGACCGCTTGCGCCGGCACCACGACTTCGGCGCGGTCCAGGTGTGGGTCGGCTTCCTGCTCGGGCTTGTCCTGGCGCTGCCGTGGTACGTGCGGAACGGGGAGTCGCTCGTGGCGTTTTTCCGCTGGAACCAGGTCCACGCCTACTTGCATCTGAGCGACCTCGGCACGCCGGGCGGATGGCTCTTCCACGTCGAGCGCCTGCCGCTCATGATGGGAGGACTCGGCAGCGTGCTGTTCGTGATCGGCCTGGTCGCCGCGCTGGCGCGCCCCCGCCGGGAAGGCGTGGTGCTCGGCGGATTCCTGCTGCCGCTGGTGGTGTTCACCGCGATGGGCAGCAAGGCGTTCGACGGACGCCATCTGTTGCCCGCGCTCCCCGCCGCGGCGTTGCTGGCCGCCCTGCCGGTCGCGGCGCCGTGGGCGGCGGTGCGGATCGGGACGTGGGTGGCGGTGATCGTGGCGCTGCCGCTCAACCTCCTGCCCACGGCGGGCCTGGGCGGCCGCGACACGCTGCGCGGACTCATCCCCGGGACCGCCTACTCCCTGCTCGGCCACTACCAGGAGCCCGAGCGAGACAGCTTCGGAGCGCGGCGGACCTACGCACACCTGCGCGCGGCGATGCGACAGCACCGCGACGCGCGCGCTCGCGTGCTGGTGCTGGCCGCGTATCGCTCTCTCGGGGCCGACGGGCTCGGCTACCTCGGGCGCCTCGAGTCGGCGCCGCTCGAGGCGTTCGCGCCGGAGCCGCGCGCGTCCGGCGAAAGGGATCCGGCGGAGAGCTCCCTCTGGGAGCAGGTCCGGGACGCCAGCTACGTCGTGCTCAAGGAAAGCCTCCCGGTGGACAGCAACCTGAACGGCTTCCGGGATGCGCTGCTGGCGTGGGCGGAGTTCTTCCGCCAGCCGGACGACAGCGCGCTCGAGCCGCTGCCGGAGGTGGTGGCGCCCGATGGGGACGCGATCCGCATCTACCGGCGCACGGGCCGCTACTCGGTGCGCACGTGCGAGCGCCTGGTCCGCTGCCATCTCCGCACGCTGCTCGGACCGGAGGATCGGCTGGACCCGGACCACCCCGGACTGCGCGGCGCGCTCGAGGCGCTCGCGGCCCTGCGGCGGGAGCAGGACGACCCGCGGCGGGCCGCGGCGCTCGAGGATCTCGTGCACCTCGCGATCGACGTGCGCGAGGACCTCGCCACGAGCCTTCCCGCCCGCGCGGCGGCGGTGCCGGAGGAGCCGTGGATCGTGCTCGCGGCGAGCCGCGCGCTGCTCGCGGCCGGCCAGGCCCGAGACGCCGCCGCACTGCTCGAGAAGCGGCCGCGCGGCACCGAGCTCGAGCGGGCGCTGCTCCGGCAGCTCGCCGAGGCCCACCGCGCCCAGCAGCACCACGGGCAGGCCGTCCAGGCGTGGCGTCTCCGTGCGCGGCTCGACCCCGACGATGCCGCCTCCTGGTTCGCGCTGGCCGAGGACCTCGAGCGGATGGCGGAGCCCGATCGCGACGGCGCCGCGCGCGCCCGCGAGATCGCCCGGCTCAAGGCCCGCGTCCGGGCGGCTCCCGGCGAGCGCTGGATGGACGCCCTCGAGCTCGGCGAGCGGCTCCGAAACACCGAGCGCGATCAGGCCCTGTTCCATCTCGGCCAGGCGGTGCTCGCGGCACCTGCGGATTCGCCGGCGAGCGTGGCGGCGTTCCAGGCCTGGCAGGAGCTCATGAAGGCGGCGGGGCGGACGCCGGAGGTGGCGGCGCTTCTCCGGCGCCGCCAGTCCGTCGAGGAGGACCCGGCGCGCCGGCGGGTGATGCGGGAGCGGCTTCAAGAGCTGGACGGGTAGCGTGGCGGCGCGCCGCCCATCCCGGCCGCCGCCGCGAAACGCTGGCGGACGGAATCGAAACGTGAACCGGACGCGGATGCTGCTGTGGGGCGGCGCGCTGCTCGTCACCGCCTTGGTCTACGCGCCGACGCTGGGCGGGGATTTCCTGCTCGACGACTACGGGCTCGCGCGCCTCACCGACCCCGCCGGTTCCGTGAACTGGCGCGAGGTCCTCGTCTACTTCTTCCCGCACCACATGACGCGCGATCAGTTCTTGCGTCCCCTGCCCGTGCTGTCCGGCGCGCTGGATCTCGCGGTGTGGGGGGCCAATCCCTTCGGCTTCCATCTCACCAACCTGCTCATCCACCTCCTCGGCGCCGTGCTGGCCGGGCAGGTGGCCGCGCGCCTGAGCCCCCGCTCCGGAATCGGACCGCTCGCCGCGCTCCTCTACGGCCTCTACCCCGGTCATGCCGAGGCCGTGGCCTGGGTGATCCACCGCATGGTGGGCATGACGGTCGTGTTCTATCTGCTGGCGCTGCTGCTGCACACCCGGCCGCGGCTCCGGCCGCTGGCCTGGCTCGCGGCGCTGGCGGCGGTCCTGTGCAAGGAACCGGCCGCCAACCTTCCGGCCGCCGTGTTCCTGCTGCACTTCTACCGCGACCGCCAGCCGGACCGCCGCGCGCGCGTTCTCGCCGCCGTGCGCCAGACCGTGCCCTACCTGCTCGTGGTGCTGGGCTACCTCGTCTGGCGGCAGCTCGCGTTCGGCGGCGTGGTGGCGGGCTACGGCCCGTACGCCTCTTCCTTCGACTACTTTCTCGGGGAGCGGATCTACCGCGATCTTCCCCTGAGCTTCGTGCGCTTCCTGAGCCCCGTGAACGGCACGCTCGTGCCCGGGCTCGTCGTGTGGCTGCACGTCATGGTCGCCGGCGTCGGCATCGGGCTGCTCCTGGTTCACGCGCACTGGCGGCGGCGCACCCGCCACGCGCTCCTGTTCGGCCTGGCGCTGGCGGTGCTGTCGCTCATCCTGGTCTTCCCGTATCTCAAGGTTCCCGCCGGGCTGACGAACTCGCGCCACTTCTCCGTGCCCGCCGCCGGGCTGGCGATCGCGATCGGCGCGCTGCTGGCCGCGGTCCCCCGCACCGGACGCGTCATGGCCGCGGTCTGGGTGGTGCTCTACACGGCGCCGCTCGTGGTCAACCTCGCGCCGTACCGGCGCGCCGGGGAGCTCGCCCGCGCGGTGCGCACCGGCGTGGAGCGGATCGCCGCCGCCTATCCCGCGGACACGACCGTGCTCGTGGCGCGCGTTCCCTCCGCGGTTCACGGGGCGCCGGTCTTCGGTGACGGCAGCATGCTCGACGCCGCGCTCTCGCCGCCGTTCGCCGCGCGCGCCCACCGCGTCCACGCCACGCTCGCCGATCCGCCCGGGGATCCCGACGCGGTGCTGCTCGGCCTGGCTGGACCGCTGGCGGTGCTGGCGGTGGAGGACGGCGATCCGGCGGTGCGCGAGGTATCGCCTCCCGTTGCGGCGTGGCGCTATGACGCGCCCGTCACCGTGGAGCGGCGCGCCCCGGCGGACGGCGCGCGCGTGGGGATCGCCGACGATCCCGCCTTCGTGTTCCGCTCGGCGGAGCCGCTGCCGTTCTACCGGCTGGTCTTCCGGATGGAGGGCGCGGTGCTCGCGGTGACCGTGGCGCGCGCCCGCCAGCTCGAGGTCGCCGCCGACGGCTGGCTCACCTACCGGCTCTCGGCCGGCGACGTGCACGGCCGCACCTTCCTCGATCGTGCCGAGATCCGCGCCGCGCGCGGGCCGGTCGCCTGGTGGGTGGAGGGCGTGCGCGACTTCACGCGGCCGCGGAGCGCGGTGGCGCGCAGCACGGAGGGGGGCTTCGTCGCCGTCGCCCCCTGATCGTCGCGCGGGCTCTCAGCGCACCGCGGCGTCGAGCGCCGCGAGCGCCCGCTGCCGCTCCCTCTCGAGCTCGCCCGAGACCGTGAGCGCCTCCAGCGCCTGGCGGGCCTCCGGACCGCCGATCCTGCCGATGTTCTCGATGGCGGAGACGGCGAGGTCCGGGTCGGCGCCGCGCGCGTGGCCGAGCAGCACGTCGATGTCTGCGGCGACCCGTAGGTTTCCCAGGGCCTGCATCGCGTACATCGCCACGCTCACCTCCGGGTGCGGCGCGGCGAGCCGCTGCCGGAGCGCCGGCCGCGCCACGGCAAGCAGCGCGGGGCGGGCCTCGAGGCGGAATGTGGCCGGGGTGCTCAGATCGGCCATCCCGGCGAGCACCTCGGCCGAGTGCACCCGCACGGAGCGGTCGGCGTGGTCGAGCGCCTCGCACAGCGCCGGCACCACGCGCGGGCCGAACTCCTCGAGCGCCCACTTGGTGGCCGTGAAGAGCTGGCTCTTGTAGACGGCGAGATCGGCGATCAGGCGGCGCTGCAGCGCGGCGTCCTCGAAGACGACGGCGCGGATCCGCGCGGCCTCCTCCGCGCGCCGCGCGGCATGGCCGTCCGCATAGAACGGGGGCAGCGTCCGGTCCTCAGCGGCGTAGATCCGGACGAGTCGCTCGTACGCGTTGAACCGCTCCCAGAAGCGTCCCTCGAGCGAGCGGACCAGAAGCGGGATTCCGGTCGCGTGCCCGAGGCGATAGAGGGTCTCGGCCGCGGCATTGCGCGCCAGGGCCTCGGTGTCCTTCCAGACCCGGAAGACGACGTCGCCGATCAGTTCCTCGTCGACGCGGTTGAGCGCCATGGCTCCCAGGGCCTCGAGCGCGTAGACGCGGACCTCCACGCGCCCGTCCTGCAGCGCGCTCCGGAGCGCCGGAATGAGGTCGGGGAGCGGGGTGATCGACAGCGCCCAGGCTGCGTGGATGCGCACCCGCTGGTGGGGCGAGCCGAGGCCGCGCTGCAGCACCTCGGCCGCTTGTGGCCCCCAGCGCGCCAGCGCCTCGGCGGCGCGCGAGCAGACGGCGACGTCCGCCGCGCCGAGCCCCTCGAGCAGCACGTCGAGGATGCGGGGCCGCTCGGCCGCGATCGCTCCGGATCCCCACCCACCGGCGCGCTCCGAGAGCGCGACGGCGGCGGCGACGCGCACTTGCGGATCCGGCGCCGCGAGGTCCGGGCCGAAGCGCGCCACGGCGGCGCGCGCCCGGCCGAGCTGGACGCGGTAGAATCCCACCACCACCAGGCCGAGCAGCACTGCGGCGGCTGCCACGAGGCCCCACCGCCGGCCTCGTCCGGTCACCACCGGACGATTCTCCGGAGCAGCGTCTGCGCGTCGACGTTCGGATCGTCCTTCATGATGCGGTAGACCAGCTGCACCTCGGCCGCCGCGGCACCGGCGGGGAGCGGGTACTCGAAGGTCCGGGTCTCGCCGTGCGGGAGGGTCGTCCGCGTCTGGTCCAGCGCATCGCGCCGCGGGATGTGGAAGCGTTCGCGGTGTGCCGGGCCGAGCGGCTGCTCGTCGGCGCCGAGAAACTGCGTCATCAGGTCGACGGCCTTGTGACGGGAGTCGCTGGGGAAATCGTGGCCGACTTCCTGGTTGGTGATCGAGACCGTCAGCCGGTCCGTGCGGCCGCCGGGCTCCTTCGGTCCGACCACGGAGACCGCGACCGCCAGGCGGCTGAAGTCGCGGTTTCTGGACGAGAGGAAGGCATGGTGGCGCCCCGCGACGGTGCGGTCCTCGCGGCGGCGCTCGACCACGGGCATGTGGCAGTCGGTGCAGCCCACGCCCTGCTGGAAGTAGACGCTGTTGCGCCACTCCTCGTGGAGCTTGTGCTGATTGTGGCAGCCGATGCACGCCAGCTCGGTGCCCAGCTCGGGGGCGGCGCGCGGCCGGCACGGAGCGGAGGGGTTGGCGCGCAGCGCCACGACCGAACGGCCGTCGTAGTGGCAGCTCAGACAGTGGATGCCGCTCTCCTTGTCGCTCGCGCGCGGGAGCGTGCGCGGTCCGAAACCCACCTCGGGGATGTTGCGCGGGATGTGGCAGTCGTAGCAGGTCCGGTCCGCGTAGTTGTTGCTCAGCTTCTTGAAGAGGGGATCGACCCAGGCCATGCGATGCCACGACTCCCACCACTCCTGCCACACATCCGGATGGCAGGCCCGGCAGTCCTCGTTGCGCCAGATGCGCTCCGGCGGCGCGCTCGCGGCGGGCGGGGGCGAAGCGCCGGCCACGATGTAGTAGATCCCGACGGCAGTGCCGATCGAGAGCAACGCGATGAGGCTCAGGCGCAGGGCGTTCATCGTGCGGGAGTCCTCGAGTTCCCGGGAAACGCGCCTCCGGAGCCCGCGCTCCGGGGCGGGGAGTTCGCCAATAACGCCATGCTCCATTGTAGCCGCGAATTCGCCGCCGGCGAAACGGACGAGAAGCGCCCGGCGCGCGCCGCTCGCCGGGTGGATCGCCGCGGGCCCGGCCCGGGTCTTGCGGCCGCGCCGCGCGCCCGGCCGATCACGCGAGGATCCGCGGCGTCCCGCGGACCGCGACGGTGACGACCGTGCCCGGCTCCACGGCGCAGGGATGGGCCGCCTGGAGGTCGAGCCGGCCGGCGCGCAGCGCCACCAGCCAGGTGTCGCCCTGGAACATCGAAGCTTCCACCGTGGCGCGAAGCCCGTCGGCCTCGGGGGTGCCGATCACGAGCTCCGTGGCCCGCACCGCGGCGAGCACCGCGCCGGGGGGCGGCGCCTGGTACGGGTCGGCGTCCGGCAGCCAGACGAGCCGGCCGCCGGGTTCGGGCCGCGCGAAGAACAGGTTCAACGCGCCCATCAGCGCCGCCACGAAGCGACTGACGGGCGCGCGGTGGAGCCGCTCCGGGCTGTCGAGCTGCACGATCCGGCCCCGCTCCATCACCGCGATGCGCCGGCCGAGTGCGAGCGCCTCGTGCCGGTCGTGCGTGACGTAGAGCGTGGTGACGCCGAGGGCGAGGTTGAGGCGGCGGATCTCCGCGAGGAGCTCGTCCCGGAGCATTGCGTCGACGCTCGAGAGCGGCTCGTCGAGAAGCAGCAGGCGCGGCCGGCCGACCAGGGCGCGCGCCAGGGCGACGCGCTGCTGCTCCCCGCCGCTCAGCGATCCCGGCAGCCG
Source organism: Planctomycetota bacterium (assembly GCA_016935485.1). Lineage (GTDB taxonomy): Bacteria > Planctomycetota > JAFGQW01 > JAFGQW01 > JAFGQW01 > JAFGQW01. Next base: position 10,633 of record JAFGQW010000271.1, on the reverse strand, counting down.
CGGCTCGAAGCCGCCGAGCCCCACGAGCGCCAGCGCCTCCGCGATTCTCCGGCGCCGGTCCGCGCGCGGTACGCGGCGGGCCTTCATCCCGAAGGCGAGGTTGCCGGCCACCGTCAGGTGCGGCCAGAGCGCGAGCTGCTGGAAGACCATGCCCACGCCGCGCCGGTGCGCGGGGACCCGCGGCGCCGGATCGTTCACCCACTGCTCGCCGATCCGCACCCGCCCCGCCTGCGGCGCCTCGAGCCCGGCGATCACCCGGAGCAGCGACGTCTTGCCGCAGCCCGACGGCCCGAGCACGGGGAGCAGCTCCCCCGCGGCCACCTCGAGGCTGAGATCGGACAGGGCGAGCTGCCCGCCCAGCTCGAGGCGGACCTTCTCGACCAGGACGGCGCTCATGTCGGAGACCTCCGGTTCTCGCGGCGCGGGAGCAGCAGGTAGATCAGGATGGGTAGCACCACGGCGGCCAGCAGCACCAGGGCGTTGTTCGCCACCAGGTCGTGCCGGAAGTTGTGGAAGGCGCCGATGATGCGTGGCGCCAGCACGGGGTGGCCGGGCTGCTGCACGAGGTGCATCGCGTCGTACTCGCCCACCGCGAACAGGAAGGCGAGGAATCCCGCCAGCGCGAAAGCCCGCCAGGCCAGCGGCAGCGTGATGCGGAAGAACCGCCGGGCCGGCCCGGCGCCTTCCAGCCGCGCGGCCTCGTCCAGCGCCGGATCCAGCGCGCCCAGCCCGTAAAAGAGCGGGCGCATCGCGAAGGGGAAACTCCGCGCCACGAGCGTGAACACCATGATCGCGAACGAGGCGTACACGACGTCGCTCAGCGCGCCGACGGCCTCCGACCGCCAGCGGAAAAAACCGCTGCGGTTCCAGACCAGGATGAGGCCGATGCCGAGCGCCATGGGCGGGAACGCGAGCGGCAGGATGGACGCGAAGTCCATGAGCCGCCCTTCGCGCCCGCCGCGTCGCGCGCCCGCCGCCACGCCGGCGGCGAGCGCGAGCGTCACCACGGCCGCCAGGGTGCCGAGCAGCAGGGTGTTCGTGAGCTCCGGCCGGCAGGCCTGGATCGCCGGGCCGAGCTGGTCCAGCGGCCAGGCCATCCACACCAGCACGCCGAGGGGTCCCAGCGCGCTCAGCCCGGTCGCGAGCAGCGCCAGCGCGAGCGCGCCTGCCTGGGCGGCGCCGAGCGGGAGCTGCGGCGGCGCACTGACGGTCTCGCGGCGCACCGCCATGCGGTAGCGGCCGAGCGTGCGGCGCTCGGCCCACAGGAGTGCGCCGGCGCCCAGCAGGAACGGCAGCGTGAGCGCGGCGGCCTGGGGGTTGTTGTGGTGCGCCTGGTACTGCGAGTGGATCTCGGAGACGAAGATCCCGCCGATCGAGAACTGGTAGGGGACCGCGTAGTTGACGAGCGCGAAGAAGAAGACGAACACCGCGCCGGTCAGGATGTAGGGCGCGGCCGCCGGCAAAGTGAGGTACACCAGCGCCCGCCAGGGACCGACCTCGAGCCGGCCGGCCTCCTCGTAGGCGGGATCGGGGGCGCGCACGCCGAGCCAGGTCAGCAACGCGACGATCGGGTAGTAGGACAGCGTGAGCGAGAAGATGGCGCCGGGGAAGCCGTCGAGAGCATGGAAGTTGATCGCGCCGATGCCGAGGCTCGCGAGCAGGGACTGGTTGATCCAGCTGGCCGGCGTGAGCAGGTAGAACCAGCAGATCGTCATCATGTAGGGGGGCAGCAGCAGCGGCACCGCGAGCAGGGCGGCAAGGAGCGGCTTGAGCCACAGGTTCGTCCGTCCCACGAGGATGCCGAGCGGCACGCCGATCGCCACGGCGAGCAGGGCGGCGCCGCCGGCGAGTAGCCCGCTCCGCCACAGGAGCCGCCAGAGCATGGCCGAGGAGTAGACGCCGTAGTTCGTGAGTGTGAACGAGGCGTCGCGGTCGGTGAAGCTCAACCCGAGCAGGTAGGCGATCGGGAGGAGCGCCACCGTCGCGAAGAGCGCGAAGGCCACGCGGGGATAGGCGCGGGCCATGGCTACTTGCCGGCCAGGTAGTCCCGCAGCCAGGCGTGGCACTCCTCGAAGACCGCGGCGACCCGCGGCCAGTCGACCGCCATCGGCCGCATCGCCGCGAGTCCCTTGAGCCCGGTGGGCTGCGGGATCCCCGGGCGCAGCGGGATCTGGGCGCTCCGGCCGCGCGCGAGCTGCGCTTCCACGTCGCGCGACAGGATGAACTCGATCAGCTTCAGGGCATTGGCGGGGTTGGGGCCGCCCTTGATGCGGCAGACCGTGTTCGGCAGCAGCAGCGTGCCCGCGCCGTCGGTGTCGGGAAAGACAATGTCGACCGGCTTCTTGTCGAGGTGGGCGACGTGGAAGTCGTCCGTGTCGGTGAAGCCCCAGCTCACGTTGCCCTCCGCGACCTCGCGCATCACGTGGGCGTTGCCGGCGCTCAGCCGGACCTCGTTCCCCTCGAGGTCATGGAAGAACTGCTTCGTCTTCTCGGGGCCCCAGGTGGCCCACAGCACGGCGACGTGGGTCGCGGTGGTGCCGTGCAGCGGGCGGGCCAGCGTGGCCTTGCCTTTCCAGCGCGGCTCGAGGTAGGCGCCGAGACCGGCGGGCCGCGGTTCGGTGACGAGGCTGGTGTTCAGGATGATCACGCGGGCGCGCGCCGCGAAGCCCACCCAGTAGCCGTCGGGGTCCTTCCACGCGTCGGGGATGTCGCGGGCGGCCTCGGCCTGGAAGCGTTCCAGGCAGCCGCGGCTCCGGAGGACGAGGGTCTGGACGATCTCGTTGTTCCAGAACACGTCGCAGCGCGGCCGGTGCTGCTCGCCGAGGATGCGTGAGACCAGCCCGGTGGTCTTCGTTGCTTCGGAGTCGGTCACGAAGTCGACGCGGATCCCGGTCTGGGCGGTGAACGCATCCATGAGGGGGCGGGAGTAGGCCTCGTCGAGGCTGGCGTAGAGGACCACGGATTCCGTGCGTTCGCCGCCGCAGGCGGCCATCGGCAGGGCGGCGGCCAGCACGGCCAGGACGAGACGTACGAGGCGGGTCCGGTTGCGGGGGTGGAGCATGTCGGTCATCTTTCTGCCCGGAGGTTCGGAGATCCGGGACTTGAGCGAGGGCCTGCCACGAGCGCGCATGAGGGAGTGTAGGGGCCGGCGCGGCGGGGTGTCAAGGGATTGCGCGCGCGCCGGCCGCCCCGCGTCCGGTCGGGGCCCTCAGGGACGCTCCGGGCCCGCGGATGCGGCCGGCCGGTCGTCGCACAGCAGGTCTTCCCGATGCAGCGGAGTCCACCCGGAAGGGGGCGGTGCGACGAGGCCGAAGTAGCGCCGGATGACGGCGCTCATGCTTCGGTTGAGCTCGGGAGGGTTGCGGGCGATCCGCGCCGGCTCGCCGGGCACCTCGATCCGGAGGTGATCGCGCCCGGGCGCCATCCGGGCCAGGATCTCGCCGCCGAAGCGAAACACGGTGGCCGCACCGTCGGCGTCCGCCTGGATGTCGGCACTCAGGCGGGCCAGCCAGTGCTGCGCCTGCGCCAGGAGCTCGGCGGGGCCGGGCGGGCAGAAGGGACGGAACGGCGGCACGCGCACCCGCGGCTCCGCCGCTCCGGTCGCGGCGTGCGCGGCGCTCGCCGGCTCTTCCTCGCGCGGCGCCCCCGGCGCGCGCGGCGCCTCGACCAGGAAGCCCACCGCGGTCGCGCCGCGCACGAGCCGGACGCGCCGCAGCTCGAGGCCGGGCACGGGCAGTCGGTCCAGCGCGCCGAGCCAGCGCGCGCCGAACTCGGGGGCGAGCAGCACCGCGCGGATCGGCCGCGTTGCCGCGCCGGGCGCCGCGGGGAAGAGCCGGGGCAGGATGGGGCGATTGTCCTCGAACCAGGCCATCCGGTCCCGGAGTTCCGGCGGGACGGCTTCGACCCGGCCGGCCGCGAACTCGATCAGCACGAGCCCGCCGTCCGCCCCGCGGGCGAGCGCATCCTGGACGCCGCGGCCGGGCACGGCGAAGTCGTGCTCGAGGAGATGCAGGTCGGGCAGCAGATCGGCGAGGCGGCGGCGCAGGCGGGCAAGCAGCGGAGGGCGGTCGGGCGCGGGAACGTCGGCGAACCGCTGCAGCGCCATGGCGCACCTCCGTCTTGCGCCGGCCCTCAGGGCAGCGGGAACAGACCGACCAGCTCCTTCAGCACGTCCGCGCCCGCGATGGACAGGGCGAGAATCGACTTGTCCGGGGTGTGGAGCTCGACGCAGGCATAGGAGTCGGCGCGGTAGACCAGCCCCACCCACTGCCCGTCCACGAAGGCCTGTCCACTCAAGATCAACTCCCGGATCTGACGTTCCTCGGCGCGGGCGGCGGAGGGCGCCGCGGGGCGGTAGTGAATGTCGCGAAACGCCGGCTTGCGGATGAAGACGACGATGGCGCCGGTCGTGGTGCCGTTTGAGAACCGCAGACTCACGGTCTCCAGCGCGCCGGTCTTCAGCAGCTCGCGCACCGGAAAGCCCGTGGGCGCACTCCGGGGGAAGATCCGCGCGGCCTCGAGACCGAGGATGTTCGCCGCCTCGGCAGGCGAGAGCGGCGCGCGCTGGACGGCGGCGGCAGGCGGGCTCGCCGCGGGCACGTTCCCGGCGGCGCCGACCAGGTACTGGATCGTGGAATACACGGCGGCGTGGAGCCGATTGCCATCCGCGTCCTGCTCCACGATTCCCAGGATGAACCGCTGTTCCTCGTCGATGAAGATCCGGTAGTGAAGCGGGCTGTGGAAACGGGGCGAGGCCTCGAGATGCACGACGCGCCGGCCGGCCACCGAATGACGTGCGGCGTCCCCCTCGGCCCGCGTCACGCGATGGACGGCGAGAAACGCCTCGACGTCGCTGATCGCGACGATGCGATCAATGGCGAGCGCCATCTGCCCCTCGGCGAGGGGACCCCGCGCCTGGCGCACGATCTGGGTGTCGGCCGTGCTCGTGCCCGACTCGATCAGCGGCCGGTTCGGGATCGACTGCAGCGTGCGGCCGGCCGCGGTGCCGGTGGAGACGCGGTACCAGGGGGTGAGCGTCGTTCCCGCGACGACGAAGGAGACCTTCATCTCCCCCAACGTCGGCAGGACGCTGGTATTCCGCACGGACTCGCGGAGCAGCGCCTCCGCGGTCGGATCGGTCTTCTCGCAGCCGAAGACGCCGGCGAGCGCCACCAGGCCGAGAGCCCGAACCCATCGCCTGCCGTCTCTCAATCGTCTCACTTCTACTGGCCCGTCGCGGGGTGCCCGAGGATGCGCTGCAGGACCTCGGGGCTCATCCCCTGATACCGCTGGGTTGTTCGCGTCAGGAACTCGCCGATCGCGACGCCCGCGGCCGGCGCTTCGAGGCGAGCACTGACGAAGGTGACGCGGCTCGTGGGGGCCGCGCTTTCGGGTAGACCAAGGCGGACGGCGAGCAGCCAGGCGGCGGCCATTCCCACCACGAGCAGGCATGCCGCCGCCGCGGCGATCCGCCGCAGGACGACCACCGCGCCCCGCGGGCGCGGGTCTTGAGCGCGCGCGCGGGCGCGGCCTTCGGCCAGCGCCGCCTCGAAGCGCGCCTCGAGCCGCTGCCAGACCGCCTGCGGCGCGTCCAGCCGGGGCAGACGGCTCAGCGCGGTCACGCTGAGCCGGAGGTCCTCGTAGCGCGCCTGAGCGCCGGGCTGCCGCCCGATTCTCCGGCGCAGCGCTCGCGCCTCGCCCTCGGCCATCGCCGCATCGGTAACCCTGTCCCGGATGCACTCGCCTTCCACCAGCGAGAGGATGTCGTGCGGGTCAAGGTCGTCGGTCGGCATGCCTGCTTGCCCTTGCTGCCATGGTCGGTTCTCTCTGTCCTACCTGCGTCCCCGCCTTCTCCGGGGTTCCGCGGGAGTCCCCGCTTCGCGGCCGGAGTTCTCTCGATTCAGCAGGTCTACCGCGGTGATTCCGTCGTGATTCATGCCTCTCGTCAATGCGCACCGCCGGCCGCGGTGCGATCCGCCTCGCCCGCGACCGGCCGCTGGTGTTTCCTCAGGACGTCGAGCAGGAAGGGCTTGAACGCCCGGTGCGCCCGGTTGAGACGCGATTTGACCGTCCCGATCGAGCATTTCAGCACCTCGCCCAGCTCCTCGTAGGTAAGATCGCTGAAGTAGCGCAGCGAGAGGATCTCGGCGTGGGGCCGCTTGAGCCGCCCCAGGGCCTGCTGGAGGTCCTCGGCGAACTCCCCCTCGATCGCCCGGTCCACGAGCGCGCCGCTGGTGAGGTCCGCCGCCTCGTGCGCTTCGCCCGCCTCCTGTCCACGCTCTGCAGGCTCATCCAGGGACAAGGAGGTCCGGCTGGTCGCCTTGCGGATCTGCTGGAGGGCGGCATTCCTCGTCACCTGAAACAGCCACGTTCGGAACGAGGACTGGAACTCGAAGCTCTCCAGTCCCCTGAGAACAGCCAAGAAACTCTCCTGCGCGGCGTCCGCTGCCCTGTGGGCATCGCCCATCAGCCGGTAGCAGAGCGAGTAGACCTGTTTCTGGTAGCGGTCGTAAAGGTCTCTGAACGCTGCTTTTCCGTCGTCTCCACCCCCCAGGATGCGCGAGATCAGATGCCGGTCTGCATCACCAGGCATGGGCCGGAGTTCCGATGGGCATCATTGTCTTGGATTCCGCCGTCTCGGGGGATGTTCCCGCCTGTCTCGCGCAAGGTGTCTTTTTTTTACACGATCGACGCCAGACGTCCGCAACCCGGGGACCCGCCGGAAGGCGTCCTCGCCGGGACCGCACGGCGGGGGCCGGGACCGGGCCGGGGTCCGCCTGTCCCTCAGCGCGCCGGCGTGCTCGGAGCGCTCCTGCGGAGCAGCACGTAGCGGGCGGCCGAGCGGTTGAAGGCGGGCACGGAGGCGTCCTCCAGGATCCGCTGCATCTCCGGCTCGATCCGCGGATCCTCGAGACGGATCAGCCCGTCGGTGATGAGCGGGTGGAGGTTGGCGCGGCGGAAGTGCCGGATCAGGAACTCCAGGTCCCGCGCGCGCACCTTCTTATCGATCATGCGGCCTTTCCAGCCGAAATCCAGCTTCTGGCTCAGGCGGTCCACGTCGTCCTGGAAGCGCTTCTCGAAGATCAGCGACTGGACTGCCCGCACGATGTTCACCTCCTGATCGAGAAAGCTGAAGCTACCGCCGCCGTAGCGCGCGATCGAGCGAAAGGCCTCGACCGCCTTGCGGTCCGGTTCGCTCAGCGCCTCCTCCCGCGCACCCACCTCGGTGAAGATCGTGTGGATCACGCCGCCTTCCCGCCGGAGCTGACTGGCCAGGTTGCGGCAGACCGGCAGGTCCCGATCGTGGGGCGGGGCATCCCCGAACAGCAGGACCACCTTGTGCGCGTTCTTGCGCCACCGGAGCTTGCGGGTTGCGGCCTGGAGCCCCTCGTGCACCGCTTCCGGAATGTCGCCGCCGCCGGCCGCATGGACGCTCTCGATGAAGATCAGGATCTGGTAGAAGTCGTGCGTGAGCGGTTCCACGCGCACCACGTAGTCGTCGCCGCGGTCGCGATAGGTCGCCATCGCCAGCCGGTAGTTCCCGGGCACGAGCGCGCTGATGTAGAGGTTCATCCGGTGGATCTGGGCGCGGACCTGATCGATGATGCCCTGCATGCTGCCGGTGCTGTCGAACACGATGGCGACGTCCAGACCGCGGCCCCGCATGTCCTTGAGGTAGTCGCCGAAGGCGCCCTCGAGGTCGCGCTCGTTCAGGCCGAGGTCGGCCGGGCCGAGCCCGAACCCGTCCGCGAGCCGGCGGCGGGCTCCGCCCCCGAGTCCGATCGGAGTCTCGGAGGGGTCCGCGTCGTCTTCCGGCCTGGCGCGCTCCGCGAACCGATCGGGAATCGCTTCTTCCAGCGGGTCGATCGAGACCTCCGTTTCGGGGATCTCCTCCTCGATCCGTTCCTCCACGAGCTCCTCGAGGTCGCTGTCCTCGAGGAATGCCGTGCGGGCGGTGACGGGCCGGACCGGCTCCTGGAGGGGAACCCGCAGGAAGTCGGCGTCCCAGAGTGTCAGGAGGAGCGCCAGGTGCACGATCAGGGACACAAGCCAGAACGGCGTGCGCCGGAGCTCCCGGACGAGCAGATCGGCGAAGGGATGGCCCACGGCCATCTCGCCCGGCAGGACCGTCAGGGGCGGGGGCACGAAGCCGGCCGCCGCGAACCTGAACTCGTAGGATCCGACGCGCAGGCGATCGCCCTCCTTGAGCACCTGCTCGCGGGTCAGGCGGTCGTTGACGAACGTCCCGTTGGTGCTCTCGAGGTCCAGCATCTTGACCCCGGCGGGCGTCTTGACGAGCAGACAGTGGCGCTTGGAGATGCTGGAATCGTCGAGGCGAATCGCATTGGCCGGGGAGCGGCCGATGGACACGATCTCGCTGGCGAGGGGGAAACGGGTCTCCTCGCCGCTGCGGTGCAACACCAGCTGCGGATCCTTCGATCGGTTCGGGAGGATCTTCTCCAGTACGGCCATGCGCTCTGAGACTCGAATGACGGGGAAGCGAACGAGGCCTCGAAACAGCCAGTATATCACCCGATTTCGGCTGCGGGCCACGCCGGCGTCGTGAATCTGCGGGCGGCGGGACCCGGCGCCCCGCGCGGGCTCCGCCTCCCGGGGGCATTTCGACATCTTCGAGCGCGGCTCTTCTTGCGCCCGCCCGGCCGGCGGGAACCGGTGCGGTCAAGTTCGCCGGCGCCGCGCCCGATACTCCCTTGCGGGCCGCGGCGGCTTCCCGCCGGCCCGGCTCCCGGGCAAGCGCGGCCCCACCCCGGCAAGCAAGTCATTCTCGGACGGGGCTTTGGAGAAGTTCCATGGCTCGACGGCGAATGGGTCGCGGCGCCGATGCGACGGCAGCGGCCGGCCGCCGGCAACGCATCCAGAACATCCGCAACAGGATCGTCGGTCAGAAATACGATACAGACAGTAAGCTCCGCGAAGCCGTCGGCAGGCTTCTCGCGGATCTGGAAGACCCTTCGCGAAAGGGACGTTGACGAGGTCGCGCACCGGCGCGGTGGCCGCACCGCGTCGTGCGGCCGTGCGCGGCGCCGCTGCGAACGGTGAGGCAAGCCGGCTGGTAGAAAGGACTTCCCATGTCGAAATCATGCATCCTTCTCGCTGTCATCGTGCTGGGCATCGGCCTGTGCGCGCCGTTCGTGGCGGCCGGCGACGAGACCACGGAGGCCACGGCGAAGTCGGTGACGCTGGCCGAGGTCCGCAGGGCGCCGGAGTCCTTCCGCGGCGTGCCCTGCGCGTTCGATCTGACCTTCCACGCCTTCACCCAGGTCTACAATCCGTACTTCACCCGCTTCGTGCCCGAGACGTACATCAACTTCTCGGCCTGGGAGGGCCAGCAGAAGATCTGGACGCTGCAGGAATACCAGCGCGATTTCCCGTACCTGTTCGTGAGCAAGGCCAACGCCAACCTCGCCGCGTTTCTCGCGCTCAAGCGCTTCGACCGGGTCCGGGTCGTGGGCACGATCCGCGACACGTTCAAGGGCAATCCCTGGATCGAGGTGCACTCGATGACGTCGCTCGAAGGCAAGCTGACCGAGAAGGCGCTCGTGCACCGGGTCCGCGGCGACGTGGCGCTCAGCAAGAACCGCCCCCGCATCGCCGTCAAGGAGTACGAGCAGGCGCTCGCCGAGGCCGGGCTTCCGCACGACTACGTCTGCGAATCGATGAAGCAGCTCGGCATGGCGCTCTACCGCGCCCGCGACTTCGAGGCGGCGGCAGTCGTGTTCGCCAAGGCGGCGAGCCTGGAGCCGGAGGACAAGCACAGCGCGGTGCTCGCCCGGCAGGCGGACGCCCGGGCGCGCGAGCGCCAGCAGGCTCAGGACCGGTCCGCCGGGGACGTGCTCGAGGGGGCCGAGGGTCCGGCCGATGCCGCGGTGAACGAGACGGCGAGCGGCCCCCCCGCCGCCGCGCCGAACGTGCGCAAGTAGCGCGGCGGCCGCGAGGCCGCCGGCGCACGCGCGGGCGCCTGGCTCCAGGGGGTGTGGAGTCGGGCGCCCGCGCTGTTTTTCCGGCCAGGTTTCGGTCGCACACGGCGGCCGTCGCGCCGATCCGCGGCTGCGGCGCCGGCGTCGCGGCGGCCGGTCGGGCTTGCCGGGCGCCCGCCTGCGGTGTCATGGTTTCCCCGGCGCGGACGCACCCTTCCGGCTGCCGTGGTCAGCGTGGCCTCGTGCGCGGCGGGTCCGTGCCGCGGTTGCCCGGACCGGCGCCCGCCGTGCGGTCCCGGAGGTGAGCGGCATGCGACCGATTCCTCTCGCGTTTCGCCCCCATTTCAAGCCGGTGGTGTGGGGGGGCCGCCGCCTGCGGGAAGTCTTCGGCGCCGACTGTCCCGACGAACGCGTGGGCGAGGCGTGGCTGGTGAGCGATCGCGAGGGCGCGTGGAGTCGGGTGGCCGGGGGGGCCCATGACGGTCGCACCCTTGGCGAGGTCGTTGCGGACGACCCGGAGGGCTGGCTCGGCCGCGCGGTCGTCGCCGCCGGCGGCGCGACCTTTCCGCTCCTCGTCAAGCTCATCGATGCGGCCACCGATCTGTCCGTGCAGGTGCACCCGGATGACGCGACCGCCCGGGAGCTGGGCGGCTCTGACGAGGCCAAGTCCGAGTGCTGGTCGATCCTCGAGGCCG
>JAFGQW010000270.1 GCA_016935485.1 Planctomycetota bacterium | reverse complement strand
GCTGCGCCTTCGTGCGGTGCTCCGGGGACTGCGTGCGCCGCCAGCCGACGCGGTAGACCTCGCCGAGCAGGAAGTTCAGCGCCGGATTGCGCGCGCCTGCGGCCGGATCCTCGGCAGCCTTGCGCGCGAGCAAACCCTCGTACTGCCGGATTCCCCGCTCGAAGCACAGCGCGAACCGGTCCGCCATGTCCTTCTTGATCTCGTGCATCTTCTGCGTGCTGCTGTCCGGTTTGACCGCAGCATCCTCCGGCGCGGCCGGCCCGTCACCAAGCTCCGGGAAGATCCGCTTCATCTCCTCGTCGCTCGGCATGGACTTCAGCCCGGAGTCGAGGATCTGCATCGCCTGGAGGTACCTTGGATCGTCGCTCTCGGAGAGGCTCTTGGCCGCCGCGAAGAACGAGTTCCCGAAGGATGCGACCACGCTGGGGTCGCGATCGCCGGCGTGAAGGTAGCGCTGCCAGGTGAGGAAGACCCGGCGCATGAAGTCCTCGCTGCTCTTGGCGAAGACGTAGTTCGGCGCCAGCTCGACCGCCCACCGGTAGTACTGCACGCCCTCGCGGATCCGCTCGATGTCGAGGGTCATCGATCCGAAGATCCCCATCAGCGCCCCCAGGTTGTTGGCCAGTACAGGGTTCCTCGGGTCCTGCTGGAACGAGTTGCGGTAGCACTCCATCGCCCGGTCGAAGTCCCCCTGCAGATAGTGGAGATGGGCCAGGTTCTGCCACGCGACGGGGAACGGCGTCGCGTTTCTCTGCTCCTGCAGGTGGATGCTCCGCCGGAGGAACTGCGCGGCGCGGGTGAGATCCCACCTCTGGAGCAGCCAGAATCCGGCATTGTTCTCCATCCGGACATAGAGGTCACTCCTGCTCGTCGCCGCGTCCTCCGGGTGGAAGCTCGGGCGGTGTTCGAGGTAGGCGGCGAGCGCGGCGCTGTCGGCCCAGCGGCTCAGACTGTCGAGATCGGGACTCGCTTCCCCTCCGCCGAGCCCCATCGTGAAGAGGTCGACAGCGCTGCTGGCGATGTCGTACCGAGGTGCCGGCGGTCGCTCCGGGGCGCCGGTCCAGGCCGGCGACGGTTCGAGCAGGGTGTCGACCAGCATCTTCACTGTCTCGAGGCCCTGTTCCTGACGGTCCGTACGATACAGGACCTCGGCGAGGCCGAGCGCGGCGCTGCAATGGTCCGGCTCATTCGCAAGGCAGCGTCGATAGCAGGCCGCGGCATCGCGGGCCGGGGCGTTCTCGCCCGGACTGGCGCGCCAGCGGAGTCGCCAGGTCTCGCCGAGGCGGTACGCGAAGGCCGCGTGTTCCGGCACGTTCTCCGCGCTGTTCGGGATCGAGAGCCTGGCGGCTTCCGCCCGGATCGCCGCGGCGGCACGTTCTCCGTAGTCGGCGACCTTCCCTTCGAGGTCGGCCAGCGCTTTCTTGATGTCGGCCGAGGGGTCCGGTCCGGCGTGCTTCGCGAGGATCGCTCGTCCCGCATCGATCACGGCCAGCGCGAACACGAGGTCGTGTTCCGGATCGGCGAGTCGCTGTGCGGTCTCGAGAATCGTCTCTGCCCAGCGCTCGGCGGCGTCCTTCGCTGGGGACGCGGAACCGGCAATGCCCTGGAATGCCGCGTGAAGGCCGGGCGAGAGGACGCCGGCGAACGCGTTTCCAAGGCGTGAGAAGGGCGGCTGGGTGGCGGAAACGGCGACCAGGTCGAACACGACGGCGAGTCCATCGATCGTGGCGGCAAGCGGCTTCACGGCCAGATTGGCTTTCCTGGCCGCCACGTCGTAGCAGGCCACCGCCCGCCAGTACTCGCCGCGGCGCAGCGACACGCTCGCCAGTCCGAGATAGGGACGTGCGGTCTTCCCGGACTTGCCGTCGTACTCGTCCTGCACGGTGAGCGCCCTGAGGTACGCGGACATTGCTGCCCGGACGTTCCACGCGGCGAGCTGCTCCTCGCCCTGCTCGCAGAGCTCGCGAACCCGGTCGCCGGGCTCCTGCGCCGGGGATTCCTGGGCGAAGGATGGCGCGAGTGCCGCCACGGCGAGGGCAGGCACCAGAAGAACGGCACGAAGGCGCATGTCGAGCCTCCTTTCCAGCGCCGGCGATCCGGAGGGATCGTCCGGAACTCTACCCGAGGACCCGGACGCCCCGCGAGGGCGCTTCCCGTCGTCCGCACGGAGACGATACTACCGGCCCTTGATGCAGCGGTCAAGCGAGCCGGCGCCATGGATCCGCGGCGCGAGCCGATCCGCCCCCGACGGGCGCTCCCGGAACGGAATGCCGGTCCTCATGGCGCGGGTTCTGCCTGCAGTGCCGGTCTGGAGACGGAGCCCCGGGTGTCCGGTGCGTCCTGCGGCGCCTGAAACCCGGTTGCGACAGGACATCCTGGACAGAACGTCCGCCCGCGGCAGCCGCCTTGCGGCGGGCGGCCAGGATCGACCTCGACCGGAGCGGCCATCGAGAGCGAGTCGCACGATGTCGCGAAAGCGGAAAGCGGCTGTCCCGATTCCTCGAATCGAGCCTTCGATCCAGCATCTGCGCGGGGAGAAGGTCATTCTGGATGCGGATCTGGCGGGCCTGTACGACGTCGAGACCCGGGTGCTCGTGCAGGCTGTGAAGCGCCACATCGAGCGTTTTCCCGGGGATTTCATGTTCCGCCTCACGAGAGCGGAGTTTGAGGACTTGATATCACAATCCGTGATGTCAAGTTGGGGTGGCCGACGTTCCCTCCCGTACGCATTCACGGAGCAGGGAGTCGCGATGCTGTCCAGCGTCCTTCACAGCCGGCGCGCGGTCCTGGTCAACATCGAGATCATGCGCGCGTTCGTCCGCCTGCGCCGGCGGCTGGCCTTGGCCCGCGATCTCGCTCGCGAGATTGATGCCCTCGAGAAGAAATACGATCGCCAGTTCGCTGTGGTCTTCGATGCCCTGCGCAGGCTGATGGAGCCGCCGCCGAGGAAGGTCCGCCGGATCGGCTTTCACCGGTAGCTGGCGCGCGCACGCCGGGGTTGAGCGGCGCGGGAGGCCGGACTATGGGACTGTTCCGCGCGGTGGCGAGTCCGCGGAGGGTCGCGGTGCGGTCGGAGCTCGCAACGTGAGCTCCGCACCGTGTGCACACGATGGCAACGAGGAGGTGCGATGAGGCTCGATTCCGAGTTCGTGCGCCGCCGGTTCCCCGCACTGGGCGGCGGCTGGATCCTGATGGACAACGCAGGCGGAACGCAGGTGCTCGGGACCGTCGCGGATCGCATCCGGGACTACCTGCTGCACACGAACGTGCAGCTCGGCGCCACCTACGCCGTGTCGCAGGAGGCGGAAGCTCGCGTCCGTGCCGGCCGGGTGGCCGCCGCCGCGCTGATGAACGCGGCGGGGCCGGAGAACGTCGTGCTGGGTCCGTCCACCACGGCGCTGCTCCGGCGGCTCGCCGAAGCCGTCGCCGGCACGCTCGGCGAGAACGACGAGATCATTGTCACCAACTGCGACCACGAGGTGAACATCGGCCCGTGGGTGCGGCTCGCCGCCACCGGCCCGCGGCTCAAGGTCTGGAAGGTGCGAGCCGAGACGCACGAGCTCGAGCTCGAGGACCTGGACCGCCTGATGACTGAGCGGACGCGCTTGGTCTGCTTCACGCACGTCTCGAACATCTTCGGCACGCTGAACCCGCTCCGGGACATCGTCCGCCACGTGCATGCGCGCGGCGCGCGGGTCTGCGTCGACGGCGTCGCCTGTGCTCCGCACCGCCGCGTCGACGTCACGGGCTGGGACGTCGACTACTACGTGCTGAGCTTCTACAAGCTCTACGGGCCGCATCAGGCCGCGCTCTACGTGCGGCCCGGTCTGGAAGAAGACCTCGCGAACCTCAACCACTTTTTCCTCGCCGGTGCCTTCCCCGCCCGCCTCGAGCCCGGGAGCGTCAACTACGAGCTCGTGGCGGGGTTGCCGGCGATCGTCGAGTACTTCGAGGAACTGGCGGCGCACGCGGGCGCCGGTGCCGGTGCCGCTCCGGGGGAGAAGCTCGCCGCCGCCTTCGAGGCGATCGCGGCCCACGAGGCGACGCTCCAGCGGCGCCTGCTCGCCTTCCTGGCGACGCGGCCGCGCGTGCGCGTCATCGGTCGGACCAGCGCCGATCCAGCCGCCCGCGTTCCCACCGTGAGTTTCGTCCGCGAGGGGACGGACTCGGCGACCATTCCAGCGCGGCTGGATGCACACCGGATCGGCATCCGATACGGCCATTTCTATGCGTACCGCCTCATCGACGACCTGGGGCTGGCCGCGCAGAACGGCGTCGTGCGGGTCTCGCTCGTGCACTACAACACGCTCGAGGAGGTCGATGCGCTGATCCGCGGCCTGGAGGAAGTGCTGTGATCCGCTGCTTCGTTCGGGGCGCGGCGCGCGGCCGGCGGCCGGCTAGCCGGCCACGGTGAGGCCGAGGAAGATCAGCGCGAACCCGCCCAGAAAGACGATGCCCGCGAGCGCGAGAACCCGGAGCCAGGGCGCCGGCCGGAACGCGGCGGGCACCCACGGCGCCACGATCGCACGGTAGGTGAGGATGCCCAGCAACGGGGCGGTC
>JAFGQW010000269.1 GCA_016935485.1 Planctomycetota bacterium | reverse complement strand
GCGACATGAAGCTGACGGCCGCCGAGCTCAGGAAATTCAAGAAGAAGCTCCTCAACAAGCGCGCGGAGATCACGGGCGATGTCGGCAAGATGGAAGCGCACGCGCTGCAGTCGACCGAGCAGGACAACTCGGTGGACCACATGGCCGACTTCGGCACGGACAACTTCGAGCAGCAGCTGACCCTCGGGCTGATCGAGAACAACGAGAAGCTGCTGGCCCAGATCGACGCGGCCCTGGAACGGATCGAGAAAGGGACCTACGGGCTGTGCGCGAACACCGGCGCGCCGATCTCGAAGGCACGGCTCGACGCCATCCCCTGGGCCGCGTACTGCATCGAGGAGCAGCGACGGATCGAGGAAGAGGGCTCGCTCGAGCCGGAGGACGATGAAGGGTAAGTGGCCGTTCCTCCTGCTCGTCGTCCTCGGTGTGGCGCTGGATCTGGGCACGAAGGAGCTCGCCTTCCACTACACGCGTCCGGAGATCTCGCGCCGCCTGGACCTGCGGATCGAGGTGATCCGGACCGGCGGGTTCACGCTCGACTGGCACCGGGTCGAGAACTCCGGCGGCATGTTCGGCGTGGGCCAGGGGCACGGCGGGGTGCTGCGCTATTTCCGGCTGGTCGCGCTCGGCGTGGTGGCCGTGTTCTGGCTGCGCGCCCGCGCCGCGCAGCGGCTGCTGCTCTTCTCGCTGTCGCTCATCCTGGCCGGCGCGTTCGGCAACCTCTACGACAGCTTCTTCAACCGCGGACTGGTGCGCGATTTCATCGAGGTTCGGCTGCTGTTCATGCCCCGGAGCCTCTTCGGACAGCTCTTCGACCCGTGGCCGACCTTCAACGTGGCCGACAGCCTGATCCTCGTGGGCGCCGTGCTGCTGGTGATCCAGCTCCTCTGGAGCCCGCGCCCGCACGCCGGGTCCGAGGCCGCGGCGGGCGGCCCAGCGGCGAGGTGAACCGCATGCACGACGCGTCCTCTCCCCTGGAGGTGGCGGTCGGGGATCTCAGGCTGCGCAGTCCGCTGCTGACCGCGAGCGGCACCTTCAACCTGAAGACCGATCTCACGGGCGTGCTGGACGTCCGCGGCCTCGGGGGCATCGTGACCAAGACGGTCACGCGCAAGCCGCGCCCCGGCAACCCGCCGCCGCGCATCGCCGAGGTGCCGGGCGGGCTGCTGAACTCCATCGGGCTGGAGAACGAGGGGCTCGAGGGGTTCCGCGCGCGCGAGCTGCCGCGGTTCGCGGCGGCGGGGGTGCCTCTCATCGTCAGCATCGGCGGCGACGACGCCGGCGAGTTCGCGGAGCTGGCCGCCGCGTTCGGCGGGCGGCCCGAGGTCGCCGCCGTCGAGATCAACGTGTCGTGTCCCAACGTGGACCGGGGCACCGCGGCGTTCGCAGCTCGGCCCGCAGCGATGGCCCGGGTGGTGCAGGCCTGCCGCGACGCGACCCGCGCCCGGCTCTGGGTGAAGCTCAGCCCGGAGTCGCCCGACCTCTGGGCCTTTGCGCGCGCGGCGGAGGAGGCCGGCGCCTCGGCGCTGACCGTGGCCAATTCCCACGTGGGCCTCGCGGTCGACTGGCGCCGGCGCCGACCCGTGCTGGGGCGCGGCGCCGCAGGCTACACCGGCCCCGGGATCAAGCCGCTCACCTTGCGGCTGGTGCAGACGGTGGCGGGCGCGACCCGCCTGCCGGTGGTCGGCGCCGGCGGCGTCGAGAGCGCCGACGACGTGATGGACTACCTGGTGGCCGGGGCTTCCGCCGTCGAGGTCGGGACGGCATACTTGCGCCACCCGGGCGTCTTTGCGGATATCACGGCCGGGCTGGAGCGATTCGTTCAGGAAGAGGGCATCGGCCGCCTGCAGGACTGGGTGGGCACGCTGGCCTCGTGATCCGCGCGGTGGATCGCGAGCGCCACCGGCCGGCGCGGGCGGTGGCGGCGCCGCGCGGAGGGGCCGCCGAGCAGGCGGTGGCCGGGAAGGCAATCCCTGGATGGTGAAGCGCGAACTGACGCACGGGGGGCTCCAGGAGGCGATCGCGATCTACCTGGAGCTGGCCTACCGCAACGGTCCGCCGCGCCGCCCGGTGCCCGCCCCGGATTTGCGCTTCCCGCAGCTGGACGATGTACTCGCGCAGTTCCACGATGAGAGCAAGGAGGAAGGGGGCCGGCGGCTGGCGCGCTACGCGCTGAGGCTGGGCAACGAGCGCTACCCGTTCATGAAGTTCGTGCTCCAGGAGTTCGTCCGGCCCGGGCAGTTCTACTTCGCGGTGGACACGCACGACGAGATGCGGATCTCGCCCGCGGTGCCGGACTACGAGGAGTTCCTCCGGGTGCGGGCCTTCAACCGCAGCCTCAAGCACTCGATCGAGCTGGCCTGGACGGACCGCGGCCTGCCGACGCTCGCCAACCTGCGCGACGAGCTTGCCGGCCATGCCGGCCCCGCGGGCACGGACGCCGTCCGGCGCGGGCGCGTGCTCGTGGTCGATGACGACGAGGCGCTCGCCGGCGTCATGGAGGCGATCCTGCACCGGCACGGCTTCGAGGTGCTCCTGGCCCGGCACGGCCGCGAGGCGCTTGCGACCCTGGAGGGCACGCAGGTCGATCTGGTGATCGTGGACTACCAGATGCCGGAGATGGACGGCGCCGACTTCTGCGAGGCGCTGCACGCGCGCGAGGCGACCCGGCGGGTGCCGATCCTGCTCGCCACCGCGGCGGCGATGAGCCTCGCGGAGATCACCGACAAGGCCAACGGCTTCCTCGTGAAGCCGTACCGGGAAGACGTGCTGATCGGGCTGATCGACAATCTGCTGGGGGAGCGGCCGGACGCGGCGCGCTGAACGCCGGGCCCCCTTGGTGGGCCGGGGGCGCTGTGCTACCCCTTAGCGGCGGGGTCGGCGCTCGGGGGCGCGCGCCGGCGCGGATGCACCCAGACCCGGCCTCCTGGGATCCTGACGCGGGCTAGCAGCATGAACCCCATGGAATGGGTCGCGAGATCGTTTGCGGCCTTGTTCGGCTCGGCCAACGAGCGCGAGCTCGCGAAGGTCTATCCGCTCGTCGATCGGATCGGCGAGCTCGAGCCGGCGATGGCGCGCCTGTCGGACCGGGCGCTGGCCGCCAAGACCGAGGAGTTCCGGGCGCGGCTCGGGCGCGGCGAGACGCTCGAGAACCTGCTGCCCGAGGCGTTCGCGGTGGTGCGCGAGGGCTCCAAGCGCGTGCTCGGCCAGCGCCATTTCGACGTGCAGCTCGTCGGCGGAATCGTGCTCCACCAGGGCCGGATCGCCGAGATGGTCACCGGCGAGGGCAAGACGCTCGTCGCCACGCTGCCGTCCTACCTCAATGCGCTGGAGGGCAAGGGCGTCCACGTCGTCACGGTGAACGACTACCTCGCCCGGCGCGACCAGGAGTGGATGGGACCGCTGCACGAGTTCCTCGGGCTCACCGTCGGCGTCATCCAGCAGTCCGACAGCGACTACGAGCGGAAAAAACAGGCCTACCTCTGCGACATCACCTACGGGACGAACAACGAGTTCGGGTTCGACTATCTGCGCGACAACATGAAGTGGCGCGCCGAGGACCAGGTCCAGCGCCCGCGCCACTACGCCATCGTCGACGAGGTGGACAGCATCCTCATCGACGAGGCGCGCACCCCGCTGATCATCTCCGGCCCGTCGGAGCGCAACACCGACAAGTACTTCAAGGCCGACCAGGTGGCCCGCCGCTTGCAGGAGCACGAGCACTTCGAGATCAAGCTGAAGGAAAGCCAGGCGATCCTCTCGGAAGACGGGATCCTGCGCGCCCAGGAGCTCGCCGGGGTGGAGAGCTTCTACGAGGACTGGCGCTTCATGGAGTGGCCGCATCTGCTCGAGCAGTCGCTCCGCGCGCACCACATCTTCAAGCGCGACGTGGACTACGTGGTGAAGGACGGGGAGATCGTCATCGTCGACGAGTTCACGGGCCGGCTCATGGAGGGCCGCCGCTGGAGCGACGGACTCCACCAGGCGGTGGAGGCCAAGGAACGGATCAAGATCAAGTCCGAGAGCCAGACCTACGCCACCATCACTTTCCAGAACTACTTCCGGCTTTACCGGAAGCTCGCGGGCATGACCGGAACCGCGCTCACAGAAGGGGCCGAGTTCTACCGCATCTACAAGCTCGACGTGATCGTCATTCCGACCAACCGCCCGCTCGTGCGCAAGGACCACGAGGACGTGGTCTACCGCACCGCGAAGGAGAAGTACCAGGCGATCTGCGACGAGATCGAGCGGATGCACGCGACCGGCCGGCCGCTCCTCGTGGGCACGATCTCGATCGAGAACTCCGAGAAGCTGAGCGAGATGCTCGGCCGCCGCGGGATCGAGCACGAGGTCCTCAACGCCAAGCACCACGCGCGCGAGGCGCAGATCGTGGCCAACGCCGGCCAGCCCGGGCACGTGACCATCGCCACGAACATGGCCGGCCGCGGCACCGACATCGTGCTCGGCCGCGGGGTGGCCGAGAAGGGCGGCCTGCACATCGTCGGCTCCGAGCGCCACGAGGCCCGCCGGATCGACAACCAGCTGCGCGGCCGTTCGGGCCGCCAGGGCGATCCCGGCAGCTCGCGGTTCTTCCTCTCGCTTCAGGATGACCTGATGCGCAAGTTCGCCTCCGATCGGGTGAGCTCCATCATGGAGAAGATCGGCATGAAGGAGGGCCAGGAGATCGAGCACCCGTGGGTCTCCAAGGCCATCGGCCGGGCGCAGAAGAAGGTCGAGGACTACCACTTCGAGATCCGCCGCAACCTCACCGAGTACGACAAGGTGATGAACGACCAGCGGCAGTGGATCTACGATCTGCGCCAGCGCGTCCTGGAGGCGGACGACATCCGGTCGATCACGCTGGACATCTGCCGCGATGTGGTCGAGCAGGGGATCGCCGAGTACATGCCGGAGCGCGGCGACCAGGACCCGGCGGCGCTCGGGCGCTGGCTGCAGCGCAAGTTCGCGGTCGATCTGTCGCCGCAGCAGATCGCGGCCGTGCCGGCGGAGGGGCTGCTCGAGTTCCTCGACGCGAAGGTGCGGGCCGCCTACGACGGGCACGAGTCCCAGATCGGCGCCGCGGCGCTCCGCGAGGTCGAGAGCTACCTCCTGCTGAACACGATCGACACCAAGTGGAAAGAGCACCTGTACGCGATGGACGGGCTTCGGTCCGGGATCGGGCTGAGGGGCTATGCGGAGAAGGACCCCAAGGTGGCCTACGCGCTCGAGGGCGCGGAGATGTTCCGCGAGCTGCTCGACCGCGTCAAGGACGAGATCACCGATCTCCTGTTCAAGCTCCGCCCGGCGGTCGCGGTGGCGGAGGAGGATCTGTGGGGCGCGCAGAGCGCCGAGCACGCCGAGTTCCGCCAGGAGGGCGACGCCCAGCGCGAGGCGCAGCAGGCCGCCATGGACGGCGCCGGCGCCGGCGAGCGCATCGAACCGATCCGCCGCGACCAGAAGAAGATCGGCCGCAACGAGCCCTGTCCCTGCGGCAGCGGCAAGAAGTACAAGAAGTGCTGCGGGGCATGAGCCGCCGGCGCCGCGACGCACGCGGCCCGGCGGCGCCCCGCCCCGCCCCGCCGCTCCAGGTCTGGGTCCTCCACGGCCTCTACGACGTCTGCTATCTGACGCTGCTCGTGGTGCTGGCGCCGCTGTTCCTCTACAAGCTGGCCACGTCGCGCCGGGCGCGGGCGGGGCTGCGGCAGCGGCTCGGCGGGCTGCCGCGGCGCCGCGGCGAGCGCCCGTGCCTGTGGATCCACGGCGTGAGCGTCGGGGAGGTCAAGGCGGCGATGGGGCTGCTCGAGGCGCTGCCCGCGCGGCTCCCCGGCTGGGAGCCGGTGATCAGCACGACGACGCTGCAGGGCTACCGGCTGGCGCAGCGGTCGTGCCCGGGAGTGCTGACCTTCTACTATCCGCTGGACTTCAGCCTGGTCACGCGGCGGGCGCTCGCCCGGATCCGCCCCGCGGCGGTCGTGCTGATGGAGCTCGAGCTCTGGCCGAACTTCCTCTTGAGCTGCGACCGGCTGGGGGTGCCGGTCTGCCTGGTGAACGGGCGGATCAGCGCGCGCTCCTACCGGGGCTACCGCGTGGCGCGCCGCTTCCTGCCCGAGCCGCACCAGCGGATCCGGTTCTACGGCGTGCAGAACGAGGAGTACGCCACGCGCATCCGCAACCTCGGCGTGCGGCCGGAGGTCGTGCACGTGACGGGGCAGATGAAGTACGACACGATCGACGTCGACCCCGACCGCGTGCCGGAGCTCCGGCGCGACTACCGCGCGATCCTCGGCATCGAGCCCGACGCCTGGGTGCTCATCGGCGGCAGCACCCATCCGAGCGAGGAGGAGGATCTCCTCGCGGCGGTGGCGGGGCTGGCCGAGGACGCCGCCGGCGGACCGGCCCGGCTGATCCTCGCGCCGCGCCATCTCGAGCGCCTGGCGGAGGTCGAGGCGGTCGTGCGCCGGGCGGGCTTTCCGCTGGTGCGCCGCACGGAGCTTCCCGCGGCCGCTGGACGTTGCGCGGCGGAGCGGGCAGTGGTTCTCGTGGACACCATCGGCGAGCTCGGCAAGCTGTATGCCGTCGCGGATCTGGTCTTCGTGGGGGGCAGCCTCGTCCCGCACGGCGGCCAGAGCATGATCGAGCCGGCCGGCCTGGGGCTCGCGATCCTGTTCGGACCGCACGTCTGGAACTTCCAGGACAGCGTCGCGGCGTTCGTCGAGGCGCACGCGTGCGTCCAGCTCCGGGACCGCTCCGAGCTAGCCGGTGCGGTCCGTGCGCTGCACCGCGACGCGCCGCGCCGCCACGAGCTCGGCCGGCGCGCGCGCGCCGTGGTGGCGGGCCTCAAGGGCGCGACCGAGCGCAACCTCGACCTGATCGTGCGGATGGTGTCGTCGTGAGACTCCCCCCGGCGGCGCCCCGGGCGCCGGCAAATCGCTTGGAATGCGCCACCCCGCCCGCTACCATTGCGTTTTCCACAAACCGACCGGAGGGATCGCGTCTGCGGAGCAATGGGGCCGCGCGACGGGATCCTCGGTTGCGTACCTGACTGGGATGCTGCCAATGACCCGACGGCTGTTCACCTCCGAGTGCGTGAGCATGGGCCACCCCGACAAGGTGGCGGACCAGATCTCCGATGCGCTGCTGGACGCCTTTCTCGCCGGGGATCCGGAGTCCCGGGTCGCGGTGGAGACCCTGGTGACCACCGGGATGGCCATGGTGGCCGGCGAGGTGACCACGCGCGCTCACGTAGACGTGCCGGACGTCGTGCGCGGCACGGTCCGGGAGATCGGCTACTTCAGGCCCGAGTACGGCTTCGACGCGGAGCGCTGCGCGGTGCTCGTGCACCTCGACAAGCAATCGCCCGACATTGCCCAGGGGGTGGACGCGGCGCAATCGATCCACCGCGAGCAGGGAGCGGGAGACCAGGGCATGATGTTCGGGTTCGCGACCCGCGAGACCCCGGAGCTGATGCCCCTGCCGATCCAGCTCGCGCGCCGCCTGATCGACCGCCTGGTGGCGCTCCGGGAGGGCGGCGGGATCGGCTGGCTGCGGCCCGACGCCAAGAGCCAGGTGACCGTGGAATACGACGGCGACCGCGCGGTCCGCGTGCCGACGGTCGTGGTCAGCACCCAGCACGACCCCGAGGTGACCCACGAGGCGATCCGGGCCGCGGTGATCGAGGAAGTCATCCGCCCGGTCATCCCGGCCGAGCTGATCGATGCCGCCGATTTCACCTGCCTTGTCAACCCGACCGGGCGCTTCGTGACCGGGGGACCGCAGGGCGACTGCGGTCTCACGGGCCGCAAGATCATCGTCGACACCTACGGCGGCTGGGTGCCGCACGGCGGCGGCGCCTTCAGCGGGAAGGACCCGAGCAAGGTGGACCGCAGCGCGAGCTACGCGGCGCGCTGGGTCGCCAAGAACGTGGTCGCCGCCGGGCTCGCGGAGCGCTGCCTGGTGCAGGTGGCCTATGCCATCGGCATCGCCGAGCCGGTGAGTCTCCTCCTCGACACGCAGGGCACGGGCCAGATATCCGAGGAGCGCCTGGCCGGGCTGGTGCGGGACCACTTCTCGCTCAAGCCGGCCGCCATCATCGAGGCGCTCCACCTGAAACAGCCCATCTTCAAGGCCACCGCGCGGTTCGGACACTTCGGCCGCGACGGCGACGGCTACCCCTGGGAGCGGACGGACCGGGCCGAGGCGCTCCGCCGCGCGGCCGGCCTCTGATCGCGCCGCGCGAGCGCTCGGGAAAACCTCGCCGCTGGCCTCTGGACGGCCCCGGAGCCGCCGCTATAATTGCACACCGCTGAAAGTCAGGGCCTGTACCGGCCGGCCAGACGGGCCGGGGCGGGCACGAGGAGCCGGCGTCCCCAGGAGGGGCGCGGGACGGAGCGTCGCGTCCGGCGGCCGTCCCCGCCGGGGAGCGGGTCCGGCCCTCGCCGCGCAGGGATTCTTTCGGAGGAAGGCCTGATGACCAGAGCACGCCGGCTCGGCGCGGTGGCGGGCTTCACGCTCATCGAGATCCTGGTGGTGCTCACGATCATCGCCGCCATCATCGGGATCGCGGTGCCGATCTTCACCGCGGCGAGGGACACGAGCAACCTCACGATCTGCAAGAAGAACCTGAGCTCGCTCGGGCAGGCGATGACGCTCTACCACCAGCGGTTCAAGGGGTATCCGTCCACCCGCTCGGGCGTGCAGTTCCTGCTGGCCCCGCTCCGGACCAAAGTCGTCGACTACGATGAGGAGACGATCGAGAAAACCGTCCGGAACATGTACGTGTGTCCTGGCGACGATGTGGCCAGCGGCGCGATCGGCGGCAACGTCTGGGAAGCCTACCGCGATCTGGACAACATCCAGCCCGAGTGCCTGAGCTATGCGGGCCGCAACAGCAAGGAGTTTCCGCTGCGCCAGAAGAACGCCGGCAAGGAGGTGATCGCCGCGGATGCCGGCGGGCACGACGGCCGCGTGTTCATCCATCGCAGCAAGGTGAACATCCTGTATCTCGACGGGAGCGTGCAGGACATCGACATCCTGGAGCTTCCGGACGGCGACGAGAGCAAGTTCGAGGTCGGACCCAACTCGCCGCTCGAGCGCTTGAGGATGCTGAACAAGGATACGTGACCGACGGCTGGCCGGACCGGAAACCGCCGCGCGCGGGGCCCGGCCGGACTCCGGGACTGCGCCCAACGGACCCCCGAGAGGAGACCCATGAACTCGCCGAACCGCCTCGCTGCCCTTTCCCTCGTCCTCGCCCTGGTGTGCGCCGGTGCGTCCACCGCGCAGCCGCGCTGGCAGCTCAAGGTGACGCCCGGGGAGCCGGGCGTAGTCGCGGTGTTCGACGTCCTGAACCAGGGGACCAACTACTGGTACTTCCCCTTCTCGGTCACCAACCCGGGACCCGAGGCGCGCCAGGTGATCCTCACGGTCAAGGCGCTCACCGACACGCGAAGGACGTATCTGAGCGGCTTCTATCCGGAGGCCAAGCAACGCGTGGAGCGCGTGCTCGGCCGCAAGTTCCGCGGCATGTCGGAGCTCCGCGGCGAGATCAATCCCGGGGAGACGTGGGAGGGTGTCGCGCTCTTCCGCAGCGTCGACCCGGTGATGGACGCCATCACCTTCCAGGTGCGGGGCATCGAGGACCCGGTGGTGCGGATCAAGGGGGTCTCCTACTACGAGGTCCGGGCGCTCGAGTTCACCTACAAGCAGCTCGGCGACGAGTACTTTCCGTGGGAGGATCCGATCGAGTACGTCGGCCGCAAGTGGACCGTGCTCGAGCAGCGCACCCGGGTGAAGCGCAGCTAGGGGCCCGCGCGGGAAGTGCTTCCCGTGTTCGCGGATCTTCTGCACCCGGTCCGCGCGGCGGAGAACCGGTGGAATCGCGGATTCGATCGGGCTTGCCGCCGCACCAACCGGAACCAGGACCTCGCGGCGAAACCCGGGAAGTTGCTCTGGCGCCGGCCCTGAGCGGCGGTCGGCGCGGCGCCGCGGGGAACGGGCGGCAAGAGAGACGGGCCCGAGGCGGGGCCGATCCCTTCCGTGGTCGTCTCACGGCCCGGCGGGCCCGCAGCGGCGAGGAGATCGGGCAGCGTGAACAGCGGAGCGGAGACCCGCGACATCGCGTTCCTCCAGCGGGCGGCGGCGCTTGCGGCCCGCGGCCGGGGGCGGGTGGAGCCCAACCCCTATGTCGGGGCCGTGGTCGTCCGTGGCGACCGCGTGCTCGGCGAGGGGGCCCATCGCGACTACGGCGGCCCGCACGCCGAGGTCCACGCGCTCCGACGCGCGGGCGAGGCCGCGCGCGGCGCGACGCTCTACGTCACCCTCGAACCCTGCAGCCACACCGGCAAGACCGGACCCTGCGATCGGCGGGTGCTCGCGGCGGGAGTCGCGCGAGTGGTGGTGGCCGCGCTCGATCCGAGCCCGCTCGCGGGCGGCGGACGACACCGTCTGCGGGCCGGCGGGGTGGAGTTCGTGCGGAGGTCCTGCGCGGCGGCGCGCCGCCTGATCGCGCCGTTCGTGGCCTACCTGGAAGAAGATCGCCCGTTCGTGCTCCTCAAGTGGGCGATGAGCCTCGATGGACGGATCGCCGCGCGGGGCGGCGCCTTGCGGTACCTCACCTCGGAGGCGGCGCGCCGGGCAGTGCACCGGGAGCGGGCCCGTGCCGACGCGGTGCTCGTCGGGTCCGGGACGGTGCTCGCCGACGATCCGCAGCTTACCCCGTGGCTCACGGGGGGGCGACCGGCGACGCGCGTCGTGCTGGACCGGAGGCTCCGCACCCCGCCCGGGGCCGTGGTGGTGCGCACGGCCCGCGAGGTGGCGACCTGGATCCTGACCGGCGCGAAGCCGGATCCGGCCCGGGCGCGGCGGCTGGAGCGCGCGGGAGTGCGGATCCTGCCGCTTCGCGGGCGGGCGTCGGTGGGGGAGGCGCTCCGGGTGCTCAGGCGAGACGGCGTCCACCGCCTGCTGGTCGAGGGCGGCGCGGCGCTGGCCGGCGCGCTTCACGATGCGGGCGCGGTCGACCGGGTGCAGGCCTTCGTCGCGCCGCATCTGATCGGGGAGCATGACGCCCTCGGTGCGATCGGCGGCCGCGGCGCTGCCCGGGTGACCGACGCGCAGGCGCTGGTGGGCCTCAGGGCGCGGTGGATCGGCGTGGACCTCGTGCTCGAGGGAGAGCCGGCGGCGCGGTCCTGGGGGCAGCGCGCCGGCCTGCCGGCGGGCTCTTGAAGGCCGTCATCCCGTGAACTTGTAGCCGACGCCGCGCACGCTCACGATGTACTGCGGCGTCGACGGGTTCGCCTCGATCTGCTTGCGAATGCGCACGATGTGGTTGTCCACGGTGCGCGTGGTGGGGAAGATGGTGTAGCCCCAGATCTTGTCGAGAAGCTCGTTGCGGGAGATGACCCGGCCGCGGTTCTCGACGAAGAGCTTGAGGATCTTGAACTCCCGCGGGGTCAGCGCGAGCGGCTCGCCGCCCTTGGTGGCCTGGTAGTTCAGGAAGTCGAGCTCCACCGCGCCGAACCGGTAGCGCGCGAGCGGCTCGACGGTCCGGCCGCCGCGCCGCAGCACGGCGCTGACGCGCGCGAGGAGCTCCACGACGCTGAACGGCTTGGTGACGTAATCGTCGGCGCCCAGGTTCAGCCCGCGGACCTTGTCGACCTCCTCGCGGCGCGCGGTCAGCATGATGATGCCGCCGGCGAAGCCCTCGCCGCGCAGCGTCTTGCAGAGGGCGAAGCCGTTGTTGCCGCCGGGCAGCATGATGTCGAGCAGGACGAGATCCGGCTGGCGCTCGCGCACCAGCGCGAGGCCGCGCTCGCCGTCCTCGGCGGTGAGGACCTCGTGCCCCTCGTACTCCAGGTTGTCCTTCACCCCCATGACAATGGCGGGCTCGTCCTCGATCAAGAGGATCTTGGCCATCCGTGAGGTCCTCCCCGCAAGGGACGCCGCCTCCGCTCACCCACGCTAGATCTTGGCGGTCCGGCCCGCGCTGTCAATCCCTTCGGGCGGGCGGAGCGGGAAGACCAGCGTGAAGCGGCTGCCCTGACCCGGCACACTCCGCAGCGACACCGTGCCGCCGTGGGACGTGACGATCTGGCGCACCAGCGCCAGGCCGAGGCCGGTGCCTCCGGGCTCGCGTTCGGCGACCCCCGGGACGCGGAAGAACTTCTCGAAGACGCGCCGGTGGTAACGCCGGGGGATGCCGATGCCGCGGTCCTCCACCGCGAACTCGAGCCGCCGGCCGCCGACGGCGACGGTGAGCCGGATGGGACTGTCGGGCGCGGAGTACCGGGCGGCGTTGAGGAGCAGGTTCAGCAGTGCGCGCTCGACGGCGTGTCCGTCGAGGAGCGCCGTCGTGCCCTCCGCGCCGGCGGCGGCGAAGACGACCTTGCGCCGCGCGCCGAGCGGCGTGCGGGCGAAGGCCTCCAGGGCGCCGCGCGCCACCGCAACGGGATCGGTAGCCGCCGGCAAGAGCACGACGCGCCCCGCCTCCATGCGGCCGAAGTCGAGAAGGTCGTCGATCAGCCGGCGCAGGCGCAGCGCCTCGGCGTTGATGGCGTCGTAGTAGCGCTTGAGGTGCGCGGCGTCGCGGACCCGCCCGAGGGCGAGCGTCTCGCCGAACATCTGGATCGTGGTCAGCGGCGTGCGGAGCTCGTGGCTGACCCCGGCGACGAACTCCGACTTGAGGCGCGCCAGCTCGAGCTCGCGGCGAAGCCCGCGGTGGGCGAGCAGCCCGCCGCCCACGGCGGCGAGAGCGAGCGCCGAGACGACCGCGAGGAGCAGCACCAGGCGCTGCCGTCTCGCCGACACGAAACCGCTCGCGTCGGCGTGGAAGGCCGCCAC
The DNA here is from genome assembly GCA_016935485.1 of Planctomycetota bacterium. Taxonomy (GTDB): domain Bacteria; phylum Planctomycetota; class JAFGQW01; order JAFGQW01; family JAFGQW01; genus JAFGQW01. The sequence goes on along the minus strand of JAFGQW010000269.1, from coordinate 6,459 downwards.
CCGGAAGCGCTCGCCGGGACCGCCCGCCACCGCGGCGCGCAGCGCGCCGGGCGCGGGCAGCGGCGCACCCCACAGGGAGGCGCCCTCCGCATCGACGACCGCGAACCGCACGTCGCCGCTCGCCGCGGCCTCGGCCGAGCTCGCCAGCGGAAGCTCCGGGGATCTGAGATCGACGATCCCTCCCTCGAGCCAGTCCGCGCCGAAGTCGGCGGGACGGCCGCTGCGAAAGGCAAGCAGCACCTGTTGGCCCCGCGGCAGACGGTGTGCGGCGAAGGCCACCTGGCGCCCGGGGCGCGGCAGCGCGGGCAGCACGGTCTCCGCCAGGAAGATGTTCTCTTCGACCTCGGCGCGCAGACGCGCGATCTCCTCGGGAAGGGCGACGCCCGCGGCGGTGAGACGGCCGGTGACGTCCGCGAGGAGGGACTCGTAGGCGCTGCGGCTGCACTCGTTGCCGAGGGCTCCGCCGAGGAGCGAGGCGAGGAACTCGAGGAGCACGGCGCCGTCGCCGTGCGCTTCGAAGCGCCGGCAGGCGGTCCGATGGGCCACGAGCAAGCGCAGGGGCTGGTCCGGGATGAGCTCCCGGAAGTCCCCGGCGGCGATCTCGTCGAGGACCCGATCAACCTCCGCGGGCGGCGCGGCGCCCGCGGACTCCGCGACGGCGGCCCAGCGCCAGCGGACCCAGCAGCGGAAGAAGGAGATCGGGGTGTCGGCCGCGAGCGTCTCCAGGGCGGCGAGCGCCGCGCGCGCCTGGCCGCGATCGAGGAGTTCCTCGGCGTCCTGGAGACGCTCCACCCACGACTCGATGTGTGCCGGCTCGCTGACCGCTCTGCGGCTCTCGTCGGGCGGGGCGAAGGCCTCCGGGGAGCTCAGATGGACGAGCACGGGCACCGACTCGCGTGCCGCGTCGGGGAGGTAGGGAAGGCGCGGGAGCAGGGCGACGTGGTCCGCGCTGCGCACGAAGAACCGCCGCAGCAGGGGCCGCTCGCCCGCGCGCGGAGGCGGGTCGAGCGGCAGGTGAACGATCGGCTGGCGGGCGTCGAGCACCGTGGCGGCGAGCGCCGGCAGGCGGTCGAGCTCGCGGGCGCGCAGCAGGGCGAGGAACAGGAGATGGTTGCGTTCGCGCTCGAGGTCCGTGTGATGAGCGCCGAGGATCGCGTGGACCGCCAGCGCGAAAACGACGGCCAGCGGCAGGCCGACCGCGAGCACCACGAGCCAGAGCAGATGCCGGGGACCGGGTCGGGCGGCGGCGGAGGTCATGGCGGCGGAGGATCTCGCTGTGCGGTTCAACGGTCGGTACGAGCGCACGCCGCTCCAGTATAGCCGCAAACGGGCGCGAGCAGCCGGTCGTCGCGGGAAGGCGCGCGGCGCGGGGACCGCTCAGAAGAAGAGCGACGCGATCGGTTCCGGCAGGAGGCGCGGCCTGCGCCATGAGGAGGGCCGGCGGCGGGCGAAGCGCCGCACGCAGCGGCGACCCCAGCCGAACGCGCCCAGCTTGGGGATGGTCTCCTCGATGGCCCGGACGGCGTCCGCCATCGACGCGAAGCGGCGCTCGGGACTCGGGGCGAGGAAGCGCTTGACGAGCCGCACGAGCACCCGGGGCGATCCGGGCAGGAGGTGCGCCAGCGCCGGCCGGCGGTCGCGGCGCTTGTCGTGGTAGAGCCGCACGGTGCTGGCCCCGCCGAAGGGCATGACGCCCGTGAGCATCTCGTGCAACACCACGCCCAGCGAGTAGACGTCGGTGCGCGCATCCATCGGGAGCGAGCAGAGCTGCTCGGGCGAGCAGTACTCGGGCGTACCGAGATAGCACTCGCTGCGCGTGATCCGCCGGGTGCCCAGGTCCTGGGCGATGCCGAAATCGAGCACCTTCACTTGGCCCTGCTCGTCGATCATGATGTTGTCGGCCTTGACGTCGCGGTGCAGGATGCCGTGCTCGTGGGCGACGCGCAGCGCGGCGGCGGCGGCGCGGGCGATCTCCAGCGCGCGCCGCGGGGTGAAGGGGCGGCCGGCGTCAAGAAGCTCCGTGACGGTCCGCCCCGCCACGTAGTCGGTCGCGAGGTAGTAGAGCTGGTGCTCGCGGCCGAAGGCGCGGATGCGCGGGATGGCGGGGTGGCTGAGCCGGGTGAGCGCGCGGGCCTCGGCGAGGAAGCGCCGGACGGGCTCGCGGTCGGCGCGCGTGAGCACGGGGAGGACCTTGAGCGCGACGCGGTTTCGGCCGAAGCGCTCGCGAGCCCGGTAGACGACCCCCATGCCCCCGCGGCCCACCATTTCCTCGACGAAGAAGGAGGCGAACCGGGATCCCGCCAGGTTCTGGCCCAGATCCTCCGCCGGGCAACGCTGGGCCACGGTGCCGCTCTCGCCGCCGTCGTGCTCGTCGAATCTCATCCCGAGGATCCCCCCGGCCTGTCCTGCGCGCCGAGGAGCCGGCTTGCGGCGCCGCTCGGACCGCGCTCCGGTGACAGTCTGTCCGCTGGTATCTCGTTGGATGGCCCGGATCGTGAAGAATGTTCCGGGTGACGGCCGTTTTTGTTAGTTCCTTGAGGACAACGGGTTCCGGCGATATGCCCGGCGCGCTCCCGGGGTGTCCGCAACCGTATGTCCCACAGCGAGATACGAGAGACCAGGCAACGCAGCGTCGTCCAGGAGGGGTGGCCGAGCGCCGGGAGATGGCGACGCGATCAGGCGCCGCGGGGCCGTCCGAGGATCTCCCGCCAGAGGAAGGCGGCGCGCAGCGACATCCGGTCGTTCCCCAGCCGCACCCTGGGAAGCCCGCGGATCGGACGCAAGCGGCGCAGCGCCTGGGTCCGCCGGCTCGCGGGGAGGCTCCGAAGCTCCTCCTGGGCAGACAAGGGAAGAGCGCCCGGTGCGGGGGCATGCGCCGTTTCCAGAAAGCGGGTGGCCTCGGCGGGCGAGGAGGGCATGGGGAGCGGGATCCGCGCCGGCCGCCGGCGGGGCGGAGCCGGGGGCGCCGCCGGCGGCGCCCCCTCCGTCGTCGTGGCCGGCCGTCCCTCGATCATCTCGAAGTAGCGGCGCATTTCCTCGAAAACGGTCGGCAGCGGCTCGGGCGCGGCGCGGCCGGCCGCGGAGTCGGGGGGCTGAGTGCGCGCGCGCTCCGCGCGGCGCTTGAGCAGGATCTCGACGCCGCGCTTGACCAGCGTAAGCAACCCGATGGCCACCACGACGATGATCGGCAGCAGCTGGTCGAGGTGCTGGAGCCAGTCCACCCCCCATGCCAGCAGGGCCACGCTCGCACTCATGCCCACGACCTCCATCGCATCACGGCCGGCGCCCGCGGCTGTCGTCCTCCTGGTCGCCCACGATCTTCTCGCGCATCTCGGTGTCCGCCATGATGTTCTTCATGCGGTAGTAGTCCATGATGCCGAGATTGCCGGCGCGGAACGCCTCGGCCATGGCGCGCGGCACCTCGGCCTCGGCCAGCACCACCTTGGCCCGGTTCTCGGCGACGAGCGCGTTCATCTCGGTCTCGCGGGCCACCGCCATCGCACGGCGCTCCTCGGCCTTGGCCTGGGCGATGCGCTTGTCGGCTTCGGCCTGGTCGGCCTGCAGCTTGGCGCCGATGTTCTCGCCGATGTCGACGTCCGCGATGTCGATGCTCAGGATCTCGAAGGCGGTCCCGGCGTCGAGCCCCTTGGCGAGCACGGTCTTGGAGATCCGGTCGGGGTTCTCGAGCACGCTCTTGTGCGACTCGGCACTGCCGATGGTGGACACGATGCCCTCGCCAACGCGCGCGATGATCGTCTCCTCGGTGGCGCCGCCGACCAGCCGCTCGATGTTGGTCCGCACCGTGACCCGCGCCTTGGCCATGAGCTGGATGCCGTCCTTGGCCACGGCGGCGATGCTCGTCTTGGGCCCTTCCGCCTTGGGGCAGTCGATCACCTTGGGGAGAACGCTGTTCCGGACCGCGTCGAGCACGTCGCGGCCCGCCAGATCGATGGCGCGCGCGGTCTTGAAGTCGAGCGGCAGGCGCGCCCGGTCGGCGGCGATCATGGCACGCACCACGTTGGGCACGTTGCCCCCCGCGAGGTAGTGCGCCTCGAGCTCCTGGGTGCCCACCTGGAGGCTCGCCTGCACGGCCATGATCTTGGAGCGCACGATGACCGCGGCGTTCACCTTGCGAAAGCTCATGCCGATCAGCTGGAGGATGGAGATCTCCGCCTTGGCGAAGAACGCCTGGAGCCACAGGTTGAAGTACTTGACCAGGATGATGCCGCCGATGATGACGACGAGCACGATGAAAGCGATCAGGATCCAGCTCACCGGGAAGTCCGAATCGCTCGCGAGCAGGCAAGGGATGACAGCCGGGTTCAGCATGGTCTCACCACTCCGGATGGTCCTCGAAGAGGAACGACGGGCTGCGAGGCGTCCCGCGCGCCGGGCGCCGGGACCTCACGACGCCCTCCAGTCTACCAGGGGGATGAGCCGGTGTCTCGGGGCTCATGGTTCGTCATCCTCAAAGTGCCGGCCGACCGGCCGCACGACGATGCGGTTGCCCTCGACCGCGACGACCGTCACGGTGCGCCCGGCGTCGAGGTGGTCGCCCTCGGTCACCACGGCGACCCGCTCGCCGCCGAAGTCCGCCGTGCCGGCGGGCCGCAGCGGGGTGACGGCGACGCCCTCTTGGCCCACGAGACGGTTGTTTTCCCGGTAGATGCCGGCCAGCGCCTCGGGCGTGTCGGGCGCGCCCAGGAGCAGGCGGTTGCCGAACCCGGAGGTGCGCAGCAGGCGGAAGCCGAGGAGGATGGTGATCGGCACGCACAGGAAGGCGCCCGCGATGAAAAGCGCGCCGGCCGTGGTGCTCTGGCCGAAGGCGATCACGGTGCTCCCGACGAAGCACGCGCCCGCCAGCACCGAGAACAGCCCGAAGGACGGGATCATCACCTCGGCGAGCACCAGCCCGAGACCGACCAGAAAGAGCGCGATGGCCAGCGCGATCATGCCGTGTCCTCGACCACCACGATCCGGTTGTGGGCCGTGCGGACCACCCGCACGGCCGCACCCCGCTCGATGAACTCGCCCTGGGTCACCACGTCCATGCGCGTGCTGCCGAAGCGGGCCGTGCCGGTGGGGCGCAGCGGGGTGAGCGCCTCGCCGCGGCTGCCCACGGCGATGTCCGGGCCGGCGGACTCGCGGCCGGGGATCGCCTCGGCGTAGGGCGCCTCGGCGGCAGTCGCCAGGATCAGCCGGTTGAGGATCGGGATGCTCGGCAGGTGCCGGCCGATCAGGATCGCCGCGACGACGACGCCGGCGAGCGCCGCGGCGAACCGGAGGAGCGCGGCCTCGAAGAGCTCCCGCTGGTACGGCATCGACGGGAGGAAGAACTCGTCGGGAAGCCCGCCGGCAAACAGCCCGACGAGCACGCAGCCGATCCCGAGCAAGCCGGGCACGCCGAAGCCCGGCACCACGAAGATCTCCAGCCCGATCAGGAAGAGCCCCACCAGGCAGAGCGCGATCTCCCAGTAGGCGCTCAGCCCCGTCAGGTAGCCGAAGAAGAAGTAGATCGCGAAGGCGAGGATCCCGGTCACGCCGAAGAAGCCGAAGCCCGGGGTCTTGAACTCGAGGTAGAGGCAGAGCAGTCCGATCAGCACGAACAGGATGTTCCAGGCCTGGACCGCCCGGACCATCTCCTCGGACCAGGTGGGCTGGAGGGTGGGCGCCTCGAGCCGCTCGATCCCGAGCAGGCGGCCGAGCTCTTCCCGGGAATCGACGACGGCGCGCGCGAAGCCGTAGCGCTCCGCTTCGCGCGCGGTCATGGTCAGCAGCTCGTCCTTCTTCACCACGACCTTCCGCGCGGCGACCTCGCCCTTGTCCGCGTCGGTCCACTGCTCGAAGTCGTCCGCGCGGACGTAGACGACGCGCTCGTCGGCCATCACGAGCTCGAGGACCTCGATCTCCTTGGAGACCATGCTCTCGGCGAGCGCCTCGGGATAGCCGTTGGCAGCGGCGTACTTCCGGAAGGTCGCACGAATGGGGGACTGGATCTTCTCGGGGCCCTCGATGATGCCTTCGGCCCCCATCAGGATCGGCTGGCAGTCGCCGATCGTGCCGCCCGGCCCCATGACGATCTCGTGCCCGGCCAGCGCGATCAGGGCGCCGGCGCTCAGCGCATGGTTGGTGATGTAGAAGACGATGCGCGCCCGGGGGCGGATCTTGTTGAAGATGAAGTCGCCGAACTTGAAGGCGGCCCCGAGCTCGCCGCCGGGCGTGTCGAGGGGCGCGATGATCAGGTCGGCCCCGGCGCTGAGCGCGCTCTCGACGCGCCGGACGAAGGTGTCGTAGCTCCAGGTGTTGATATCGCCCTCGAGCGGGATGATGTGGGGCTTGTGGTAGAAAGGCGCCGCGGCCACGGGCGGTCCGGGGTCCTGCGCGCCGCCATGGGGTGCCCAGGCCAGCGCCGCTCCTGCCGTGATGGCGAGCAGGGCGATCGTGCGCAGGATCGATCCG
>JAFGQW010000268.1 GCA_016935485.1 Planctomycetota bacterium | reverse complement strand
GCGAGCAGCGGCACGGCAGCCGCCAGCGCCCAGGCGACCGAGGCCGGCACCGGATCCGCGATCGGGGCCACCCAGTGGTGGATCGCCAGGCCGGCGGCGAGCACGTAGAACGCGCCGGCGAGCTCCGCCAGATGGACCGCCGGGCGAATTCCCGCGGCGCCGGCGCAGAGCAGCAGGCACGCCAGGGGGCCGACCACCGAGAGGCCGGTGATCTCGGGCAGGAACGTGGCCAGCAGGATCGGCGGCATCAGCAGGAGCGCGGTGACCACGAACGGCCGGGCGAACGTCGCGGCGAGCGGCACCCGATCGCGCGCGAGCCGCGACCCGGCGGCGAAGTAGAGGATCCCCACCGCGCCGAGCCAGACCACCAGGGTCTTCGCCTCCACGAGATCGGCCACCACGCCCGGACGGAGCGCGAGCACGATGGGAAGTGCCGCCAGAGCCGCATGGGCGTAGGCCCTGCGCCGCGTGCCGAGCGCGAGAATGAGTGCCAGGCCGCCGACGAGCGCGACCGCCTCTCCGAGGCGTGGCCCATCCGGGATCATCGCGCCGAGCAGCAGCGTGGCCAGCACCCCGCCCGCCCCGAGCAGGACCGGGGCGGCCCAGGCCGCCGCGGTAGCGGAATCCCCGCGCCGCCGGCGTGCCAGCGCCTCGCCCGCGATCAGAAACGCGGCCACCAGCGGGAGCATCTCGAAGGCAAGCTGTGGCCACGAGACCGGCAGCCAGGAGAACTCGCCGCGGCTCCACTCGTGCAGCAGGGTCAGCCCGGCGTACCCGGCCACGACGGTCGCCGCCGCCGCCGCGCCGGCGGCCAATCGAGAGCGATACCACCCGGCGACCGTGCCGTAGAGCGCGAGTGCCGCGAGCGACGACACGAGCAACCGCCCGCCGTTCGCCGGAGCCATCACGAGCAGCACGAGCGGCACCGCGAGGTGAGCCAGCGTGTCGAGCGCAGCCGCCGCGGGCCGGGCCCACGCGCGGGCGACGGCGACGCGGCGCAGCTCGCGCCCGATGCACAGGCCGGCGAGCAGATAAAGCACCACCACCGGTGCGATCCGGTCGAACTGGCCCTGGCCCAGGCCGTCGAGATGAACGCGCGCCCAGAGGACGAGGTGAGCGAACGCGAGAACGCCGCCGGTGAACACGACCGGCGCGGGCCCGACCGCGCCCGCGCTCCGGCGGCGGCGGAAGGTGAGCGCGAGGCCGGCGAGATAGACGGCAGTGCCGGCCCAGGCGACGGCGAGCTCCGCGACAGCGCCGTGGGCTCGCAGTGGTTCGACGGCGAGCTCAAGCCCGATCAGCACCGCGAAGGTGACAGACGCGGTGACCGCTCCGGCCGGACACACCAGACGCAACGAGCTCCACGCCACGGCCGCGAAGCCGAGCAAGATCATCGCGCTCGCCGCCGGCGATACGGCACGTCCGGCGGCGCCGCCGAGGACCTCGGCCGCCACCAGGTTCAGCGGCATCAGGAGCATCGATACCGCGAGCACCGTGTGGCCCGTGATCGCGAGCCGGAGCCGCCGGTGCGCGAACTGGCCGACGCCGTTCAGACCGAGCGCGACGCCGAGGAACGCCAGGTAGCGAATGACGGGGACGTTGCTCTGCCAGAGCGTGATCACCAGCGCGATCGAGCAGCCGACGATGAGGAGGCTCGCGGCCAGCATGCCCCAGCCGATGTTGACCGCCTCGAGGAAACGCGCGAGCGACCAGGCGGCGGCAAGCCGCTCGGCCGGCAGCGCTTCTGCCGACGCGGGCGCGGCGGGCGGAGATTCATCGACCGCCTTCTCCGGCGGGGAAACCGGCGGCGCCGGCGGCACGGCACCGGCCGGCCGCGACGCAAGCGGGTCCAGCAGGTGCGCAAGATCCGGCCGCCGCGGCGCGTAGTGCTCCGCCAGGCGCTCGATCACCGCCGGCGACAGCCGCGTCTCGTCTCCGGCTTCCGCCAGCTCCTGGAGCAAGGAGCACAGCGCACTCGCGCCGCCGAGGTCCGCCTCGCGGACGGGAAGCTCGCGCTCCCGGACGGCGATGGCCAGCCGCAGGCATGCCGCCTCGTCAAAGCGAAGCACGCGCAGCGCCTCCAGGCGCGCCACCTCGCAGCGCGCCCTGCTGAGGGCCCGGTGAGACCACTTCGGCAATCCGGGAGCGACCATGGACCAGCTCCTGATCCCCGGCGGCGATGCCGTGCCCGGCCTCCGTCGGATCCTGTGTGTACGGACCATCCCTGTGCGAGCACTCGTTCGCCACCCGTTCCGCGCGCCCCGGCGCCGCTCAGAGCTGTTCGAGCAAGCGCTCCAGCGTGTCGACGGCGTGCTGGAGGCGCGCCGCCTCGAGGCCACGCGTCAGGCGGCGAATCTCGCGGAAATAAGGCTGTTCGATACGGTCGAGGAGCCGGCGCCCCTCGGGCGTGAGCCGGACGCGCCGGATGCGGCCGTCCGCCGCATCGAGGTCGACCCGGCAGAGCCCGAGCCGCTGCAGTCGGCCGACCAGACCGGTCACGTTCGCGCGGCTGACCACGAGCCGCGTGCCGATCTCCGACTGCGGAAGGCTGTCCCGATTCGCGGCGAGCGCGGCCAGCAGGTTGAACTGCGCCACGGTGATGCCGTAGTCGCGCAGGAACCGGTCCGCCGCTTTCTGCAGGCGCTCGGCGGCCCGGACGACCGTGACCACCAGACGATGGCCTTCCCCCCGGTTCCGGCTCCAGCGCGAATCGCTCATGCGGGCTCCTCGCCAAGATTGTTAACATATTAACTATCGGGCGGCGCCGGGCAACCCCCGGCCACGGAATTCCGGGAAAAAAGTCGGCGGCCCTCCCGCACGCCGGGTCCGGCGGACCTTCCGGAGCCCGCACCTCCCGGCTGGAGCTCGCCCGGTTTCCGCCCGTGCTGCGGCATGCGCCGCCCGGACGCTTGACCGCCGCCCGCCCGCTCGATATCCTCGATCCTGGAAGCGCGATGGCGCCGAAACCGGCTGGCCGCGCCAGCGCCGCCGGAGCGCTCGGGGACCGCTCGCTCCGCGCCGCCCACGAGACGCGCACAGGGAAACCGATCGAGGAGGGGCCGCTCTCATGAAGAAGCCGAAGCGAGAACCGGCGCGGACCGGAGCTGCCGATGGCGATGGAGGATCCGCCCCTCGGGCTGCGCGAGCCGGCGGGCGACGTGACTTCCACGACGATCGGCGCGCTCGGCGTCCAGGTGAATGACGTGTTCGGCTACTGGTTCGACTTCGGCGACGACTGGTGGCACCAGATCAACGTCGTAGCCATCGACGAGACCGTCCCGACCGGGAAGTTCCCGCGCGTCACCCGGCGCGTCGGCAAGAGCCCGCCCCAGTACCCCGACTGGGACGAGGGGGAGTAGAGGCGAGGCTCTCCCACTGCGCGAGTACCTCGGACGATCCCTGTCTGCGGATCGGCGCGTGGCGGGGCGCGCGGCATCGCGGAACAGCACGCTCTTCGGGAAGTGACGGGCGATCGGGGTGCTGCTGCCGCACGGCCGGAGGGGCATCGAACGTACCGCGTGTGCCTCCGGCCCGCTCCTGCCTTCCCGAAGAGCTGCCGCGATTCCGCACCCCATGCGCTGGGCTCCCACGGCTCGGCTTGACTGCCGCCTGGCGGCTCGCTACCCTGGATCTCGAGTCGAAACCGCGACTGCACAAGCGGCCCCCTCGGGCCCACGCGCTCCTCGGGCCGAACGGCAAGGCAGTCGCTCCTTCTGGAGGTCGAGATGGTGTCCGCCTTTCCCGGGCTGGCTCTCGTCCTCTTTGGGGTGACGATGCTCGCTGCCCCGGCGCAGGATCAGACCCCGGAGAAGCACGGATCGCCCCCCGCCCCTTGGGCCGCTCTACCCGTCTACTTCGTCGAGAACAGGGGAGTCTTCGCTGACCGGGTCGCCTATTACGTCGAGGGATGTGGCCGGACACTCTTCTTCGAGAGGACCGGCATCACGATTCGCTTGACCGGACCGGAGCAGGCCTGGATCGTGAAGCTCGTGTTCGTCGGCTCGAGCCCGGACGTGGTGCCTGCCGGCGAGCGACCCCAGCCAGCCGTCTTCAGCTACTTCCACGGCCAGAGGGATCGCTGGAAGGCCGGGCTCGGGTCGTTTGCGCGCGTGGTCTACCACAATCTCTGGCCCGGCATCGATCTCGCATACCAGGGGACGGGGAACAAGCTCAAGTACGAGTTCACCGTTCACCCCGGCGCCGATCCGGCCCGGATCCAGCTGCGGTACGAGGGCGCCGCGCCGGCGCGAATCACGGAGGAGGGAGCACTGCGCGTCGAGACTCCGGTCGGCTTCCTCGAGGACGCACCGCCGATCGCGTGGCAGGACATCGGCGGCCGGCGCGTGCCGGTGGGGATGGGCTACTCGCTTTCCCCGGGCGGGCTCTGGGGTTTCGCGCCTGGGAAATACGATCCCACGAAGACTCTGGTCCTCGATCCCGCGATCCTGGTCTACTGTGGATACCTCGGCGGAACGGGGGATGACGAAAGCTACGGGATCGCCGTGGACGCGGCGGGAAACGCGTACGTGACCGGGAAGACCACGTCCACGGAACAGACGTTTCCGGTGCAGGCGGGTCCCGATCTGCACTACAACGGCGGCCTGACCGACGCCTTCGTCGC
>JAFGQW010000267.1 GCA_016935485.1 Planctomycetota bacterium | reverse complement strand
CTGCCCGGCATCGAGTCGTGGTTCGATCTGGGCAACAAGTGCAAGACCGGCCGGGCGGAGGGGGCGGAGAAGGTGGCGCAGGTCGCCGAGCACGTGAACATGATCCTCGGCCACATTCCCTACGTGCAGACCAACTTCGTCCTGGGAATGGATGCCGACGCGGGCCCGGAGCCCTTCGCGCTCACCCGGCAGTTTCTCAAGCTCTGCCCCGGCGCGTGGCCGGCCTACTCGCTGCTGTCGTCCTTCGGGCAGTCGGCGCCGATCAACCTCGAGTATCAGCGGCACAACCGCGTGCTGCCGTTCCCGTTTCACCTGCTCAACAACTCCCTGGCGATGAACATCAAGCCGAAGCACTACGGCTGGGAGGAGTTCTACGAGCACGTGATCAAGCTGATGGGGCATTCCTTCTCGCCGCTGGCGATCCTCAGGCGGTTCCACACCAACCGGCGGGTGGTGGGCAAGCTGATGAACCTGGTGCGCGCCGTGTCCTCCGAAGGATGGGGCCGCCGCCGTTACCACATCGGGATCCGCCGTCGGCTCGATTCGGATCCGCAGTTCCGGCCCTACTTCGAGGGGGAGACCGACCGGCTGCCGGACTTCTACAGCGATCGGATCCGGAAGGATCTCGGTTCGATGTGGGACTGGCTTCCGGCCGGCGGCCTCGTGCACGATCCGCACGCGTATCTGAAATCGGCAGCTCCGCCGAGCCAGCCGGTCCAGCCGGTTTGCGCAGCCGTCGGGGCCGGGCTTCTCCAGCACGCGTGAGAGCGGTGCCGGCAGGCCGACGCGGCCCGGCCATTGTTCTCCTGCCGCGCCGGTGATGGCCTTGGGGGCGGCGCCCGTCCCGCGCCGACCCCGCCCACCGCTGCGATCGTGGTCGTCGTCGTGCTCGTGCTTGCCCCCCCCGTTCTTCTTCCTCTTCTTTCTCCTTCGTGCTTGTGTTTCACTCACCCGCCCCGAGCCCGCTGCCGCCAGGCGCGACCGGTTCCGCCTGTAACTCCGGGCTTGCCGGCGGGTATACTGGAGCCGACATTCCGGCCGGGCGGCGACCGGACGGGGCCTGCTCGGGCGCGGGCCTCCCGGAACGAGACGGGCGGCGCGCTGCCCACCAGGACAGGAGGGATGGATGGCTGCCGGTGAACCTCGGATGGACGACCTCCTCACGAGACCCGCGACACCGGGCGAGCGGCAGGAGATGAGCGAACTCGGCCTGCTCGATCCGGACGGCTTGCCGCGGCCGCTGCCGCTTGGCGCGCCGGTCGAACGGGGGAGGCCGGGCGCCGTCGCCCGCCGGCCCATCAGCAATCCTGCGGTGCTGAACGAGGCCCACCGGTACTACCCGATCCCGGCGTCCTTCTCCCGCGGCCTGCGCGTGGATCTCCGGACCGGCGCCTCCTTCCTCTGGATCTCGGGCACGGCGAGCGTGGACGAGCATGGCAAGTCTCTCCATGTCGGCGACTTCCGGGCCCAGTGCTGGCGCACCTACCGCAATATCACCGAGCTGCTCCGGTCCGAGGGCGCCTCCTGGCAGGACGTGGTGCGGACGACCTGCTATCTCCGCGACATCGAGCGGGACTACAAGGACTTCAACGAGATCCGGACCCACTTCCTCGCCTCACAGAACCTCGACCCCCTGCCGGCGAGCACAGGCATCCAGGCGCGGCTTTGCCGGGAGGACCTCCTCGTCGAGATCGAGGCCATCGCCATCGTGGAGCGGGAGGCCGGCGGGCCATGAACTACACTTGCCGCGCCGCGCAGAGCGGATCGGCGCGGGAGCGGGAACCCCCGCGGGATCGGAGCCATGGACGAGTCGTGTGACCTCAGTGGCTGGAAGATCTCGCATCCGGCGCGCCCGGGCGCGCCCGAGGGCAGGGATGTGCCCGAGGTCCGGCCGGTCCCCATCGGCCCGATCGCCGTCGGCGGCGGCCGGCCGGTCGTCATCGCCGGCCCGTGCGCGGTGGAGAGCCGCGCGCAGACCCTCGAGATCGCCGAGGCCGTCCGCGAGGCCGGCGGCGACATGCTCCGGGGCGGCGCCTTCAAGCCGCGCACCAGCCCCTACAGCTTCCAGGGCCTCGGCGAGAAGGGGCTCGAGATCCTGGCCGAGGTTCGCGAGCGGACCGGGCTTCCCATCGTGACCGAGGTCATGGACCCCCGGCTCGTCGGGCTGGTCTCGCGGTATGCCGACGTCCTCCAGGTCGGCTCCCGCAACATGCAGAACTTCCCGCTTCTCGTGGAGGTCGGCCGGAGCGGGAAGCCGGTGCTCCTCAAGCGCGGCTGGAGTGCGACCGTGGAGGAGTGGCTGGGCGCGGCGGAGTACATCGCGGCCGAGGGCAACCTCCGGATCCTGCTCTGCGAGCGGGGCATCCGCACCTTCGCCTCGCGGGACGGCTGCCGGAACACGCTCGATCTCACCGTGATCGGGTTGCTGCGGCGCCGCACGTTCCTGCCCGTCCTGGTCGATCCGAGCCATGCGACCGGGGATGCGGCGCTCGTGCCCGCCGCGAGCCGGGCGGCGCTGGCCGCGGGCGCCGACGGGCTCATCATCGAGGTGATCGGAGCGACCACGGATCGGGCGGAGATCCACTGCGACGGCCGGCAGGGCATCCGGCCGGCGGTGCTCCGGGAGCTGGTTGCGGCGGCCCGCGCGACGCCGCGCGATTGCCGGGGCGTGACGCGGTGAAGGGAGCCGGCGCCATGAAGCGTGGGATCGGGCCGCTGCTGGGGGCGGCGCTCGGGTGCGTCGTTCTGGCCGCCGCTCTTTGCCCGGCGCCCGGCCAGCCCGTCGCGCCCTTCGAGATGGAGGGACCGCGCACCGCAAGGAACCGGATCGACACGCTGGTGATGGAGGCGCTGCGCGCGCACAAGATCCAGCCGGCCCACCTCTGTTCGGACGCCGTCTTCCTGAGGCGCGTCTACCTCGACATGATCGGCACGCTGCCCGAGCCCGAGGAGACCCGCCGTTTCCTCGAGGACCCGCGGCCGGACAAGCGCGCCGCGCTGATCGACGCGCTCTTTGCGCGCCCCGAGTTCGCCGGCTACTGGTCGCTCAAGTGGTGCGACGTGCTGCGGGTGAAGGCGGAGTTCCCCATCAACCTCTGGCCGAACGCCGTGCAGGTCTACCACCGCTGGATCCTGGAGGCGATCCGCGACCACAAGCCCTACGACCGGTTCGTGCGCGAGCTGCTGACCACGAGCGGCAGCAACTACCGCAACCCACCGGTCAACTTCTACCGTGCGGTCCAGGGCCAGGAGCCCGCTGCGATCGCCGCGGCGGTGGCGCTCACCTTCATGGGCGCCCGCGTGGCCCAGTGGCCCGACGACCGGCGGGCGGGCCTGGAGGCGTTCTTCACCCGCGTCGCCTTCAAGACGACGGCCGAGTGGAAGGAGGAGATCGTCTATCTGGATCCGGCGCCGGCGGGGCCGCTGGCGGCGGTCTTTCCCGACGGCAAGGCGGTGATCATCCCGGCGGGGACCGATCCCCGCGGCGTGCTGGCCGACTGGCTGATCCGCGCGAACAACCCGTGGTTTGCGCGCAACATCGTGAACCGCATCTGGTCCTGGCTCTTCGGCCGCGGCATCCTCCACGAGCCCGATGACATCCGTCCGGACAACCCGCCCACGAACCCGGCGCTGCTCGCCTTCCTCGAGAAGGAGCTGGTGGCGGGCAAGTACGATCTCCGGCACGTCTTCCGGCTGATCCTGAGCTCGCGCACCTACCAGCAGTCGCCGATCCCGCGGAGCGACCATCCCAAGGCCGAGGCGCTGTTCGCCTTCTATCCGGTGCGGCGCCTGGACGCCGAGGTGCTGGTCGACGCCCTGTGCCAGATCTGCGGCAGCACGGAGCAGTACTCGAGCGCCATTCCCGAGCCCTTCACCTTCATCCCGGAAGCGAACCGGACGGTCGAGCTCGCGGACGGCAGCATCACCAGCAAGTTCCTCGAGATGTTCGGCCGCCCGGCGCGCGACACGGGACTGGAGAGCGAGCGTTCCAACCAGCCCACCGACGAGCAGCGCCTGCATCTGCTGAACTCGAGCCACGTGCAGCAGAAGATCGAGCGCGGCTCCAAGCTGCGGCGGCTCTTCGAGGGCGCCCGCGGGAATCGCCAGCGGTCGGTGGAAGCGGTCTACCTCGCCGTGCTGTCGCGGTATCCGACCGCGGCGGAACAGGCGGCCGTGGAGCAGTACTTCCAGGGCAAGGGCGTGAACTTCCGCACGGGCATGCATGACCTCGTCTGGTCCCTGATCAACACCAAGGAGTTTCTCTACCGCCACTGAGCGGACGACCGGCGGTTCGGAGGACGCTGCCGAAGCCGCCGGCGCGGAGCCGGAAAACCGCTGCCGGCAAGGAGCCATGCGATGAACGGACGGCACACGACAAGCGGATTGACGCGCCGCGAGATGATGAAGCGCAGCCTGGCCGGCGCGGCGGGGCTCGCGCTGCTCGATCCGCTGGCGCTTCTGGCCGAGGCGCGCGCGGCCGCGCCGCCGGCCCGCTCGGTCATCCAGATCTGGATGTGGGGCGGCCCGTCCCACCTCGATACCTTCGATCCCAAGCCGGCGGCGGGCCCCGACTACTGCGGGCCTCTCGACAAGGTGATTCCCACCAACGTCGACGGCATCCAGATCAACGCCGAGCTGCCGCGGCTGGCCCAGCAGGCCGACAAGTACACCATCATCCGCAGCATGACGCACGGCAGCAACTCGCACGAGACGGCCGCCTACCTGGTGCAGACCGGACACATGCCGGGCCGGCTCGTCTTTCCCTGCGTGGGCGCGGTCGTGGCGCTGCTCAAGGGCGAGGAGCACGGCTACCGCGGCCTGGTGCCGCCGTACATCGTGCTGACCCGGCCGCAGGGGAGGTTCTCGGAGGCGGGTTTCCTCGGGCCGCGCTACAAGCCGTTCGCCACCGGTGGCGATCCGGCCCGGACGCCGTTCGCGGTGGAGGGCCTCGTCGCCCCGGGCATCACCGACGCGCGCCAGCGCAGCCGCCGCGGGCTCCTCCACGAGCTCGATTCGCTGGGCCGCGCGCTGCCGAACAGTGCGCCGTTGCAGAAGCTCGACGCCTGCGAGGAGAAGGCCTACGACATGATGTTCGGCGACGCCCGCAAGCTCTTCGACCTCACCCAGGAGAAGAACGAGGTCCGGGACCGCTACGGCCGCAGCACGTTCGGGCAGTCCTGCCTGGTGGCCCGTCGCCTCGTGGAGCACGGTGTGCCCTACGTGACGATCAACTATCCCGGCTGGGACACCCACAAGCAGCACTTCGAGATCATGCGCCGGAAACTCCCCGAGCTGGACCAGGGGATGGCCACGTTGCTCCAGGATCTCGCCGACCGCGATCTCCTCTCGAGCACGATCGTCTGGTGGAGCGGCGAGTTCGGCCGCGGGCCGAAGGTCCAGTGGGAGCCGCCGTGGAACGGCGGCCGGTCGCATTACGGCCAGTGCTTTTCGGCCGTGGTGGCGGGCGGCGGGTTCAAGGGGGGCCGCGTGGTCGGCGCGTCGGACGAGACGGGCTCGCGGGTGGCGGAGCGGCCGGTCCACCCCGCCGACCTGCTCGGGAGCATCTACTTGCGGCTCGGGATCGACCCCGACGGGCCGCTGCCGAACCCGCGGGGACTCGATGTGAAGGTGATGCCGGCGCCGAAGGGAGGCGGCGGACGCCTCCACGAGATCATGTGAGCCGAGGGAGCCGATCGATGCTTTTCACCCGGGGGCTGCTCGTCGGAATGGCGCTGTCGGCGGTGACGGCCACGGCGGCCGGTCAGGGCGGCGCGCGGGAGCCGCACATCGGCTATCTCTATCCTGCCGGCGCGGCGCGCGGCACGGTGGTGCACGTGACGGCCGGCGGCCAGTTCCTGCGGGGCGCGCGCGGCGTGCTGGTGTCGGGCGAGGGGGTGAGCGCGACGGTCGTCCGCTACTACCGGCCGATCTTCAATCTCGATGCGGAGGAACGGGAGCTGCTTCGCCAGCGGCTCAGGGGGGCTTTCGAGAAGCGGCTGGCCGAGCTGCCGGCGGAGCGCCGAGCGCCGGCTGCCGATCCGCGCCGCGGGCCCCGCCGAGCTGAGCGCCCCGACCGGCCGCGTGATGGGCGAAAGCGGGGCGCCCAGCAGGGTGCCGAGGGAAAGAAGAAGGCGGAGGCGAAGCCGGGCGCCGACGCGAAGCCGAAAGGGGAGGCGAAGCCGGGCGAGGCTCAAGGTGGCGAGCCGAAGCCCGAGGCCAAGCCAGGCGCCGACGCGAAAGAGAAGGCGCCGGCCAAGGTGGCTGCCCAGGAAGACGCCGGAGCGAAGAAGAAGGCCGAGACCGGGCCGCGCGTGGCGAAGCTCCCCGAGTTCCCGCTGCTCCACGATCTCGACTCGAAGTGCCTGCGGGAGCTGGTGCACATCGTCACCTGCCTCCAGTTCGACCGGGCCAAGCGGCAGATGAACCGGCAGCTCGCGGAGTCGGTGCTGATCGAGATCACCGTCGCTCCCGATGCGCCGCCCGGCCCGCGCGAGCTCCGGATCGTCACGGGAGGCGGGCTCACGAACCCCATGATCTTCGAGGTCGGGCTCGTTCCGGAGGTGTGCGAACTGGAGCCCAACGACCGTGAGGCCCACGCGCCGCTGCCGCCGCGGCTTGCCGGCATGCCCGATCTCCGGCGCCTCGAGCCTGCCGCGCCACTCGCGCTGCCGGTGGTGCTGAACGGACAGATCTATCCGGGCGACGTGGACCGGTTTCGTTTCCGAGCGCGCAAGGGGCAGGAGCTCCTGATCGCGGCCCAGGCGCGGAGCCTGATCCCGTACCTCGCGGACGCCGTGCCCGGCTGGTTCCAGGCGACCCTCGCCCTTTACGACGCCGCCGGCCGGGAGGTCGCGTTCGTGGACGACTACCGCTTCGACCCCGATCCGGTGCTCCACTACCGGATTGCGGAGGACGGCGAGTACGAGCTCGAGATCCGCGATGCGATCTACCGCGGCCGCGAGGATTTCGTCTACCGGATCGCCGTGGGCGAGAGCCCCTTCGTCACCGAGGTGTTCCCGCTGGGCGGCCGCGCCGGCACGAAGACGGTGGCGGCGGTGAAGGGCTGGAACCTGCGCGACTCCCGGCTGCCGCTTGCTACCGAGGCCGGCGGCCCGGACGTCCGCCGGACGTGGCTCCAGGGCAAGAACGGTCTTTCCAACGCCGTGGTCTACGCGGTGGATACCCTGCCCGAGTGCGAGGAAAAGGAACTGAACGACGCGCCGAAGAGCGCGCAGAGCCTCGTGCTTCCGGTGATCGTCAACGGGCGGATCGGCAAGCCCGGCGAGGTCGACGTCTTCTGTTTCGAGGGCCAGGCCGGCGACACGCTGGTGGCCGAGGTCGTCGCGCGTCGGCTCCAATCGCCGCTCGACTCGCTTGTCCGCGTGACCGACGCGGCGGGCAACGTGCTCGCGTGGAACGACGATCACATGGTCAAGGACGGCGACCTGCACCGGGACCCGGCGGGATGGATCACCCACCATGCCGACTCCTACCTGATGGTGCCGCTGCCGGGGAGCGGCGCCTACTACGTGCAGGTCGCCGATGCGCAGCATCAGGGCGGCGATGCGTACGCCTACCGCCTGCGCCTCTCGCCGCCCCGGCCCGACTTCGCGCTCCGCGTGACGCCGTCGAGCCTCGGCCTGGTCGGTGGGTCAGCCGCGCCGATCCATGTCCACGCGCTCCGCAAGGACGGGTTCGCGGGCGCGATCGATGTGGTTCTCAAGGAGGCAGGCGGGTTCCGGCTGGAAGGGGGGCGGATTCCCGCGGGGCGCGACCGCGTGCGCATGACGCTGCGGGCGCCGGCGAGGATGCCTCGTCCGACGGTCGCGCTGGAGCTCGAGGGGAGGGCCGAGATCGACGGGGAGACGGTTTGCCGCCGCGCGGTCCCCGCGGAGGACATGATGCAGGCGTTCCTGTACCGGCATCTCGTGCCGTCCGAGGAGCTCCGGGTGGCCGTGGCGCCACTCCGGGGAGGGGCGCCGGCGATCGAGATCGTCAATCCGCTGCCCGTGGCCGTTCCCGCCGGGGGCACGGCGTGGGTTCGCGTCAAGGCGTGGCGGGGCAACCCGTCCGGCGAGGTCAAGGTGGCGCTGCGGGAGCCGCCCGCCGGGATGACCGTCGAGGAGGTGAGCGTGGTGCCGGGCGGTTTCGCGTTCCGACTCAAGGCCGACCGGGCGGCGCTTCCGGTCGGCTTCGCGGACAACCTGCTCGCGGAAGCAAGCCGCGAGGTCGAGCGCGTGGACAGGGACGGCAAGCCCACCGGCAAGCGCCTGCGCACGTCGATCGGTCTTCTCCCGGCCATTCCCTTCACCATCGTCGAGCGACGGGTGCTCTGACGCGCGGGGCCCCCGTCACCGCACGAAGAAGACGACGACGAAGAAGACGGACGGGGGCGAGCACGAGCACGATTACGAGCGCGATCGGCCGGTGAGCGGTGTCCGCGCGCGGGTGGCGGTGCTAACTGAAAAAAATGCCCCAGGGGCGTTTTTTTCAGTTACGAACAAAACGCAAGCCGATGTCCTTCGTGTTTAACTCGACCGTGCCTATCCCGTCACCTCACGAAGAAGACATCAACCGGGTTGCTCGGCTCGCCCGTGAGGTTCGCGCTCGACTGCGCCACCCAGGCGGCGAAGTGGAGCTTCATGCCGGCGAGCACGGACGGCAGCGGTCCGAGCACCACGGCATTGAACCCGGCGCGGGCCGAACCGGCGGCATCGAGCATGCCGATCGTGTTCGGGAAGAGCGGGCTGTTGGCGGACACGATGCTCATCCAGGTCAGCTGATCGAAGGCGATCGGGAGCACGCCGCCCGGCAGCGAGAGCCCCGGCGCCGTCCCGGTCAGCGATCCGACGACGTAGTAGAACCGCCCGGCGCGCGCCGCATCGCTCTCCACCAGGAGGTCGATCCGGGCCGGAGCGGCGAGGCTCAGCTCCCGGACCGGTGCGCGTAGCGCCACGACGTTGGCAAGCTCTGCGTGCAGCGCGCCGAGAAGCGCCTTGTTGCGGTCGCCGCTCAGTTCCCAGAACATCGCGCCGCCGAGCCCGGCTGTCTTCGTGAACCAGGCCTTCTCCCGGATCGAGCGCGGATCGTCATAGGTGATCATGACCGCGGCCGTCGGGTTGTAGAGCCACGGGACACGCGCCGCGTCGTGCCAGTAGCGCTGGTAGCCGTTCTTGCCGACGTAGTTCTGCTCGAGATCGGTGTAGTCGAAGTACACGGGGCCCCAGGTGCCGGTCGCCGGGCCGGTGTAGAGACCGTACAGCCCGCTCGCCGTTGCACTCACTCCCGCGAAGCCGATGCCCTGGAACATGACGCCGAGATGGAGCTTCTGCCGGGGCACCTCCGCGTCGAGATACGCCTTCACCGCGGCGGCCACGTTGAAGAGCGACCGCGCGGGCTCGGCAAAGAGGCTCCTCGGATCGGGGTAGAGCGCGGAACTGAAGCCCGTCAGATCGAATCCCGGGTTCCACGGTCCGTGGAGCGCGTACGCCATGAGGCTGATCGTGTCGACGTACGGGTGGATCTTCGCCACCTCGAGGTTGTCGATGATCGTCGGGCTCGCCGGCGCCGTCGTCGTCAGGAGGAAAGTGCGGTTCTGCCGGATGCCTTCGAGGTCGAGCTGCCGGCGGAGCTCCGCCATGAAGAGCGTGAAGTTCCCCTTGTCCGCGGGCCGGGTGATGTTCGTGGGCAGCCCGCCGCTCACGGGGTACTCCCAGTCGATATCGACGCCGTCAAAGCCGTGCGCCACCATCAGGTCGACGCATGACGACGCGAAGACCTGCCGTGCCATCGGGGTCAGCACTGCGTCCGAGAAACCGCTCGACCAGGTCCAGCCGCCCACGGAGAGCAGGATCTTCAGGTTCGGATGGGCCAGCCGAAGGGTCGTCAGCTTGGCGAAGTTCTGGAGATCCGCGATCGGGTCTCCCAGCACCGCTCTCCCGTCGACCACGTTGGCGAACGCGTAGTTGAGCCGCGTGAGCATCGACGCGGGGATCTCCCCGACCTGGTAGTTCCGCCGGTAGATGGACCAGGACGTGTAGTAGCCGACGATCTCCTTCGGGGCCGACTGAGCCGGCAGGGGCGCGAGAAGCCCGGCCAGCGCCGTCCAGGCGAGCAGCGTGCAGGCAGAACGGGCAAGGCGCATCGTGAATCTCCTGCTTGTTCCCCCGGCTGGCACGAGCCCGTGGCTGCGGCGGGCCCGATGGTCAGTAGGATAACACACGCCGACGTGGCGAGCAAGCGGCCGGACGGGCGCGGACCCGCGTCCGCCCTCCGGGACGGGCCGGCCGCCGTCGCGCCTACCGGCTCCCGGGCGTCGCCTCCGCGGGCGGCGGCTCCGGGAGCATGACCGTACGCCGGCCGCTCTCCGTCAGGATCTCGAGCCCGCTGGCGGTCGCTTGCACCTGCCGCACCTGCGGCTCGGCGCCCTCCGGCACGAGCTCGAGCACCGCGGCGAAGTCGGCCTCCTCTCCGCAGCGGCGCACCACGATCTTCGCCAGCGCATCCTGGATGGGATTGCCGGGAACCCGCGCCACGAAGACCGTCGACCGCGGCGCCGCCGCGAGCCAGAGCCTCAGCATGCCGCCGGTCCCCGGCCGGGCGTCCGGCGGCTGCGTCGGCGTCTCGGGGAGGATCCGCCACCGCGCCTGGACCGGTCCCGAGGTCGTGCCGGAGCGGAGCGACCGCGCGACCGGATAGCCGTCCTCGGTGCCGAACCCGCTCGGGTCGGCGACGGGCTGGAGGGTGGGAAACGACACCGTGAGCTCGCCGAAAGCCTGCCACGTCCAGTCGAAAGTGCGTTCGCGGCGGCCCTTGCCGGCGGCGGGGCGCAGGCGGTCCAGGACGACGACGATGCCTTCGTCCGTGAGGTGGAGCCCGCGCGTCCACACCAGGCCCGCAACGGCCTCCTCCGTCGACGCGACGGCATGCTGGACCGGGCCTTCCCCGCAGAACGAGAGGAGCTTCCCCGACGCGGGCCGCTGCGACTTCCGGTCCACCACCACGGTGTTGTGGCTGAGCGTCTGCCGGTACCAGGCATTCGTGAGCGGCAGGCTGTAGCCCGCGGTTCCAAGATCGGGAGCGATCGCCCGGCCGAGTCCGTGCAGCGCGACGGCGAGCTTGTCCAGGTGGCCGTGGTAGCCGCCATGCGGGCCGAAATCGAACAGGAGATACACTTCCTCCGGATTGCCCGGCCCCGCGGCCGGCGGCCGCGTGCGGAGCACGGCAAAACCGGTGTCGGGGAAACTGCGGCTGATCGCCGCCGGCGCCTCGGCGGGCTCGGGCAGGTGCTCGGGGCCGAAGAGCAGGGCCTCGAGGGAGGTGCGCCACTTCTCGCCGTACGCCCGCGCCAGGAAGCCGGCCAGCTCGCGGTCCGCCGGGAAGAGCCCGGCGCCCCGCTCGTACAGCGGCAGGTGCGCGCCGAGCGAGCGCGGCAGACTGTCGTTGTTCGGGGGGATGAGCCCGCGCGCGTCGGCCAGGGCAAGCGGCGCGAGGAACATGGAGCGGATGATCTCGCGTTCGGACTCGAGCTCGGCGGCGAGCCCGCGCGCCGCCTGCAGCGCCTCGACCACGGCGGCCAGCGTGTAGAAGTGGTAGCCGACGGAGCCTTCCTTCCAGAAGCCCTCCCGGCTGACCCCCTCCCGGAGCTGATCGCGAAGCCCGAAGCGAGATCCGGGCGCCGTGCCAAGGGCCCGGGCGAGGAGCTCCTTGTCGCCCGTCGCGGCCGCGATCGCGGCCACCGCCGCGTTGTACCAGCAGTCGATGTTGTGCACGTGCCGGCGCTCGCCGAGCAGGAACTTCGCCGTTGGCAGCAGGTAGTCCTCCACGACCTGGCGCCGCTCGGTCGCGGCGAGCCCCGGCGTCAGGCCCGAGACGAGGTCGAAGGCCTTCGCGGCATCCAGGATGCAGACCGCCTCGTCGAGGCTCTGGGCCATCCAGCGCCGCGGGGTCCGGCTCGCGATGCGATCCCGGTAGTACGCGGCGTGCTCGAGCAGGATGCGCGCGGCGGCCCGAGCCAGCGCCTCCCGGTCCGACAGGTGCGCCGCCAGCGCGCATTGCACGGCGCTCGCGAGCCGGTTTCTCAGCGCGAGATGCACCCAGTACGCGTCGAGCTTCGGGCCTCGCCACAGGCGCCCGTCCACCGGACAGCGATGCTCCTTCGGCCGGTCCGGCGCGTACTGCAGCGCCACGCCGTGATCCGGGCAGAAGTAGTCGTGATAGAGCCCCGGCTCGCCCTCCGGCAGGGCGGCGGGCTGTGCGCACCAGCTCTCGGCTTCCCGCAGGACCTGGTCGATGGCCGCTCTTGCCCACGGATGGCGCTCGGCCCGCTCCCGGGCCCGTGAAAGCTGCTCCGGCGAGAAGAGCACCGGCTGCGCCGCGGTGTTCCGGGCGGCGGCAAGACCGAGGGCGCAGCAGACGACGAGCGCAGCCCAGGGGACCAGCCGGCACGAACCGCGGCGGCATCGCATTCTGGGATCCATTCCCGGGGCGTGCGTACCCGAACCGACCGACCGGGGCGCCGCTTCTGCGGCGGCAGCGGAAACCGGCCGGCTCCTCCTGATCCAGACCGACGAGACAGCCAGAATAAAAAGATAGATGCGGCTTCCGGATCCTGCTACACTTGCGGCAGGTTCTCGTCCCGCCCCGCGCGGGATCGCAAGGACCTCCCAGCCAAGGGGACAGCGGCCAGATTGGATAGATCCATGGAGAGCGCTACACGCGCCATGGGTCGGCGTGCGTCCCCGCAAGCGCGGACAGAGCCTGAGACCGAGAGGCGGCGGTTCGTTCGGCGGACCCTTCGCTGTTCGGCCCGCCTTCGACCGCTCGACGGCGACCGCAAGGATACCGCGCTTCTCGCCGAGGCCGTCGACATCAGCGAGGGCGGGATGCTGCTCGAGCTCGCCCCGGGTGCGGCGCTCCCCGGCCGGCGGATGCTCGTCGAGTTCCGGCTGCCGGCCCGCACGCTCGACAACGCCGACGAGTGGCTCGTGCGGATTCCCGCCCGCCGGGTCCGGACGGACACGGGGTACAACGGCGGCTCTTCCCGGCTGGCCCTCGAGTTCGAAGGCGAGCTCCGCCGGGCGTTGCGGCGCCCGCGCCGGCGCTGGTGCGCGGCCTCCGGGCTGCTGCTCGCCGGCGCGGCGCTGGTGCTCATCACGCTCCTGAAGCTCGAGGCCGTCGACACGTTCTGGTACCGCGTGGCCTTCGGGGTCTACGGCTTCGTGGTGACGGGCTACATCCTGAGCCGGTTCCTGATCGCCGCCTTCTACCGCCCGCCGCGCTTCGTCGGGCACCGGCCGTCGGTCTCGGTGGTGGTGGCCGCGAAGAACGAGGAGCGCGCGATCGCCGACACGCTCGAGGCGATCTTCGCGTCCGACTATCCGCGGGATCGGCTGGAAGTGATCGCCGTGGACGACGGCTCCACCGACGGCACGCACCGGGAGATGACACGCGTCGCCGAGCGGCATCCCGAGCTCGCCGTCGTCCGCTTCGCCGCCAACCGCGGCAAGCGCCACGCGATGGCGGCCGGAGCCCGCCGGGCCTCCGGCGAGATCCTCGTCTACGTGGACTCCGACAGCATGCTCGAGCGGGACACGCTGGAGCGGCTGGTCCAGGGGTTCGCCGATCCCGACGTCGGCGCCGTCTGCGCGCACGGCTACGTCGCCAACGCCTGGACGAACACGCTCACCCGAATGCAGGGGCTGCAGTACTACATTGCCTTCCGGGTGCTCAAGGCGGCCGAGAGCGTGTTCTCGAGCGTGACCTGCTGCTCGGGCTGCTGCGCCGCCTACCGCCGCACGGCCGTTCTCGACGTGCTCGACGACTGGCTGTGCCAGCGCTTCCTCGGCCAGGCCGCCACCTTCGGCGACGATCGCAGCCTCACCAACCGCATGCTCCGGCGGTACCGCGTCATCTACGACGAGACCGCGCGCGTCTCCACGATCGCCCCCGACACCTTCCGGCAGTACTTCCGCCAGCAGCTGCGCTGGAAGAAGAGCTGGCTGCGCGAGAACCTGATCGCCGCGACGTTCATGTGGAAGCGGCCGCCGGTCATGGCGCTGTCGTTCTACGTGGGCTTTGTCTTTCCGCTGCTGGCGCCGCTGGTGGTCGGTCGGGCGGTGCTCTATCTGCCGCTCCTGCACGGGCGCACCAACCACTACTACTTTCTGGGCATCTTCCTGGTGAGTCTGGTCTACGGGGCCTACTACCTCGCCCGCCAGCGCACGCGCCTGTGGCTCTACAGTCCGCTCCTGTGCTTCTTCTTCGCGCTCGTCCTTTCGTGGCAGCTTCCGTGGGCCATCGCGACCTCGTGGAACAACAAGTGGGGCACGCGGTAGCGGTGGCGGACGGGAGTGCCGTGCGGGCCCCGCGCCGCCGCGCGCGCTTCGGCGTGGGCGCGCAGTGGGCGCTGCTGCTCCTTGCGGGCGCGCTCGTCTGGGGCCTGTGGCCGGCGGCGGCCGTGCGCCGCCACGAGCCGGCGGCCCGGCGGGTCGAGCACGACGGATTCCTCGCCGTGGCGTACGCCGGCGTGAGCCAGAAGGGCGGCGGGCTGCGGGTCACGAGCGAGACCCTCCGCGGGCATCTCGAGGCGCTGATTCGCGCGGGGTACAGCCCGGTCACACTCGAGGAGGTCCGGGCGTTTGTCGCGGAGCGGGAACCGCTGCCCGACCGGCCGCTGCTCCTGCTGTTCGAGGACGGCCGCCGGGAGACCCTGCTCGCGGCGGAGAAACTGCTCGAGGAGCGCGACATCGCGGCGACCCTGGTCGCTCACGTCGCCGCCATGGACCGGAGGAGCATGAGCTACCCGCTGTGGCATCACCTCCGCGCGCTCGCCGCGACCGGCCGCTGGTCCTTTGCTGTGCGCGCTAGCTCCGAACTCGAGGCGCTGCTCCGGGAGGCGGCGACGGGCGGCGAGGAGACAGCCGCTGCGGATGGCGACGCGGAGTCGGCGGCGGCTCGATCCGAGCCGGAGCCGGCCTGGCGCGAGCGCCTGGCTGCCGAGACCGAGGTGCTCGCCGCAGGGATCGCCGATCGACTCGGCACCGCCTCGCCGGTTGCCCTCGTGCTCGCGGGCGCGGCGCGCGGGACGGCGCACGACCCCGCGAGGCAAGCGGTGCACGCCATCGTGGGCGGTCACTTCCCGCTCCTGTTCGCGGCGGAAGGATACGCGTTCAACCATCGAGATCGGCCGGCGAGCGGACTGTCGGTGCTCCGGGTCGCGCCGGAGTGGACCGGCGACGAGCTCGTCAGGCGGCTGGACGCGCATCGAGCCCGCCGGAGCCCGGTTCGCCGCTTCTCCGAGCGGGACTGGGTCTTCGTCCACGGTGCGGTCGCCTGCGACGGGGCGTGCGTTCACCTAGACCCGCAGGGGCGCCGCGGCGCGGAGGCGTGGCTCGCCGGCACCGAGTCGTGGCAGTGCCTCTCGGGCGCCCTGGCGCTGGAGCCGCGCGCCGACACGCAGGTCTGGCTCCTGCTCCGCGCGCAGCCGGGCGGGGATTCCCTGCGACTCGGGTGGACCGGGGAGGCGGTCGAACTGCAGGCCCGCAGCGCGGAAGGGTCGTTCAGCCGCCTGGCATCCGTGCCGGTCGCACCGGGATGCGCGCGCGCGGAGATCGAGTTTCGGGTGCTCGACCGGCGCGTTCGCTTCGCGGTGCGCGGCGGCGAGCCCGTGCCCCGGAGCTTTCCGATTCCGCTGGGCCTCG
>JAFGQW010000266.1 GCA_016935485.1 Planctomycetota bacterium | reverse complement strand
GCCACCTGAGCGCGCGCCTTTCGCGCGCGACACCCGCACCCGCACGCGCACGCTTCACCGAAATCGGGGGTCAGACCCCGGTCGTCAGAAATCGGGGGTCAGACCCCGGTCGTCACTCTCCCCGCGCCACCCGAGCGCGCGCCTTTCGCGCGCGCTACCCGCACCCGCACGCGCACGCTTCACCGAAATCGGGGGTCAGACCCCGTTCCGAAGCGGAACGGCGTCAGACCCCAGTCGTCCTTCTCTTCGTGCTCTTCGTCTCCTTCGTGACCTTCGTGTTTAACACCCCCGCGCCGACCCCGCCCACCGCGCGCCGCGCGCTACCGGTTCGGGTTCGTCACGCCGAGCAAGGCGAACGCCAGCGTGCCGGCTGCCGTGTTGTCGAGGTACCGACCCCGAACGGGATCGACCCTGGTGGCGGCCCACCGGAACAGCGTCGCCGCGAAACCCCTGGCGTAGAGCGGGACCAGGGCGTTGGTGTGGCCGGTGCGGTGCCACTCCAGGCCGGGCTGGACGTTCTTGCCGTGGTTCACGAGCGGATTCCACGCCGGGTCGGAGCCGGGGCCGGTGAGGTAGCCGCACTCGTGGTCGCTCGTGACGACCATGATCGTCTCGCCCCAGTTGCTGTTCCGGTGGACCCACGCCACCACGGCTTCCACCGCCTGGTTGAAGTCGATCTGTTCTTCGATCATGCGGCCAGACTGGTTCGAGTGGCTGGCCCAGTCAACGGCGCCGCCCTCGATCATGAGGCAGAAGCCGTCGCGGTCCTTCGAGAGCACCTGGAGGGCTGCCTCGGCCATCTCGGCCAGCGTGGGTACGCTCTGGAGGAGCGGCACGACGAAGGGCGCCGCCCGGCTGTCGCCGCTGCGGCCCTGCTGGAGCGTCTCGAAGACCAGGGGAATCCCGAGAACCCGGGACGGAAGCTGGTGGCGACCCCGTGCATCGGCAAGGGCCTGGAACTGCTCGCGGGAGCGGATGACGGTCCACTCGTCCGGTTCGTGGTCGCCGTCGGCATCGGCTCCCATCACCGCGCCGTCCTGCATGTCGGCCCAGGCGGCCGCGCCGCCGACGTAGTGCATCGTGTTCCCGATGGCGGGCTTGCCGCTGTTGTCGAAGTCCGGCGCGCCGCAGCCCATGATCACGTCGACCGCGCTCGTGTAGATCATCTCGTTGGCGATCGCCTCGTAGTTGCTACGCGATTCGTTGTGCGCGACGAATCCGGCAGGCGTGGCATGGCTGAGCGGCACGCTCGTGACGACGCCGGTGGCTTTGCCGAGAGCTTCGGCCATCTCCAGGAAGTGCGTGAGCGGCTTCCGCTCGATATCGACGCCGATCCCGCCCGAGTACGTCTTCACTCCGGTCGACATCGCCGTGGCGGCAGCCGCCGAATCGGTGGCGCCGGACTTCACGTAATCGAAATCGGCCCAGGCCTTGAGCGGATCGTACTCCCCGGACGCCGGGTAGGTGCTCATCCCGACCCGGACGGGGAAGTGCTCGTACGTCTGGGCGCCGGTGCGACCCTGCTGGTAGAGGCTCGCCGCATCCACGTGGTTGTAGCCGCAGCCGTCGCTGATCAGCAGGATGAAGTTCTTCACCAGGCCCCGCTTCGGCCCGCCGGGTCGGGGCGGCTCCTTGCGCCGCGCGGCCGGCGCCTTCTTCGGATCTTCACTCGTGGCCGGCTTGCCGGAACACACCAGACCGGCGGCGAGAAGCAGCACGGCACCGAAGATCACTGCGATCCCGGCAAGCCAAGGCCTGCGTTCGCCCCAGGTGTGTCGCATGGTGTTCTCCAGCCGGATCTCCCGTCCGGCCCCCGCTCCGCATCCGGTGCCCGAGCGGGGAGGACCTGTCCATTATGCACCCATCGCGGGTCAACGCCCAGATGAAGGCCATCGCGGCTGGTGGTCCACCCCGGATTCCGGGGTGGCGCGAGAGCGCCGACGCTGGAAAGAGCCCGTGCCGGCAGCGCGTTGTGGCGGCCACCGGAAGCCCGAAGGACGCGGGTCCTCTTCGGGGAGAACCCGCGAGAATCCGGGTCGTTCGGGGTGTCCCTCCGTGATCGCACCCGAGCGCGGTCTCCGGTCCCGGCGATCTCGGAGGACGACGTCGAGGCGCTGGCGCGCCTCGGGCGCGGCAAGCGTCAGACGCGCACGCGGGTCCAGCGCGCGGTGGACGCGGTCCTTGCCGACGGCGAGGCGCTCGACGACGGCAGGGTGCTGTCGCTCGCGCTCTCCGGCGCCTGACCGACCGCCGCGGACCCGGCGATCGTCCAGAGTCTCGCACCGGAGTTGATGCGCACCGGCGTTCCCTCGCGGTCCGTGGTGGCGGCGGAGGTTCCACGCGGGCGCGCCTCAGCCCCGGTCGGGCGCGCCTCCGACGCCGCCCTACCGTCACCCCGCGAGTCTGGAAGTCCAGACTGCACGTCAACTCCAGTTGGGTGCACACCTCAACCCCGGTCGTTTGCGTATGCATCAACCCCGGTCGTACCGAGTCTGTAATTCCAGACTCCGGACTTTCCGGTCGCCTTGTGACCCGGCGGCTCTCACTCACATCAACTCCGGTCGCGTGCGCTCTCCCCCCGGCCCGGTTGACTGTCTCTGCTTCCCGTCCCCGGGACGCCCGCGCGGAATTCTCCCGGATTCTTCGAAACCACCCGGTTCGGGCTCCGACCTTCCGGCCCGTCATCCCTGG
>JAFGQW010000265.1 GCA_016935485.1 Planctomycetota bacterium | reverse complement strand
TCCGCCGCCGGGAGCACGAGGCGCTTGGATTCCTCCAGGGCCAGGATCAGCTTGCCGGGCTGGCCGCGGAGCGTGGGGTCAGCGGCGTAGCTCGGCAGCGTGACGTCGAAAGCCACGGTGGCCCCGATTCCGGCCTCAAGCGCGCGCTCGCGGAGATGCTCGACGCGGATGCCCATCAGCGTGGTCTTGCCCGGATCGATCGTGACCGGCTGATCCGTCACCACCTTGCGGTTGCCGAGGATCAGCGAGGCCGTGCCAAACAGGACCTGCTCGGCCGGCGGCGCGTCCGCGGCGGCCGGCTCGAGCATGGCGTGGCGCCGGCGCACGCGGAGGAGCTCCGCCTCGATGTCTTCTTCGGCAACCTCCACCGCGGGTCGTTCCACGGCGATGCCCGTGTACGGCCCCAGCTCGAAGGACGGGCGCACCTCGAACACCGCCTCGAACACGAGCTCCTGGTCGCGCTCGAGCAGGATCTTGGCCAGATCGACCTCGGGGCTCCCGAGCGGCTCGAGGCGGTGGTTCTCGACCGCTTCCTTGAGCGATTCGGTCACGAGGTCCCGCTTGACCTGCTCGGCCACCTCGGTGCCGAAGCGGCGCTCCAGGTAGGACTGGGGCACTTTCCCGGGGCGAAAGCCCTTGATCCGGATGGTGTTCCGGAGCGAGCGGAACTCCTTGTCCAGGGCGGCGGTCACCCGGTCGGGCGGGAGCGCGATCCGGAGGCGGTTCCGGCAGGGGCCGATTTCTTCGATCTCAACTTCCATCATGCGACTCCGTGCCTTGGGGGCGTGGGCTCCGGCCGGTTGCATGACGCCGGCGCCGAACCGGAGCGACGGTCCGCGCCGGCGCCGCACGGACGACCGGGCCGCCGCGCCACAGGGTATCGGTGGGAACGCGCTGACGTGGAGCGGGTGATGGGAGTCGAACCCACGACACCGACGATGGCAACGTCGTGCTCTACCACTGAGCTACACCCGCCCCCGACGGGCCTGGCGGACCTCCGGTCGGGCCACTCGAGGCCGGCCCGGCCGCTTCCGGCCGGCGGACACCGCTGCCCGCCGGCGGCCACGCCGGACGGTTTCGAGGCCTCGAGTCGCGCCGCGTTCGGCCGCGCAGAACATTAAGCAGCCCGGTCGTCCCAAGTCAACGGCCGGGAGGAGGTTTTGGCACATTTTTGCGGTCGTGTCGCCGCGGCTTCAGAAGCCTTCGGAAGAGGCGGTGCCGCGAATTCCGATAGGAAGAACACCGCCGGGGGCGTGGGCCCCGGGGCCCGGAGACTGGGAACCTGGATTCTGGGAGACAAAGCGGTGCAGACGCGCTTGGTGTTCTTTCCGCTCAAGAGGCCCGATGATGAGCCCGACGTGCGCGACCTCGAGCACATGGTGCTCTACGGGATCGAGGAGCTGCTGGATCTCGGCGAGCGCGGCCTCTACTTCGACTCGGTGCTGCAGGCGCGGGAGGTCAAGGGTGCCCGGTGCGGCGCGCCCCAGCCGGATCTCGGCCACATCCCGTTTCACGTCACCGGTTCGCTCACCCTGGACGAGGCGCGGAGCGCGGTGCGCATTCGCCTGAGCGTGAAGGACATCACCGGGGAGCGGCGGCCCCAGCACAGGCGGGTCACCCTGGCGCGAAACGCGGACCCGCGGTGCGGCCAGGTGGCGTACGAGATGGCGCCGCTCCACGAGGTCCACAAGCGCTTCTATGGCTGGCTCGCCGAGATCGCCGGCCTGCCGGCGCCCCGGCCCAACAGCTACCACGCCTATCGCCTGGAACACCCGATCACCGCGGTTCCGGAGGCGTTCCGGGAGCTGGTTCGCGGGCTGCGCGTCGCCCGGGACATCGACGAGAAGGTGCCGCACTACCGCCGCGCGGTGGAACTCGATCCGTGCCTCGGGCGGGCGCACCGCAATCTCGGGTATCTGTTCCGCGCCCGCGGCGATCTCGAGAGCGCGGTGGAAGCCTACGAGAAGGCCGCCGCCACCATGATCGACGAGGCCGGGCTCGGCGAGGTCTACTTCGAGATGGGGCTGAGCCACGCCGGCCGCGCCGACTACCGTGACTCCATTCGCTGCTGGAAGCGGAGCCTGGAATTCACGCCGTTTCGACGGGAAGCGCTCTACAACATCGGCCTGGCTTACGAGGAGCTCAACAACCCCGAGATGGCGATCGAGTTCTACTCCAGCGCACGCGGGGTGGACGGCAGCTACCTGTCGGCGCTGGAGGGGCTGTTCCGCCTGCACATCCAGGAGGGCGCCTACCTCCGGGCGGTCGAGGTGCTCAAGGACTGGATCAAGATCACTCCTCACGATGCCGGGCTGCACCGGATCATCGGCCACTGCTACCGCAAGGAGGGGATGAACGACGAGGCGCTGGTGCACCTGAAGAAGGCGGTGGAGCTGGATCCGGAGGGCGAGATCGGCCGCGAGGCCCGGCGGGACATTCTCGATCTGTAGCGGGTACCCCCGCGGGCGCAACCCGCCCGCGCCACCTGAGCGCGCGCCTTCCGCGCGCGATACCCGCACGCTCACCCGCACCCTTCCCGCGGCCCGGGGTCAGACCCCAGTCGTCATCCCGCGGGCGCAACCCGCCCGCGCCACCTGAGCGCGCGCCCTTCCGCGCGCGATACCCGCACGCTCACCCGCACCCCTCCTGCGGCCCGGGGTCAGACCCCAGTCGTCATCCCGCGGGCGCAACCCGCCCGCGCCACCTGAGCGCGCGCCCTTCGCGC
>JAFGQW010000264.1 GCA_016935485.1 Planctomycetota bacterium | reverse complement strand
TAGACGAGCACGTCGCCGACCTCGAGCGCGAGGTGGCGCTGCTCGTAGAGCACGTCGTCCACCACGCCGATGGGCACGCCGTGGTCGTAGTCGAGCGACTCGAAGCGGCCCGTGGACCGCCGCCCGAGCAGCAGCGGCGGGTGGCCCGCATAGGCGTAGACCAGCGTCCGGTTCGCCGAATCGTAGATGCTCGCCACCATCGTGGTGAAGTGAAACGCGCCGGGCGACCGGCTCACGAACGCCCGGTTGATGCTGCTCAGCAGGCGGCCGTTGTCATGCTCGTTCAGGTTGTCCACGAGGGCCGCGTGAATGATGCGCGCGGCGTCCGCGACCGCGGCCCCGTGCCCGGACACGTCGGCGAGAACGACCTTGGAGAGCTGGCTCACGCCGCACGTGGCCACGTAGTGGACGTCGCCTCCCGCCGGAGCGCCGCCGTAGGGCTGCGCCCAGATCTCGCCGCGGGCGCCGGGCAGCCGGACGCTGAGCTCGGTCGCCTCGATGCCGCCGACGACCTCCGCGCAGGAGAAGTCACGCCGCCTACTCATCGGCCGCGTCCGGACGCGGCTTCTCGGCGCTCCGGGACCCGGAGCAGCTGCCTCGCAGTCAGGAGGGCACGCCGAGCTTCGGCAGGATCACCAGCTGCAGGAGAAGCCAGACGCCTACCACGACGCCCACCGGCCAGAGGATATCGAGCATGGTTCGCGCGCTCCAGGCAATGATCCCGGCGTCTCCATCGGGCGATCAGCGCCGGCATCGAGCCCGGCCGCCGAAGCGTTTCCGTCCGGAGGAATGGTCGTCGGGTTTGCGGGGGGGGTCAAGCCTGTCCCCGGGGCGACCGCGGGACCGGATGATTCGCCCGGACGCGGTGTGCTGGTATGATCGGGCCGTCCTGCAGCCCAAGCGTGAAGGAGGGAGCCCATGACCCCGGAGGAGTTCGCCCGCCACGGGCACGCTCTCGTGGACCGCATCGCGCGCTACTTCGCGGAGGTGGAGGATTATCCGGTCCGATCGCCGGTCCGGCCCGGCGCGATCCGCGATCGCCTGCCGGCGGCAGCGCCCGAGCACGGCGAGCCCATGGAGCAGATCCTCGCCGATTTCGAGTCGGTGATTCTCCCCGGGATGACGCACTGGCAGCACCCCTCCTTCTTCGCCTACTTCCCGGCCAACTCGAGCCCGCCGTCCGTGCTCGGCGAGCTGCTCACGGCGGGGCTCGGCGCCCAGTGCATGCTGTGGGAGACCGGCCCGGCCGCGGCCGAGCTCGAGGAGCGCATGATGGAGTGGCTGCGCGACGCGCTGGGCCTGCCGGCCGCGTGGACCGGCGTGATCCAGGACACCGCGTCGACCGCCACGCTGTGCGCGCTGCTGTGCGCGCGCGAGCGCGCGACCGATCTTCGTACGAACCGCGAGGGACTGCGGGCCGCGGAGGCGCCGCTCACGCTCTACGCCTCCGAGGAGATCCACTCGAGCGTAGTCAAGGGAGCCAAGATCGCCGGCTACGGCGAGGCGTGGCTGCGACTCATCCCGACGGACGAGAACCTCGCCATGCGGCCCGACGCGCTGCGCCGCGCGATCGAGGCCGATCTTGCGCGCGGCTTCAGGCCAGCCTGCGTGACCGCTTGCTTGGGAACGACGTCGTCGACCGCGTTCGACTCGCTGGCCGCGATCGGTCCCATCGCGCGCGAGCACGGGCTCTGGCTGCACGTGGATGCGGCGCTGGCCGGCTCCGCCGCGCTGCTCGAGGAGAAGCGGTGGATGCTCGAGGGCATCGAGCACGCCGACTCGTTCGTCTTCAACCCGCACAAGTGGCTGTTCACGAACTTCGATCTCAGCGCCTACTTCGTCCGGGACCCGAGCTGGCTGGTGCGGACCTTCGAGATCCACCCGGAGTACCTGAAGACCGACGTCGACCAGCGGGTGAAGAACTACCGCGACTGGGGCGTGCCGCTCGGCCGGCGGTTCCGGGCGCTCAAGCTGTGGTTCGTGCTGCGGAACTTCGGGCTGGAGGGACTCCGGGCGCGGCTGCGCGAGCATCTCAGGATGGCGGACCGGTTCCGCGAGTGGGTCGATGGCGACGCCGATTTCGAGCGGCTGGCGCCGGTGCCGCTGAACCTCGTCTGCTTCCGCTTCCGTCCCGCGGCCGCGGGCGGGGACGAAGCGCGCCTCGAGGCGCTCAACGCGCGGCTGCTCGGCCGGCTGAACGATTCCGGACGCCTCTACCTCACGCACACACGCGTGCGGGGCACCTACGCACTGCGGCTGTGCGTGGGCCAGACCTACACCGAGGAGCGCCACGTCCGCGCCGCCTGGGAGGCGATCCGGTCCGAGGCCGCCCGGCTCGTCGCGAGCGATGGCTGAGCCGGCGGGTGCGGCCCCGCGCGACCCGTTCGCAGTTCCGGCGCGGCCGGTGCTGATCGGCGGCGCGGTGCTCGCCATCGCCGCCGTCTCGACCGCCTCGCTCTTCATCCGCCTGGCGCAGGAGTCGGCGCCGTCGATGGTCGTCGCGACGTACCGTCTCGCCTTCTCCGCGCTGATCCTCGCGCCGTTCGCGCTGCAGCGCCGGCGCGCGGAGCTCAGCGGGCTGAGCCGGCGCGACCTGATGCTCGCGCTTCTGTCCGGTGCCCTGCTGGCGCTGCACTTTGCGTCCTGGATCACGTCGCTCGAGCACACGACGGTGGCGAGCTCGGTCGTGCTCGTCTGCACGTCGCCGCTCTTCGTGGCCGTGCTCGCGCCGTTCACCATCGGCGAGCGGCTCACCCGCGGCCTGTTCGTCGGCGTGCTGCTGGCGGTCGGCGGCGGCGTGCTCGTCGGACTCGGCCAGCCGGGCGACGGCCCGAGCGGCCTCGCGGACCTCGGCGGTCCCGCGCTGCTCGGCAACTCCCTCGCGCTGCTCGGGGCGCTCGCCGCGGCCGGCTACTTCCTCATCGGGCGCCGGCTCCGACAGAAGGTCTCCCTGCTCACCTACGTCTTCCTAACCTACGGCGCGGGCGCGGCGGTGCTGCTCGCCATCCTGCCGGTGACCGGTCATCCTTACGTCGGTTATCCCCCTGCCGCGTACTTCTGGTGCCTGCTGCTCGCCCTGGTGCCGCAGCTCGTCGGGCATACGCTCTTCAACTGGGCGCTCCGCTTCCTCCGTGCCGCCAGCATCGCCGTGCTCGTGCTCGGCGAGCCGATC
The DNA here is from genome assembly GCA_016935485.1 of Planctomycetota bacterium. GTDB lineage: Bacteria > Planctomycetota > JAFGQW01 > JAFGQW01 > JAFGQW01 > JAFGQW01. The sequence goes on along the minus strand of JAFGQW010000264.1, from coordinate 753 downwards.
GGCGCCACGCTGCTCGCATGCCTCTTCCTCGCCGAAACTCCCGGCGGGCTCGAGCTCCTGGGCGCAGTGCTCATCCTTGGCGGCATCTACGTCGTCTCCGCGCAGCGCAGCCGATAGCGCCCCCTCCCCGCCCTCGCCCGCGGGCGCTATCCGCCCGCGCCACCTGAGCGCGCGCACTTCGCGCGCGACACGCGCACGCGCACCCGAACCTGCAGCTCGTTCTCGTGCTCGTGCTCGTGCTCGACCGCCCTGCAACGTCTGGCGCCTGACCCCAGCCTGTTGCACCCCCGCGGGCGCTATCCGCCCGCGCCACCTGAGCGCGCGCACTTCGCGCGCGACACGCGCACCCGCACGCTCGCAGGTGCAGCGCCCCCCCCGCGCGCGCACACCCGCACCCCCGCGGGCGCTATCCGCCCGCGCCACCTGAGCGCGCGCACTTCGCGCGCGACACGCGCACCCGCACGCCCACCCGCACGCCCTCCGCGCCCCCGCACGGAGCGGCAACGGAGGCCCAAGAGGACCTGCCGGTCCGGCAGTCTGGAATTACAGACTCGAGGCCGACTGGCGTTGTTGATGCACGCCCGCCCACGCGGTGGCACGACCGGAGTTGGCGTGCAGTCTGCAATTCCGGACTCGGCGGAGGCGGTCGGCCGCGCGGGAAGAGCGGCGACGCCTAATCGATGCCGACGTCCTCGAGCGTCTCGGCCGTGGCGAAGCGGTCCAGCCAGGCGTTGAGCCTCTCGAGGTCCGCCG
>JAFGQW010000263.1 GCA_016935485.1 Planctomycetota bacterium | reverse complement strand
CGTGCACGACACGCACCGCAAGCTCCGGCGGCTGGCCCGCATCAACGGCGAGCCCGGGATCCGGCTCGGCGTGCGCAAGCAGTCCGGCACCAACACGGTGGAGGTCGCCCGCGCGGTCGTCCGCGAGGTGGAGCAGATCAACGCCGACCACCCGCAGATCCGCATCGTCCCCATCATCGACACCTCCGAGTTCATCCAGCGCTCCATCGACAACGTGGGCCGGACGGTGCTATGGGGCGGCGCCCTGGCCCTGCTCGTGCTCCTGTTCTTCCTCCGCAACCTCCGCAGCACGCTGGTCATCGCCACGGCCATCCCGATCTCCATCATCGCGACCTTCGCGCTGCTCTACCTCGGGGGCTTCACGCTCAACCTGATGACGCTGGGCGGCGTTGCCCTCGGCGTTGGCATGATGGTGGACAATGCCATTGTCGTGCTCGAGAACATCGTGCGCGTGCGCGCCGAGGAGGAGCCCGACCGCCGCGAGGCGGCGGTCCAGGGCACCGGCCAGGTCGGCGCCGCCATCGTCGCGAGCACCATCACCACGCTGGTCGTGTTCCTGCCGCTGGTGTTCGTCCGTGGCCAGACGGGGCTGCTGTTCCAGCAGCTCGGCTACGTCGTCTGCTTCTCGCTGCTCTGCTCGCTCGCCGTGGCGCTCACCCTGGTGCCCATGCTTGCCGCGCGCCTGCTCGGCGCGGGTGGCACGCCGGGCGGGCTCGCGCGAATCGGCGCGGCGCTCTTCCGGCGGCTCGAGGAGGCCTACCTCGGGCTGCTCGCCGGAGCGATGCGGTTGCGCTGGCTCGTGTTGCCGGCGGTTGCCGCGGTGCTCGCCGGCAGCCTCTGGCTGGCCGGGCGGCTCGGCACGGAGTTCATGCCGCGGACCGACGAGAACGAGGTGCGGCTGACGGTCGAGATGGACACCGGCACCCGTCTCGAGGTGCTGAACGAGGAGATGCAGGGCATCGAGCAGATTGTGCGGGAAGCGGTGCCCGAGACGCGGTCGTCCGTGGTCAGCATCGGACCGTCGTTCCGGCGCCGGACCGCAACGGCGGAGGGCGAGATGCGCCTGGCCCTGGTGCCGGCGTCCGCGCGCCAGCGCTCGAGCGCCGACATCGCCGCGGATCTGCGGCGCGCCCTGCACAGCCGCCCGGGCATGATCATCCGCACCCGCGAGGGCCAGGGGCTCTTCGTGCTGCGCATCGGCACCGTGGACGAGGGCTTCACGATCGACGTGCGGGGCCACGACCTCGAGGTCCTGCAGCAGCTCGCCACGCGGGTGCGCGCGGAGGTGGCGCAGGTGGCCGGGGTCACGGACGCGCGGCTGAGCGCCGAGGCGGGCGTTCCCGAGGCGCTGTTCCGCATCGACCGGGATCGCGCCGCCGACCTCGGCGTGACGGTGTCCACCGTGGCCCGCACCCTGGAGACCGCCATCGGCGGCACCCAGGCGGGGGAATACCGCGAGGGCGGCGACGAGGTGCGCATCCTGGTCAAGGTGGCCGGCTCTGAACGGATGGCGCTGGACGAGCTCCTCGATCTGACCCTGACCAACACGGGCGGCGAGCAGGTGGCGCTGCGCAACGTCGTCACGGTGGAGTCCCACCGCGGCCCGGTGCAGATCGAGCGCAAGAACCAGCAGCGGGTCGTGGTCGTGTCGGCTAACGTCGCCGGCCGCGACCTCGGCGCCGTGGCACGCGACGTGCGCGAGCGGTTGCAGCACATCCCGCTGCCGCGCGACTCCGATATCATGCTCTCCGGCGACGTCGAGGAGCAGCAGAAGGCCTTCCGGGAGCTCCTGCTCAGCCTCGGGCTCGCGCTGGTGCTGGTCTACATGGTCATGGCCTGCCTGTACGAGTCCCTGGGCGACCCGCTGGTGGTGATGGTGTCGGTGCCGTTCGCGGTCGTCGGCGCGGCCGTCGTCCTGTTTCTCACCAACACCACGATCAACGTGCAGTCCTTCATTGGCGCCATTCTGCTCGGCGGCATCGTGGTGAACAACGCCATCCTCATCGTCGACCAGACGAGCCGGCTCCGCGGCCAGGGGTTCGACGTCCGGGCGGCCCTCTTCGAGGCGGCGCGGCGGCGGCTGCGGCCGATCCTGATGACCTCGCTGACCACCATGCTCGGGCTGGCGCCGCTGGCGCTCGGCGTGGGCGAGGGCGCCGAGGCCCAGGCGCCCATGGCCCGCGCCGTGGTGGGCGGGCTGGCGAGCGGCACCCTGGTCTCGCTGCTGGTCGTGCCGATCGTCTACAGCCTGTTCCACCGCCGGTCGGCGCCTCCGCCCGCGCGCTGACCGGCACCGCCCGCCGAGCTACTTCAGATACCCGAGGCTCCGGAGGTGCGCCTCGGTCATCTCGGGAATGGGCGGCGTGTCTCGCGTGGTCGGCACCGGCAGGAGCCGGGCGGCATTCTGCAGCTTCTTCGCCGTGGACGCGAGCAAGGAAGCGATCTCGTCCGGAGAGAGCGCCGCGTCCGGACCGAAAAGGGGACGCTGCTCGCCCGGGTCCTTCTCGAGATCGAACATCAGGACGCGCCCGGTGCCGATCAGCTCGGCCAGCTTCCACGTGCGGGTGCGCAGCGCGAGCTGCGGGCCGGTGACCAGCGGATCCAGCAGCTCGGAAAGCACCGGCGTGTCCGGCCACGGCGCCCCGGTGCCCGCAAGAAGCGGGGTGAGATCCCTGCCCAGGGCATGCGGCATCGGGCGCAGCGACGCCAGGCTCAGCAGCGTCGGCGCGAGATCGATCAGGTGCGCGAGCTCCGGAATGCGGCGCCCGGCGGGCACCGCCGGAGGATAGCGGAGGATCAGCGGGACGCGCACTTCCTCCTCGAAGAGCGTGTAGTGGTGGCCATGGAGCCCGTGCTCGCCGAAGGCCTCGCCGTGGTCGGCCGTGACCGCGATCACGGCGTTCTCGAAGCGCCCCCGCTCCGCGAGTCTCGCGAACAGCTTGGCCAGCGTGTCGTCCGTCCAGCGGATCTCGCCGTCATACTGCGACTTCAGATACTCGAGGTGGCGAGCCGCCGCCGCCCCGTGCGGACCGGCGCCATCGGGATCGGCGCGCTCGGCGACGAACATCGTGTCGTAGGGCGCGGGGGGAATGTACTCGTAGTGGACGTCCCACATGTGGATGAACAGGAAGAACGGGCCGCGCGGGGCGCGTTCCAGCCACCGGGTCACGGCCCGCAGCACGATCTCGTTCGTGATGTCCTTGCAGCTCAGCACCACCGGCGGCTCGGCGCCCGCGGCGGCCTGGCCCTGCAGGAAGGCAAGGGTCTGGTCGGCATAGGAGGTGCAGTCGTGATAGGAATCGAAGCCCTGTGCCAGGCCGTAGTTCGGGTGCAGGTACGGGCCGGAGAAGAAGCCCGCGGTGTGGTAGCCCGCGTCCTGGAACGCCTCGGCCAGCGTGTAGCGGCTCCCGTCCAGCCAGCGATCGCCGTGGATACAGCCGTGCACGAGGTCCGGCAGGCTGGTGAAGAGCGCGGCGTGGGCCGGGAGCGTCCAGGAGGTGGAGCTCCAGACGGTCTCGAACAGCGCGCCTTCCTGCGCCAGTCGATCCAGTGTGGGACTCGTGTTCCTCGCGTAGCCATAGCAGCCGAGGTGGTCCGGCCGCAGCGAATCGATGGAGATCAGGATGACGT
>JAFGQW010000044.1 GCA_016935485.1 Planctomycetota bacterium | reverse complement strand
GGTCCGTGTCACGGACTCGATCGAGAACGGATGGCCCGCACACAGCGGGTTTCGGCGTCAGGGCCAGGGGATCGGTTGGGCGGACGGTGCTCAAGGAGTGGCGTGTTGGTGGGCGGTCGGCGGTGCCGGCGCGGTGCGGAAGGGCCGGCGGGAGGCGGGCCCCGGCGCGAGTTGGAGGCAAGAACGGATCAGGGAGGGGACGGGCCAGGTCAAACCGTCGCATCGGAAAACGGGTCCGCGGGCCGGTGGTGCGGCGGGGCGTCGGCGCGATGGGGGCGGAGCGGCCCGGGGGGAGCGGGCGGCCCGGCGAACAGACTCTACCAGTGCGCGTGCAGCTTCTCCAACCGCGGCTGCCCTCTCGACCCGGGCCGCCGGATCCCGCTCAGCGTGGACAATCTGTTCCTGCTCTCCGTGCAGAACCCCGTCCTTCTCCAGAACTTCAGCAGTCGTGTCGACGCCAACGGAGACGGCGTGGCGGGCATCCTGCTGCCGAAGGTACCCGCCTTGCGGGGACTCGTGCTCTACTTCGCCATGGTCGTGCTGGACGCCAGCGCCCCGAGCTTCATCGGCAACATCTCCAACGACGTCCGGATCGCCATCCAGTGAGCAGCGAGGGTGCCGCATGGCCCATGGTCCAGGCGCGCGCCCGTGACCCTTCCCCGCGCCGGCGCCGCCGAGCTACGGGACGATCGTCACCTCCGCCGCGGGCGAGGTCGAAAGCCGCGGCCCGTCGAATGTGACGGCGGCGAACCAGAGCTTGAGACCGATGAGCGGCGCCGGAATCTGCCCCGGGGCCGGCGCGAACGCCGGCATCGCCCGGCCGCGCGCATCGAGGGTGCCGATGAACTCCGGGAAGAGCGGCGAGCCGGCTCCGAGGAGCCCCACCCAGGTCAGCCCGTCCATGTTGATGGGCACGCGCACTCCGTCGAGCACCGTGCCCGGCACCGTGCCGCTGAGGGTGATCGCCGTGGCGTACCCCTTGCCGCGCCGGATCGGGGTGCCGTCCACCGAGAGCACCAGCGGTCCGCCGGTTGCCTGCGAGATCGTGCTCGCCGCGGGCGTGCACAGGAGGCCGCCGCCCTGGAGGGCCTGCAAGCTCCGGATGGCCAGCTCCGGCTGGTGGCTGAAGTAGGCCAGCACCACCTTCCCCGCGCCGTCCAGGATGAAGCCGCGCTCCTGCGGAATCCCGGTCGATGGCTGGCGAAACCGGGGACTCCACTGCTTGGTCGGATCCAGAAGCAGGAAGTCTCTCAGGAAGAAGTTCGTCCAGAACGTCCGGTTGAGCTCGACCGTCTCGCCCTCGTCGAAGACGGCCGCCACCACGGTCGGGTCATTCGCGAAGGCCTTGACGATGCTGTTCTGGGTGTCCGCGACCGCGGACGCACAGGCCGGTCACCACGAGGCGTAGACATGGAACCAGATCGCCTTGCCGCGCTGCTGCGCCAGGGAGAACGTCCCCTCCAGGAGCTTCCCGGTCCTCGGGTCCCGCGTCAAGGTGGGCACCGTGAAGTCCGGCGCGGTCTCGCCCGGATCCAGGAACTCGGTCTGGCCGAAGACCTGGATCGGCAGCGGGTTCTCGTCCGGATCGTCCGAGTAGAGCCAGACCAGCCCGCTGCCGCTCCCGCCGCCGTGGTAGGTGATGTCGAAGGTCACGCTCTTCCCCGGAGCGAGTGTGCCCCCCGCCCAGTTCACCGAGAACTCCGCGCTGGAAGTCGCCACCGAGGAGATCTGCAGCGCTCCTGGACCGCCGTTGGTGACGGTCGCCCGGCAGCGCTCCCCCGCGGACCCGAACCGCACGCGCTGCACGTCGCAGTCGATGTCGGGCTGGGTGCCCATGGCGGCGCTCTTCAGCTCGAACATGTCGAGGTCGTTCCAGTTCGCCACGAGCAGGCGGTTGCCGGCGGCGCCGACACCATACGCCAGGCGCAGCGCGGCGTTGAGACCCTGGCGGTGCGATGTCTCGCCGGCCACCCGGGTAACGGCCGTGCCATTGCCGATCGCGAAGACCTCCACACCGGCGATCGCACCCACGGCGAGATGGTCGCCCACCCAGCACAGGCTTTCCGCACAGCCGGCCACCGGGTACAGCGTGCGCGAGGCGAGCTGGCCCGCCTCGTACACCGCCAGGCCCGCGCTGCCGGCCGCCGCGTAGACGCGCCCGTTCTTCACGCTGACGTCCTGGTAGGTGCCCACCGCCGTCTCGAAGGTCTCGCCGGCCACCAGCTTCGGGGCCCTGCGATCGCTCACGTCGACGATCTTCAGGCCGCCGGCGCCGTCGGCCACGTAGGCGTGGGTGCCGTCCACGGCGACGGCGAAAGCGTCGACGAAGCCCTGGGCGAGCTGCCCCACCAGGGTGGGGCTCGAGGGCTGCGTCACGTCGAAGACCCGCAGGCCCTGGGCGTGCGCCGCCACGAACAGATGATCGCCGTCGAGGCACATCTTCTCGTAGTAGACGCCGGGCTCGCGGATGGACGTGACCCGGGTCAGGGTCGTCGGCAAGAGGCCCACCACCGTGAAGCCCGCCAGGTAGGTGTTCACGAAGACGTGTCTCTCGTCCCGGCTGACCGTGAAGTCCCGGGGATCGCCCCAGGTGACCCGGGCCAGGTAGTTCCGCGTCCCGCTGGCGGGGAGCGCGTTGAGATCGACGAGCGCGATGCCCAGGTTCCCGCCCACGAGCGCGCGGTCGCCGCTGAGGCCGACCGTCGCCACCAGGTGGTCCGGACCCGGCTGGCACAGGTAGCGACCCTGGTACTCGAGCGTCATGGGCTGGCTGGAAGCGATTCCGCCGAACACCGCGGCCACGATCGCCAGCGCGAGAACCCGATTCATGGCGATTCCTCCCGTCCGGTCTCGCTCGGAGTCCGTTCTCGGCAAGATTGTCCAGTTCGACTCTATCCGATCTGTGGCCTTCCTGTCAAAGGCCCGGCGCGGACCTCGCACCGCGCGGGCGCGCCCATCCGGAACGGGCCGGGTCCTCGCGACCGGGGACTACCGCCCGCGCGCCCACCGTGCGATAATGCGGGCTCCCCGCTGGAGCGGGGGAGAATCCGCGCCCGAAGACCCGGATCGGAAAGGAAAGACCCGCCATGTGTCGCCGTATCCTGCTGCCCGCCGTGCTGCTCTCGCTGCTCGCGCTCACCCTCGCTGCCCAGCCGCATACCGCCGGCTGGTCTTTCACCGGCAGCGCGTCCGCCACGTCGCCGACGCCCGTCGCGCTCGGCCTCGTGGACAGCACCGGCAAGCTGTCCACCATCCTGACCGTGAGCCAGCTGCCCGCCAACGTGTACGCCGCGGGCGGTACGATCGACTATGACGACAGAATCTACGTGATGGCCCTGCTCTCCAAGGTGATCAACGGCAGCGTGATCCAGGTGGATCAGAAAGGCTCCATCGTGCAGACGATCCAGGTGGAGAGCACCAACCCCGGCATGGGCGGCGGCATGACCTACGACGTGATCCTCGATCAGAACGGCGACTACATCGTGGTCGTCGGCTTCGGCGGCGGCACGCCGTTCCCGGGTCTCCGGAAGGTGGACCGCGCCAACAAGGTCACCACGATCTACCAGGGGGCGCCGCTCCGCGATCCGTACGCCGTGACCGTCGACATCAACTCGGGAGACTTCGTCGTCGTCGACACGAGCACCCACGGTGTGTACCGCATCGCCCCCGACGGCTCGGCCATCACCTCGGTGGGTATCTTCCCGTCGAACCTCTCGATCCGCAACCAGATCTGCCAGGACCCGCGGACCGGCGACTACTTCGTCGGCTCCTTCCAGTCCAACGGCGCGGTGCTGATGCGCATGGACCAGCTGGGGCAGATGACCACGTTTCTCGCAAGCGGGCTGATCGCGGGCTACGGCGTGTATCCGGATCGCGCCAGTGCTGCCGCCCCGCGGCTGGCGGTCGGGTCCACCAGCACCACCTCCGGCATCTTCTTCGTGGACCTCGCCACCAAGGCCATCACCACCCTCATCAACACCGCCAGCTCGAGCCTCACCTACCTCCAGGTGTTCCCGGCCCGGGAACTCGCCACCTACCTGCGGAGCCCCGGCTGCTGGGAGATCTACCTTCACTTCGCGGGCGAGGCCGGCAACGCCTACGCGGTGGGGCTCTCGCTCTCGGATGTCCGTCCCGGCGTGCCGCTCCCCGACGGGCGGCGCATCCTGCTCAACGTGGACGACCTGACCGCGCTCAGCCTGAGCGGCCGGCTGGGCCCGCTGTTTGCCGGCAACGTCGGCAAGCTGACCCCCTCGGCCCGGGCCATGGCCGTGCTCGACGTCTCCTCGCTCCCGGTCCTGAAGGGGCTTCCGATCTGGCTGCTCGCGGCGACGCTCAACCCGCAGGCCCCGCTCGGCATCCAGACCATCAGCGACCCGCTGCGCATCACGCTGTAGTCAGGGGAGGACGGACGCGTGGCGGGGTCGGCGGCCCCGCCGGCTCCTGCCTTCGAGCCGTTCGCCCCGATGGCGGCCGACGAGCGCCGGCAGTACGAACAGCGGCGCCCGGAGAGAGAACTGGCGGAACCTCGTTGGGGGCATTCCTGGCCGATCCCCCCGACCCTCCGGCCGCCGGCAGCCAGGTCGGCGCGGGGCCGAGAAGTTGACATCGCCTCGGGGCCGGGATATCGTCCTTCTCGTAAGGGGCAGGAGCGATTCGGAGTCGGCGGATGGCGATCTCGGGCCAGGCGCAAGAAGGAGTTTCCCGTCTCCATGATGAGGGTCCTGGCGGTGATCACCAAGGCGGCCAGCGAAGTCGTCGAGTACGTCGTGCTCGACGACGCCCGGTATCCGAGCCTCGACGCCTTTCTGGCCGCGGCCCGTGACGAGACCCGCTCTCTTTCGGCACGCCATGGCCTGCCGAACGAGGAGCTCGAGCTGTTCGACGGCAGCGACCGATCCGTGGAGTCGTTCTTCCGCATGTTCCCCAACCTGAAGCGGACCCCGAGATCGGTCCGCGTGGAACCCCGTCATCGGCGCCCGGAGGAAGGGTGATGCCCGGGACGAAGAAAGACCGGGCCACCGTGCCGGGGCGGTGCGCCTGTCCCGGCTGCCCGAAGGAAGCCCTCGGGGGAGATCGTGTCTACTGTGCGGCCTGCGAGGAGGAAGCCCATGTCGCGCACTGCGGCCGCTGCGGGGCGGCGGTCTTCTCCCTGAGCCGGCCGTGCCCCGCCTGTGGAGCGGCGCTCGATCTGGTGCGGCCTGAAGAAGGATGAGACAGTTCGGGCCGCGCCGCCCGAACATCCCCGTGGTCGCCGCCTGGGATGGAGCGAGGAAGGACGGATCAAGGAGGGTCCATGTTCGTACGCATCGGGCGAAGGGACTCCTGCGCAAGCAGCTCGGCTCGACGGTGGACACATTCTGGTCGCGGGGGCACGGAGGAGAACGCGCGGCCCCGATGTTCCGGGTGCAGGATGGCCCCTTGCCAGCTCGGTTTGCGTCCGGCTGACGCGCGACCGAGGAGGTGAGCGATGCCGGCATGGAGACATCTTCGCGACGCGCGCAGTCGCTTCCTTGTGCGGGGCCGAGAACGAGGCGCGAACCGAAGTTCGCTTCCGCTGCGGGTCGCATGCACCTGGGTGGTGCTCCTGTACACCTGGGCGGCGGGCTTGTGCGGCTGCAGTGGCGGCGCACTTGCAGAGCGACACTGGAAGATCGAGACGATTGGCCGCTGGGTGCATGAGACCGGGATCGAGGAGCGGGCGCCAGGCGATCCTCACGGAGTGCTGCCATCCAGTCCGGACGCCGTGGGTTGGGGCAAGGGCGGGGAGCTCTGGATCCTCTTCGAGGGTCGCCTGGGGCGAATCCAGGACCCGGTGCAGCCCGGGAGGATCGAG
>JAFGQW010000262.1 GCA_016935485.1 Planctomycetota bacterium | reverse complement strand
TACCTGATCGTCGGCGGATACGCCGTGATGCGGTACACCGAACCCCGCTTCACGAAGGACCTGGATCTGTGGGTCGAGGCCACGCCCGACAATGCCGAGCGCGTGTTCCACGCGCTGGCGAAGTTCGGGGCTCCACTCGAGGGCATGACGCCCGCCGACTTCGCCGAGGACCGGTTCTTCTATCAACTGGGCCGGCCGCCGATCCGCGTCGACGTCCTCATGTCGGTGTCCGGCCCGACGGCGGATCCCTCCGCAAGACGGCACACGATCCAATCGTGGCGCCGCCGGGGGCCCCCGCGTGATCGTCACCCGCGCCGCTCGGCCTGGTCCGGCTCCACCACCCGCACCGTGATCGGGAGCGCGGTGGTCTTTCCCTCGACCGGCGTGGTCTCGATCTCCGCACCATAGGTCGTGACGGTCGTGCCCTCGGTCAGGGACCCGAACGCGTGGACCGAGAGCTTGACCGCGGGGACCTTGACCTCGAAGGAGCCGTCTGCCGCCGTCTGGACCGAGGTCAGCGTGGTCTTCTCGTAGCGGAAGAGAACCCACGCGCCGGCGAGGGGCGCCCCGGCTTCGATCCGCACGATGCCCCTTACCGTGGCGCTGGCCGGCGGCTGGCGAACGAGCGCCACCTCGAGGTACCGATGCTCGCGAGCGCCGACCCGCACCTCGATCTCCTGGTCGAGGTAACCGGACGCCCGGACCTCGATCCGATAGGTGCCGGCCGCCACGACCGTCCGGAACGCCCCGCTGGCCCCGTCCAGGTCCACCTCCGGATACTCCTCCGGCAGCGCCCGTTCCGCGGATCCGAGCTCCGGTGCGGTGATGCGAAGGTCGGGTATCTCCGCGACCGGCTTCCCGGTATCCCGCTCGATCACGCGCCCGGAGATGGACGCGTCGCAGGGCAGGAGACCCAGCCGCAGCTCGGAGGTCCCCCCGGCGGTGATCTCGAGCTTCTCCACACCCATCGGCCCGTAGCCGTCCTTCCGGGCGAGCACGTGGTAGTGGCCGGCGGGGAGATGGAGCGCGAACCGGCCGTCGGGGTCCGTGTCCGCCTCGTGGGCGGGCCACGAGTCCTCGAAGACGTCGATGTGGACGCCGCTCAGCACCGACCCGTTGCTCGCGTCCACGCAGGTGCCGGCCACTCCCGCATCGATCGCCCGGAGCGCGAAGTCGAGCGTCCTGGTCTCGCCGCTACTCAGCTCGACGCTCGTCAGCTGCTTCTCGTAGCCCGGCGCCGAGATGCGGATCTCGACCAGGCCCGACCCGATCTCGATCTCGTATCCGGTCACGGTCGCGATCGCGGTGGTGGCCGCCGAGTCCTCGGGCCAGTCCGCAACCTCCACCTTCGCGCCGATCAACGGCACCCCGGTCGCCGCGTCCTTGACAATGCCGCGGAGCACCGTGCGGACCGGCTGCACGAAGATCTCGAAGCGGCTGGTCTGCCCCGCCGCCACGGCGAAGCTGGACGTCTCCGCCTCCGCATAGCCGCGCGTGCGCACCTCGATCATGAACCGGTGCTCGGTGGTCGCCGGCCAGTCGAGCCGGAACCGGCCCTCGCCATCGGTGACGCAGGCGGCCTTCGACCCGCCGTCCTCGAGGCAGAGGCCCACCGCGGCCTCCGGGACCGGTCGGCCGGTCGTGGCGTCCCGCACCACACCGACCACGGCCCCTGCGCCGTCCGGCAGCCCGTGCTCCGGCCGTTCGAGCCGGGCCGAGCCGGAGAACCAGTCGCGCGCGCCGGGTCGCATCGGTCCGCGATGGAGCGGCGCGAACCCCGGCGCGGAGAAGGCGAGCCGGACCGGCACGTCGCGCGGGACGTTCAGCGCATACCGGCCCGCCTCATCCGTCGTCGCGCGGACCGACGTTTCCTGTTCCTCGGCGCGGTAGCGGCACTCGACCGTCGCGCCCGTGACGGCCGCGCCGGTCGCGGCGTCGGTCACGGTCCCGGCCAGGGCGGCGGCGACCTCGACCACCGGGAGGGCCGGACGCTCCGGGGCAGGAGCGTCCTCCCGGACGACCTCGACCTTGCCGGCCCGCGTCCCATCGGGTGGAGGGGTCTCACCGGCGGCGCCCGGAAGCCCGGTGCCCTCGCAACCGGATGCGACGGCGGGCTCGGGCACGACCGCTGGCACCGCACCTGGCCCGGAGCTGAACAGTCCCGCCAGGGCGCAGATCGCGAGCACCGCCGCCGCGGCACCCGCCGCGGCGAAGAGGGTCATCGGGGAGAACGGCAGGATCGAGCTTCCGGGGATCATCTGGTTCGTTTCCCTCTCTTCCTCGGCGTCGGCTTGCGCCCGCTCGACGACGCGGCGATCCACCTCGGCGCGCGGCCGCGGCAGGCCGATTGCCTTGAGCTCCTTCTCGAATGGCGACAGGTCCATGGCGCCCTTCCTGTCCTTCACGCTCGGGTACTCCAGAGCGCGCGCAGCTTCTGGATGCCGTACCGGTAGCGACTCTCCAGCGTCTTCACGGGCAGGTGCGTCAGCGCCGAGATCTCCGGGTACGTCAGATCGTTGTAGAGGCGCAGCACGATCACCTCGCGCTGGTCCTCGGGCAGCCGGCGCAGCAGCCGCAGCGCGCGCGCGGCCTCGCCTTCCCCCTCGTCGATCTCCGGCACCTCGGCGGGATCCGCCGCGAGCTCCATCAGGGCCTCGTCCCCCGACTCGCGCGCGGGGCGGCGGGCCGTGTCGGCCACCAGGTTGCGCGCGATCCGGAGGAGGTAGCCTCTCACGCTGGCAAGAGCCATGGGAGCCGCCGTCCGGTAGACGCGGCGGAGAAAGCGCGAGTAGGTCTCCTGCAGGAGCTCCTCGGCGGTGTCCACCCGCCCGGTGCAGCTCAGCAGGAGCCCGTACACGCCGTCCCGGGTCTCGTGGTAGATCTTCTCGAACGCTCCGGGCCGGCGCTGGCGAACGTGCTCCAGGAGGGTCCGGTCGGTTTCCATGAGGGCGAGCATTGTACCGGCAAGACGCGGCAGGCCGGAAACCCCTTCAAGAAGCTGGCGGAATCCTGGATTCCCGGGAAACCCGGTGCGCCGCTGACGCGCGGTAGGCAAGCCGCCCGTTTGAAGTTACCATTCCCCCCCGACCGCGGCCTCGTGGGTGTGGAGCGCGTTTTCCGGACCGCCGCTGGGTGCGGACGGAAAGAGTGCAAGACGGGGCGACCGCGCGGAGGCGCCGGTCTGTGCGCCGCGAGGTGCGCCGCGGCGCCGGCGTGCAAGGAGGGACCGCCATGGCGAAGATCCGCCTGCCGAAGCACTTCGTGAGCCAGTACCCCCATCGCTTCTCGAAGGGGAAGGACCGGTACCTGAGCGGCCAGCGAATCCTGCCCAAGCCGATCACCGGGCGCGAGCGGCTCGCGGACCTAGTGGACCGCACATTCCTTGCCTACAACGCCGCGCGGCTGCAGGAAGGCTGCCGCCTGTTTACGGAGAAGATGCTCGCCGACGACCGCACGGTCGTCGGGATGAGCCTCGCCGGGGCGCTCACTCCCGCCGGGCTCGGCGCCGCCGCCCTCGTGCCCCTGGTCAAGGCCGGCTTCGTGGACTGGATCGTCGCCACCGGCGCGAACCTCTACCACGACATGCACCACGCGATGAACCTCCCGCTCTACCGCGGCTCGCCCCAGTACCGCGACACGGAGCTCCGCCGCCTCGGCGTCGTCCGGATCTACGACATCGTGCTCGACTACAACCAGGTCCTGATGGCGACCGACGATGTGCTCCGCAAGGTCCTCGAGCAGCCGGAGTTCCACAAGGAGATGGGCACGGCCGAGCTCCATCACCACCTGGGGCGCTACTGCGCCGAGTTCGAGCGGCAGGCAGGCCTGAAGGACGCCTCGCTGCTGGCGGCCGCCTACCGCGCCGGGGTGCCGTGCTTCTGTCCCTCGCCCGGCGACTCCACGATCGGCATGAACGTGGCGGGCATCGAGCTCCGCGGCAACCCGCTCCGCATCAACCCCTCCATCGACGTGAACGAGTCCACGAGCATCGTGCTTGCCACCCAGAAGGCGAAGCGCAAGAGCGCGGCGGTCCTCGTCGGCGGCGGCTCGCCGAAGAACTTCCTCCTCCAGACCGAGCCTCAGATCCAGGAGGTGCTGCGGGTGCCGCACGTGGGGCACGAGTACTTCCTGCAGTTCACGGACGCCCGGCCCGACACCGGCGGTCTCTCGGGGGCCACGCCCCACGAGGCGGTCTCCTGGGGCAAGGTCGACCCCACGAGGCTGCCCGACGCGGTCGTCTGCTACCTCGACTCGACCGTGGCCCTGCCGATTCTCACGCATTACGCGCTTGCCCGGCGCCCCCGGCGCCCCCTGAAGCGCCTCTACGAGAAGCTCCCGAAGTTCCTGCAGGTGCTGACCCGTGAATACCACAAGCACAACCCGTGAGCGTCGCGCCGGCGGCCGCCCGCTCGACAAGAACCTCCTCCAGCGGCTCGCGCGGCGGCACGGCACGCCCCTCCTGGTGATCGACCACGAGGTGATCCGCCGCAACTACGCCTCGTTCCGGCGCCACCTGCCGCGCGTCCAGGCCTACTACGCCGTCAAGGCGAACTCCGAAGCGGCGATCGTCCGCACGCTCTACCGCGCCGGGGCGAGCTTCGATGTGGCCTCGTGGCCGGAGTTCCTGCTGGTCCACGAGCACATCCGCAAGCTCCCACCGCGCAAGCAGCAGGACTACATCTGGGACAAGGTCGTCTACTCCCACCCGATCAAGGACGAGGCGACCCTGAAGCGCCTCGATCCCTACCGCCCGCTGGTCGCGTACGACAACCTGGAGGAGATCGGCAAGATCCGCCGCCACGCGCCCCACGCCGGGTTGCTGCTCCGGGTGAGCGTGCCCAACACGGGCTCGATGGTCGAGCTCGCGAGCAAGTTCGGCTGCCCGCCCGCCGACGCCGTCGATCTGATCGCCGCCGCCCACTTCGCCGGTCTCACCGTCGAGGGGCTCGCCTTCCATGTCGGCAGCCAGTGCCGCAACCCCGAGAACTACGTCCAGGCCCTGGGGATCGCTTCGCAGCTGTTTCGCGAGGCCAAGGCGCGCGGCTACGAGCTCAAGGTGCTCGACATCGGCGGGGGCTTTCCCGTCCCGTACGACCGCACCGTGCAGCCGCTGGCGCGGCTGGCGCGGACGATCAACGCCGAGCTCCGGCGCCTCTTCCCGCCCGGCGTCGAGGTGATAGCCGAACCCGGCCGCTTCCTGGTGGCCACCGCCGCGACCCTGGTGGTGTCCATCGTGGGCAAGGCGCGCCGGGAGGGAAAGCTCTGCTACTACGTGGACGACGGGATCTACCACACGTTCTCGGGGATCCTGTTCGACCACTGCCAGTACCACCTGGAGGCGTTCCGGGCCGGCCCGACGGAGCTGTGCTCCGTCTTCGGCCCGACCTGCGACGCGCTGGACACGATCTCCCAGGCGGAGCTTCTTCCCTCCGACCTC
>JAFGQW010000043.1 GCA_016935485.1 Planctomycetota bacterium | reverse complement strand
GACAACGCGCAGGGCATCGCGGTGGACGCGGCCGGCAACGCCTACCTCACCGGATCCACGACCAGCACCGAGCAGACCTTCCCGGTCACCGTCGGCCCCGATCTCACCTTCAACGGCGTCCTGGACGCTTTCGTGGCGAAGATCACGGGCCTGTGCTCGCTCGTGGGCGGCGGATCGCCGACGCCGGGCGGGCGGGTGGACCTGTCGCTTTCCTCGTTGACCGATGCGGGGCTCGTCTACCAGCTCGCGAGCTCGCTGAGCAACGGGCCGATCCTGATCGACACGCGGCGGATCGAGCTCTCGCCGGATGTGCTGCTCTTCCTGACCGTGATGAATGCACTGCCAGGAATCTTCCCGAACTACGCCGGCGTGCTGGATGCCCAGGGCCAGGCAAAGGCGGCGATCCACATTCCGAACCTGCCGAGCCTGAAAGGCATCCGGATCTACACGGCGTTCGTGACGCTCAAGGCATCGGCGCCCTCCGGTGTGGCGAGCATCTCGAACACGTTCGGGTTCTCGATCCAGTAGGCTACGAAGGGACCTGCCGGCCTGGCTCTGTCGGGTCGGCAGGTTCCCAGCGCAAACGTGGCCCGATCGGGCGGCAACGCGAGCACCCGGGCCTCGGGGTGGCGAGCGCTCCAGCTCGGCGACGATCACGATCACGACGTGAGGGACCGCCGCCCTGGCGTCCCCTACCGCCCCCGCCGGCGTCCGGGTAGACTGGTCGTCGCGGGCGAGTCGCGCGGGAGGGTCGCGCGAAGCACGGCCGGGTCTCCGGAAGGCAGCCGGGAGAATGTCCGGTGCCTCGCCGGGACCGGAGGCGAACTACTCCACCGAGGAGGCGCAAGATCGGGTGACAAAGAATGGCGGGGTTACGAGATGAGCGATTTCATCGGCTGGCTCTTCCTTCTTGTCGGGATCCTTGCACTTGGGATTGGTGCCGGGCGCAACAGGCGCCGGAAGGAGTCAGGCAGGGGGGACAACGACAGCGGCTCCGCGGCCGCGCACAGGTTGAGCAGCGACCATCTCGCAGGACGTCTATCGCCGCCTGCTGGAGAAGCTGGAGCAGGCGCGGGAGGCCCTGGGCGGCCAGGTCTTTGACGTGCTGGGAAAGCTCCAGTTCGAGGGCCGGCCGCTCCGGGATCTCCTCCTCGAGGCCATCCGCTACGGCGAGCAGCCCGAGGTGCGTGCCCGCCTGACCACGGTGGTGGAGCACGCGCTCGATCGGACGCAGCTCCAGGAGCTGCTACGTCATCACGACGGCAGGTCGCGTCCGGGCGGCCGTCGACGGCTGCGGCTGGCGGAAGATCGCCGAGATTTCGCCCTCGGTGCTCCAGAACTGGCTTGCGGCTCTGCAGGCCGAGGGCAAGTCCGCGTGCACGCGCAATCACTATCTCCGGGCGGTGAAAGCCTTTACGAAGTGGCTGGTGCAGGACGGGCGCGCGAAGGCGGACGTGCTTACCCACCTGGCGGGGGTGAACGCGAAATCGGATCGTCGGCGAGTACGGAGGACGCTCGCGGAGAAGGACCTCGCCGGCCTCGTCGCCGCGGCTGCCGAGGGTGAGACGTTCCGCGGGATCTCTGGAACGGACCGCGCGATGCTGTATCGCGTCGCGCTTCTCACGGGCCTGCGGGCGCACGAGCTCGGGAGCTTGACCCCGAGGTCGTTTGATCTCAAGCTCCGAACGGTGACGGTGGCGGCGGCCTACTCCAAGCGGCGTCGCGAAGATGTGCTGCCCCTGCGGAGGGACCTCGTCGCGGCGCTCCGCACGTGGGTGGGCCTCCGACCCGCCCGCCGGCCGCTCTGGCCGGGCTCCTGGTCCAACGTGGCGGCGCGCATGCTGCGCGTCGACCTCGACGAGGCGAAGATCCCGTACCAGGACGCGTCGGGGGCGTACTTCGACTTCCACGCGCTGCGCCACCAGTTCATCTCCGACCTGGCGGCGAGCGGGGCGCATCCGAAAGAGGCCCAGGTGCTGGCCCGGCACAGCACGATCTCACTCACCATGGACCGCTACACCCACCTCACGGCTCTGGATGCCGCAAGTGCACTCGATGGCCTGCCGATGTTTGCACACCAGTTTGCACACGGTTCTGGCAATCATGGGAATTCATTGGCAACCACTGGCACTCACCGGCAACGAAGCGACGACGACGCAAGTCGAGACGCGGTCGAGGGGAAAGCGCGTTTTCGCGGGAAAAAAGGCTGGAGGCGGCACCCGGATTCGAACCGGGGATCGAGGATTTGCAATCCTCTGCCTTAGCCACTTGGCTATGCCGCCTCGAGAGCGGGGAATGCCGGATGCCTCCGGGATCGTAGCGACGGCGGGAAGAACCGGTCAACCCCGTGCCGCCCGGATTCCGCCGTGGTGTCGCGGCCGGCCGGGCGCGGCCGGGATGGGCACTGGCTCGCCCCGCGCGGTTCCCTTATAATCCGGCGGTTTGCTGTCGACCAGCCCGGCCGACCCGGCAGGGAGGGAAAAGCGTGGCAAGGAAGCCGATTCTCTGGATGGGGGCGGCGCTGCTCGCAGGCTGCGCCAACCTCTCGGTCGCGACGGACTCGCGAACCCGCGCGTATGCGGACGCAGCACCGCTGGCGGAGCCCGCCTTCCACGAGGTTGCGCTGCTCGTGAGCGGCGCCTACAGTGGCGGTGGGCGTCGTTACCCGGGCGCGGCGCTCAGGGCCGAACGGGCGGCGTGGAATGCATTCCGGACGGCACTCGAGGCCAAGCGCGTCGTCGGCGCGGTGGGCGGTGCCGAGACGCGCGGTGACGCGGAGATCCTCGTGGAGTTTCTGCTCGAGGACGACGACGACACGTTCCATGCGGGCTTTTCCTTGCTCACCCTCCACGTCTTCCCGCACTGGAAGATGGTCCGGTTGTCCGTGCGCGTCCGCTGCAAGACGGCCGCCGGCTTCCTGCCAGGGTTCGATTTCGAGGACGAGCGGCTCGTCTACCGGAGTCCGGTGCTGCTCCCGCTGACACCGTTCGCCGCTGCCGATCCGGTGCGCGAGCTCTGCACGGCGGCCGCCCAGGGCTTCGCGATGCACGTCCTCCGTTCGGTGAACGACATCGAGCCGCTGGTGGCGGAGGCAGGAGCGCCGGGTGATGACTGAACGGGAGCGGGCAGTGCGCCGCGTGGCACCGCTCCTCGCCGCGGCGGTCGGTCTGGCCGGATGCATGATCATGCTCGCCGGGAACCCCGAAGTGGAATGCGTGCCGGTGCCCCCGGCAGGTGCGGCTGCGCCGGTTCCGGTGGCGGCGGCGGTTCAGGCCCAGGTGTTCGAGGACGCCATCCACGCCTTGGCGGCCGAGGTCCGCGAGGAGCAGATTCACTATGCGCTGCTCCGGGAGAGTCTCCTGGCGGCGGGATTGATGACGGAGGCGCGACCACAGCGGGGGCTGGACACCCTCGAAATCGGGCTGGAAATCGAGGTCGAGCGCAGCGGTTCGATCCCGCTGCGCGTTGCCTCGACGGCGACGTTCCGGGTGCTGCCCTGCTGGACGCGGGTGCACTACCTGGCGCGGGCCCGGGCCGGCTACCGCGGCCGGCCGCTTCCGCCCTTCGCGTACGAGAGGTCGGCGACGCTGATCGAGAGCATCGCGCTGTTTCCCATCGCGCCGTTCTTCGCGCCCGATCTCGTCGAGGTACAGATCCGGCGCGACGCGATCCATGCGCTGATCACGCATCTCGCGGCGGCACTCGCCGCGGAAGGAGACGGCTCGTGATGGTGCGGCTCCTCGCGCTGACGCTGGTTGCCGCGTTCTTGCCGTCGTGTGCCGTGTACCGGCTCACTGCCGAGGAGGCGCAGGCGCTGGACCGCCTGGAGCAGCTCGGGCTTCGCCGCACCGAGGCGGGGCAGGTGCCGCCGGCCGCGGTCGGGCTGGCCAACGCCTGGGGGCCGCTCGGTCTTCTTTTCGGCCCGGATCTCGGCGTGGTCCGCCTTGGAGGTGCAGGGAATTTCTTTCTCGCCAGCCGTGACGAGGACCGCGGCACGACCCAGCTCTGGCTCGGTGTATTGAACTCCCTCCTGTGGCCGATCTCGCCGCTGTGGTCCGTGCCGCAGGTGATCGAGGATGCGCACACCGTGAACGAGAAGAGCACGGCCTTCTACTTCGAGCGGACCGCACGGGGCGCGGCCGTGCTGGCCGCGTGGCGGTCGCGCGGGCCCGGCGTGGACTTTCCAGCGCCGCCTCCGCCTCCTCGCGGGAAGACGGCTCCGGCCGAGCCACCGCCCGTTGCCCGGCCGCCAGAGAGCGAGTAGACTCGAGCGCCGCGCGCCAGGCGCACCGGTCCAGGCGCACCGTATCCGTTTCGGGCGAGTGGCGGAGCTGGCAGACGCGGCGGACTTAAAATCCGCTGGCCCCGCAAGGGCCGCCCGGGTTCGAATCCCGGCTCGCCCAAGGACTTGCGACGGGCCGCCTCGGGGCTTTCGAGGCGGCTCTCTTCTTCGAATCTCACGAGAATCGCTCATCGGCCCCTGCGGCTCCAGCCGCGCAGCGGGCTTTCTCGCGCGGGCCGGAGAAGCTCGCGCCTCAGGGTGCAGTCAGGCATGCCGACGCCGCTTGCCGCGAGGTTCGACGAGGTCGTCGCGCCGGGGCTTCGCCGGTGGTGGGCCATCCACTGCCCGCGCATCCTGTGGATTGCCGTCGCCATCATGGCGGTGATCGCTCTGGCGAGACAGGGGTACGAGTTCTGGCGACTCGTGTTCTGCACCGCCGATCACGGTGCCATCGACCTGCGCTTCTACCACGGGCTCGTCCAGGGCTGGTTCGCAGGCCGTCCCATCTACGAGGAGCTTCGGACCGCGGTGCATCCGCCGGCGACGTACCTGATGCTGTGGCCCTTCCTGGGCTGGCTGTCCCTGTCTGTAGCCCGCTGGTTCTGTGCCGCCACGATGGTCGCCGCGATCGTGTGGCTCGGTCACCTCTGCGCCAGGCACGCCGGAATGCGCACCCGGGCGGAGCGGACGTTCGCCTTCCTGTTCGTCCTGTCGATGTACCCCGCGGCGATCACCGTCGGCAACGGCCAGCTCACCCTGTACCTCGTGCCCGCGCTGCTGACCGGCGTCCTGATGCTCGGCCGCAAGGAGGTCGCGCCGGGCCGGGAAGCCATCGCGTCGCTGCTCCTGCTCGCCGCACTCGTCAAGCCGCCGCTTGCCGCGCCGTTCTTCTGGATCGTGCTCTTCGTGGCGCCGACGATCCGGCCGTGTCTGGCCGTGGCCTCGGCCTACGTCGGTCTGACCCTGCTTTCCGCCTCGTTCCAGCCGGAAGGACTCTTCCGCTTGCTGCGCCAGGCGCTCGAGAACAGCGCCGCGCTCGCGGTGGAGGGCGGCTACGCGAACATCCACATGGGGTTGCGGGCCGTGGGCGCGGAGTGGGCGCTGCTCCCCTGTTCGATCCTCTTGTTCCTGCTGGCGGGGGTGTGGATTCGCCGCCACCGGGACGGAGATCCATGGCACCTGCTGGGGGTCATCGCGATCGTCGCGCGCTTCTGGACCTACCATCGCCTGTACGACGACCTGCTGATTCTCTTCCCGTTGGTCGCCCTCTTCCGGGTCGCGAGGGGCGGTGCCGGCACGCGGGGAAGCGACGTGATCGCGGTCTCGCTGATCGCCGTATCGTGGATCTTCCTGCTGGCGCCCGGAACGCTCGCCCGGGTTTCCTGGGGCTGGCCCTTCCGGTGGGGGCAATCGGCGCTCTGGCTGGCGATGCTGGTCTTTCTCGTCTGGCAGGCCGCCGGCCGAGGGGGGAGCCCGGCCGCGGCGCAGCCGCGCGGGCAGGCTGGCGCTCCCCCCGGAGAGTCCTGAGCGCCGCACGCACCCGGGGGCGCACGCGCCGCCCGGCCGCCGCGGCTCATTGACGGTGCCCCGCCGCTGCAGTACCCTCGACAGCGAACCGGGGACCCAGGTTCGCCGGTCGCGGCAGTTGCGGTGCGGGAGGAGCTTCGCGATGCATGCGATTCGATCCGAGGCCGTCCCACCGGCCGTCGGCGCTGCCCTCGTTCTGGCGCTCGTGCTGGTCGTCGCCGTCCCGGCGGGGACGCAGAGCGATACGGCTCCGCTCGATCCCGACCGCCTCTACGCCGAGGGGAAGTTCCGCGAGGCGCTCGACGCCTACCGCGCGCGGATCGCGGCCGGTCCCGAGCAGATCGCGCCGTACTGTGGCGCCGGCAAATGCCTCATCGCGCTCAACCGCCTCACGGAAGCCACGGACCTCCTGGGCAAGGCGGTGCGCCTTCCGGGCGCCGATGCGGAGGCCTTCTCCGTGCTGGGCCAGGCGTGGTACTGGGACGGCTGCTCGATTCTCGCCAACCCCGACGATCCGCGGGCGGACTACGCCAAGGTCATTCTCTGGGACGCCGAGAACAACCTGAAGCGGGCGATCGAGAAGGACGCCGGCCTTCACCTCGCCCACTACTTTCTTGGCCGGGTCCGGCTGGTCGTCGACCGCGCGGAGGAAGCGGCCGCCGCGCTTGGCCGGGCCGTCGAGCTCGCCCCGTCGGAGACGAGCTACCACTTCGCGCTCGGCGAGGCGCTCGAGGCGTCCGGGCAGGACCTGGCCGCGGCGGAGGCGTACTTCGCGGCCGCCCGGCACGCGCCGGAGCGCTTCGTCGCCTACATCCGCAAGGCCCGTCTGGGCGCGGCGGGCTGCTTCGCGCGGGCCGGCGCGCGCGCGCGCGCCGCGGCCGAGTTCAAGGCGGCGTTCGTCGAGGACCCCGGAGACATCGCGCTTTTCCAGCGCGTGTGGGCGATCCTCGGCGCCGATCCCGGGCGGCGCCTGGAGGGCGTGGCGGTGCTCGAGGAGCTGGAACGAGCGGTGCCCGGCGCGGCTCTGCCCGGCTACTACCTCGGCTATCTCCAGCTTGCGCGCGCCGATCGGGCGGCGGCGCGCCAGGCTTTCGAGCGGGTGGTCGCGACCGAGCAGGGCGCGCGGTTCGCCGGCGTGTGGGCCATGCTGGGCACGCTGCATTACGTCGAGGCCGACGATCCGGAGACGGCGGAGCGCCATCTCCTCAAGGCGCTCGAGCTCGAGCCGGCAAACGAGGTGGCCTACACGACCTTGACCCACATGGTGACCTACTGGCTGCAGAAGAAGCGGAACACGGAGCGCGCGATCGAACTGACGCGGAAGATCCTCCGCTACCAGCCGGACAACGGCCACCAGTGGGGGATCCTCGCCGCGTTTCACTACAATCGCTCGCTCCGCCAGGACGAGACGGAGCCGTCGCCGGAAGCGCTGGAGTACTACGCCCGGGCCGAGCACCATGCGCCGCATGACCCGAACATCCAGTGCGGCCTGGCGAAGCTCTACAATGCGGCCAAGCAGTACGAGAAGTCCGAGAAGCACTTCCAGCAGGCTCTCGCGCTCGATCCGTTTCATCTCGAGGCGCTCCTCGACTACGGCTACATGTGCAAGGACACGGGTCAGTTCGCCAAGGCCAAGGCGCTGTGGGAACGCTTCCTCGAGGCGAGCCCGGGCACGCACCGCCTGCACGGCCGGGTGCTCATCGATCTCGAGACCGTCACACGCGCGCTCGAGTCGAAGTAGTCCGGGTGGCGGAGCGCGGTAGCCGGCGGG
This sequence comes from Planctomycetota bacterium, assembly GCA_016935485.1. Lineage (GTDB taxonomy): Bacteria > Planctomycetota > JAFGQW01 > JAFGQW01 > JAFGQW01 > JAFGQW01. The sequence continues at coordinate 2,805 of JAFGQW010000043.1, read as the reverse complement.
GGCGCCGAACGCTACAATTCGCCCTTCCTCCGGGCCGGTTGCCGGTGGGCCAACCCCGAGGGCTGAAGGTTGCGAAGGAGCTCGGAACATGCGCGACGTGATCATCATCGGATCGGGCCCGGCGGGGCTCGCGGCCGGCCTCTACACCGCCCGCGCCAACCTCGAGCCCCTGCTCGTCGAGGGCGCCCCGCCCGAGGTGCCCGGCGGGCAGCTGATGTTGACCACCGATGTCGAGAACTTCCCGGGCTTCCCCGAGGGCATCCAGGGGCCCGAGCTGATGGAGCGCATGCGCCAGCAGGCCGAGCGCTTCGGGCTCGAGATCCGGCCCGCCACGGTTTCGGAGGTCACGTTCGCGCCGGGCGCCCACGGCGTGGCGGCCGACGGCCGGACCTGGGAAGCCCGTGCGCTGATCCTCGCCACCGGCGCCCGCGCGCGGCTGCTCGGCCTCGACAGCGAGCGCCGGCTGCTGGGCCGCGGCGTGAGCACCTGCGCGACCTGCGACGGGGCGTTCTACCGGGGAAAGCACGTCGTCCTGGTCGGCGGCGGCGACAGCGCCATGGAGGAGGCCGGCTTTCTCACACGCTTTGCGGCGCAGGTGACGGTGGTGCACCGGCGCGCGGAGCTTCGCGCCAGCAAGATCATGCAGGACCGGGCGCGCGCCAACCCGAAGATCGCGTTCGTCTGGGACACGGTGATCACCGATCTCCGGGGCGAGGACCGGCTGAGCGCCGTCGCGTGGCGCAACGTGAAGAGCGGCGCGGAGGGCGAGATTGCGTGCGACGGCTTGTTCATCGCGATCGGTCACGACCCCCAGACGACGCTGTTCCGGGGCCAGCTCGCCCTGGACCCGGAGGGCTATCTGATCGTGGAGGGCGATTCGACGCGCACGTCGGTGGCGGGGGTCTTCGCTGCGGGCGACGTGGTGGATCGTACCTACCGGCAGGCGATTACCGCCGCCGGCATGGGGTGCAAGGCGGCCATCGACGCCGAGCGCTACCTGGAGTCGTTGTAGACAGGCGCAGCCGTCGGCGGCGACGGAGCGCGGAGCGGCGCGCGGCACCCGCGGCGAGGCGCGGCGCCGGGCTCGAGTCGCTGCCGGCGCGCGCGGTTCGGTAATCCCTGCGGGGTGAGGACTGCGACACCCCCCTGAAGCGAGAAGTGCCCGCGTGATCTCCGACCTCTTTGCCAATCCGTTCCAGGACCCGAGCGTGGCCGTCCTGATCGTGTCCGGCCTCGTCGGCGGCGTGCTCGGCCGCCTGGCGTACGTGATGCTGCGCCCGCGCGACGAGAACACCGCCTTCTGGACGTCGCTCGTCGTCGCCGCGGTCGCCACCGTCCTCGGGCTCTTCACGCTGGCCTACGGCCCGCTGCTCCTGCTCAGCATCGCCGCCCTCGTCCGCTTCGGCCCGCGGGTGCCGCGCCGCTCGCGGATCGCGGCCGCGATCGTGCTCGTGGCGGTGGTTGTCGCCTACGTGGGCCTGCCCGTCACCGACAACCTGACCAACCCGATCACCATCAGCGCGGTGGCCAACCACTTCGCTTACGACGACAAGGACCTGCTCACCAACAACGACTTCCTGGTGGGCTGGATGGCCGGGGCGCGGGACGTGCAGAGCCGCTGGCAGGACTACTGGAAGAATGTGCTGACCAAGGACTTCGCGCAGCTCGCGGGCCGGGGCGCGGGAGCGCCGGGGTTATCTCCCATCAACTACTACCGGCCGGTGATCGCGCTGAGCTACATGCTCGACACCTTCTTCTGGGGACGCACGCAGAAGTGGCATGAGTTCGCGAAGTCCGGCGCGCGCTCCGAGCTCAAGTGGGAACGGCTCAACCCGGTGGGCTTTCACCTCACCAACGTGCTCGTCCACGCGCTCAACTCGCTGCTCGTGTTCCTGCTGGTGCGCTCGCTCTGCCGGCGCCACTGGGTGGCGCTGGCGGCCGGCGTGCTCTTTGCGGTGCATCCCATCCACACCGAGAGCGTCACCTGGATCGCGGGCCGCACGGACGTGATGGCGACGACCTTCTACCTCGCCGCGTTCTGGTGCTATGTCCGGTTCCGGAACTCGGGCTCCTCCGGCGCGCTGGCTGGCGGGATCACGCTGGCGCTCGTGGCCGCGCTCACCAAGGAGATGGCGCTGCCGTTGGGGGTGGTGCTGCTCGCGTACGAGCTCGTCCGCTTCGTGGCGCGCCGCCGCGGGGCCGGCGATCTCCACCTGCCGGCGCGCCCCGTGTGGCTGCGGGAGAGCCGGCCCGGGGAGCGACTCGCCGTGGCGTGCGCCATCGCGGTGGCGGGATTCACCGTCCTGGGCGCGGTGGTCTACTTCGCTGTCAAGTCGGGGGTGGTCGTGACGGGCGCGGGGCCCGTGCCCCAGGAGGGCGGCCCCTGGCTCGACCTCGAAACGGGAAAGACCATTGCCTTCTTCAAGATCTTCTTCGCCTTCCTCCACGCGGGCTTCTGGTATCTCGGCAAGGCGATCTTCCCGCTGCCGCTCAACATCTATCCGAGCATCCCGTGGACCGCCCCCGTCGTCGGCGTCCTGCTGCTGCTCGGCCACCTCGCGGTCGCGGCCGCGCCCGTCGCGCTGCTCTTCGTGTGGAAGCAGGGGCGCCTGCTGGCGCTGGCAGTCCTCGGCTTCTACGTGAGCCTCGCGCCGCTGTCCTGTCTCCTCGAGGGGATGCGGCTGCTGCGTTTCTCCGAGGACGTGGACTTTCCCGTCTCCGAGCGTTTTCTCTACCTGCCAAGCTTCTACATCTGCCTCGCGCTCGCCTGGCTGATCGCCTACCAGCTGCCGCGCTGGATTCCCG
>JAFGQW010000261.1 GCA_016935485.1 Planctomycetota bacterium | reverse complement strand
CGCGCACGCCCGCGGCGTCGCCCCGCCGGTAGAGCGCGGCCGCAGCGAAGTGGCGCACGCGCGGGTTCTTGTCCCGCAGCCGGCCCTTGAGGGAGGATTCCACGCGGGGTCCGATCCCGGCCATCAGGCCGAGCAACGCCTCGATGCGCACGTCCGGATGGTCGTCGTCCAGGGCGCGGATCACGAGCGGCTCGGCCGCCGGCTCGAACAGCTGGGCCAGGGCTCGCACCGCGCGCAGCCGGTGGTAGGGGTCGTCGTGCTTCAGCCCGGGCTCGAGCGCCTTGATGCGGGCCGCCGGGCTCTCGTTCTCGGCGGTCGGCGCTTCGGCCGCGTGGACCCAGCGTCCGTCGCCCTGCACCTCGCCGAGGATCTTCCGGGCCTGAGGATCGTCCGGGCGCTGCTCCAGCACGAGCGCGCATGCGCGCTCGGCGGCGCGCAGCAGGCCGTGGCCTCGGCACCACTCGGCGAGCGCGAGCTGGGAGTCCAGATCCCGCGCCGGGATCGCCGCCGCCCGCTTCACGTAGGTGAGCCAGTCGGGCGCCTCGGGTGTCTTCGCGCCGGACGGCAGGCCGCCCGAGCCGAGCATCTGCGTCCAGAAACCGCCGCCCTTCGAGCGCCCCAGGCCGATGACGCGGTGCTGGCCGAGCATGTTGCGGTGGTGGCCGGAGCTGTTGTACCAGCCCTCGTGCGCGCCCTCGGGAGAGCCCGCCCGCGCGATGTTCTCCGCGCAGCTCCCGCCGTAGCCCTCGCGCGCCGCGCGCATGGAAGGCGTGCGCAGCTCGGGGGTGGGGGAGGTGTGGGAGAAGTAGTTCAGATCCTCCATCTCCTGGGAGTGCTTGCGCGCCGCGCGCATCAGCAGGAGGTGCGGCGCCAGCGGCAGGCGACCCATCATCCGGCGGTAGTCGTTGAGGAGCTCGACGACCTTGATCTCTCCCGGCGTGGCTTCCGCTTCCACCTGGCGGATGGCCTCCCGGACCTGTTCCTCGCGGCGGCTGCGCGTGGAGCCGGTGTCTATGGACGGCATGTCCACGGCGCGATCGGCCAGCGCGAGGCACGCCTCGAGGTCGGGGAGGTCCGGCGGCAACTCGATGCCGCCCGTCCGGGGCAGGAGCGCGAAGTTGAGCTCCAGGTCGGCCAGCAGGGCATCCAGCGCGGGGAACTCGGCGCGCAGCGTCCGGGCGGGCCGCTCCCACAGCGCCCGCACCTTGCCGACCTTCTCGTCCACGATCGGCTGGCCGACGATACCGTGGTTCTCCTCGGGGTAGATCGACCGGTCGTAGATGACGGCGAGCGCCTCCTTGCGGGCGGCCTCCAGCCGGGTCGCCGCCGTCTGGCGCAGCGCCTTGCCGGCGGGGGAGCGGCCGAACGCGCGGAGCGCGCGCAGCTCGTTCTCGATGCGGCGCGCCAGGATCGGCCTGAGAAGCGCCTTGCCCTCCTCGTCGGCGCCGAGCAGCGCCTCCATCGCGGCCCGGCGCTTGCCGCGGTCCTCGGAGCGCGCTTCCTGGCGGGCCTTCTCGAGCGCCGGGTCGAGCGGCTGGGCGGCGGCTGGACGGAACTCCGCCAAGGCGGCGGCGAGGAGCGCGACAGCCGCAAGGACAGGGAACCGACGTGGCGACAAGGCAACACCTCCACCGGCGGCGGGAACGGAACGGAATTATAGCATTGGCCGCCGCGCGCCGCGCGCGCTTGCCTTGACGGCCCCGCGAAGGCGCGGGAGAATCGGCGGGTGGCGGGAGGCGGAAGAGTCCCCGACCTCCGCGGTGCGTGTGCCGGGCGTCGGGCCAGCGGGAAGGGAAACCAGCGATGAGAAGTGCGGCATGGAAGCTCGGGCGGCGAGCGGCGGTTGCTTGCGCCCTCCTGGTTGTGCTGGCGCTACTGGCGGTCGCGACCGCGGCCCAGACCGCCGGAAGCGACGCCGCGCCGCTCACGCTCGAGGCGATCGCGCCCCGCGACGTGTTCGCGTTCGTGTCGGTCGCCGGTCTCGAAGAGGGTAGCCGCGCCGCCGAGGAGCTGCAATTGCTCGGGCTGTGGCAGGAGCCCGAGGTGCAGCAGCTGCTCGCCGGCGTGATTGCCGCGTTCACGGCGGCGGCGGAGGGGGCGCCGCCCGAGGCCGCGTGGAAATACGAGCTCGTCAAGCGCTTCTTCGCGGGTCGGATGGCCGCGATCGCGGGCGGCGTCACCGTCGTGTGGGCTCGCCACGGCCCCGTTCCGGTTCCGGGCGTCGTGCTGGCGCTCGACCTCGGCGACCGCCGGAAGGACTTCGAGCTCAGGCTGGCGGATCTGCTGGAAGGTCTGCTGCCGGCGCCGGATCCCGAACATCCGCGGGGGGGCGTGGTACGTTCCGCGTTGTGCCACCGCGGTCAGGAGATCCTGGTCCTGCGGCGGGAGCGCGGGTACCCGCAGCTTCACGTGTGTGGGACCCGCCTCGAGAACCTCCTCCTCGTGGGCCTCCATCCGTCGCTTCTCCAGCGTTGCATCGACGTCCACCGGGACGGCGGCAGGAACGCGCTTTGCCACCTCCCGTCCTTCCGGCGCGCGCGAGCCAAGGCGGAGCCCGGCGCGCTGGTCGAGGCGTTCCTGAACATGGCGAGCCTTGCCCAGCGGTTTCGCGGCCTGCTCCCTGACGAGTGGCTGGGTGCCGTGCACGATCTCGGCCTCGACGGTCTCGAGGCCGTCTACTACGCCTCCGCCGTGCACGACGGCGACAGCCTCGACACGTTCTACCTCGACGCCCCCGCGCCGTGCCGGGGCCTGCTCGCTGCCGGCGCCAGTTCGTGGAGCGAGGCGGCGCTCAGACGCGTGCCCCGCAGCGCCGTCGCCGTCGTGGCGCTCCGCCTGGACCTCGGGCGGTGCCACGACCTCCTGTGGCAGGCGGCGACGACGCTCCTGCCGCCGCGCGCGACGGGCCGGCTCGAGCGCGGACGCGCGCGGCTCGAAGGCACGCTCGGACTCGAGATCCGTCAAGACCTGCTCGCCGCTTTCGGAGACGAGGGAGTGCTGTACTGCGAGCTGCCGCGGAACGGCTTCATCCCGGGAGTCGTGATGATGTGGGAAGTCCGGGACCGCGCGAACGCCGCGCGGGTGCTCGAGGCGCTGTTCGACGCCGCCGGGATCCGGTCCCGCGAGGTTTCCTTCGGCGAGAACCCGGTGCGTGTCGTGGAGCTGCCGGGTGGGTCGCTCCGTCCGGTGCTCGGGTTCGTCGGCGATCGGCTGGTCGTCGCGCTGTTTCCTGCCGGGCTTAGGGACGCGATCCGACAGCACGCGGAGCCGGGCGAGAGCGTGCTCGACAATCCGAGCTTCGCGCACGCGCTCGGTGGGCTGCCGTGGAAGAACGGGAGCTTCGTCGCTTTCCTGGACGTGAAACGCCTCGCTGCCGTGGTCTACAACCTGGTGGAGACCTTCCTTCCTGCCGCTTCCGCCGACGTGCACTTCCCGTTCGACCCCGCCCTGGTGCCCGGCGCCGACGTCGTGCTCCGGCACATCAACGGCTGGGCCAAGGTGATCTCGCACGAGGAGGACGGGATCGTGCTCAAGGCCCGGAGCCAGAGCCTGGCGACGCTGATCGCGCTCGTCTGGCGGTGGCTCGACCGCACGTCCGGCTCGCTGGAGCACGGCGCGGAGGCGCTCAAGCGGCTGACGGAACCTCGGCCGCGCGCCGACGGGCGGTGAGCCGCCGCGGGGTGTGACGACTGGGGTCTGACCCCGTTCCGCGATGGCGAAGCGTGCGCGTGCGGGTGTCGCGCGCGAAGTG